>NZ_JBEZZG010000013.1:0-225288 GCF_040639085.1 Nonomuraea sp. NPDC023979
CGACGACGGCGGCGCGGTGCGCGAACGCGGCGCGGCGGGCCAGGGCGCGGCCGGTGGCGCGCAGGTCGGCGTCGGTGGCGGTGGCGGCGTAGCGGCGCAGGCGGGCGGCCTGGGCGCGCAGGGCGGTCTCGGTCTTGGCGGACACGGTCCAGACGAGCGGCTCGCCGGTCGTGGCGGGCGTGCCGGTGGGGGCGGGGACGGCTTCGAGGATGACGTGGGCGTTGGTGCCGCTGACGCCGAAGCTGGACACGCCGGTGCGGGCCGGGCGGTCGGCGGGCAGCGCGACCTCCTCGGTGGCCACGCGGACGCCGCCGGACTCCCAGTCGACGTGCGCGGTGGGCTCGGTGACGTGCAGGGTGCGCGGCAGCACGCCGTGGCGCATGGCCTGCACCATCTTGATCACTCCGGCGACGCCGGCGGCGGCCTGGGTGTGGCCGATGTTGGACTTGACCGAGCCGACCCACACCGGCTGGCCCTCGCCGCGGCCCCGGCCGTAGGTGGCCAGCAGCGCCCCGGCCTCGATCGGGTCACCCAGGCGGGTGCCGGTGCCGTGCGCCTCGACGGCGTCGACGTCGCGGGTGTCCAGCAGGGCGTCGGCGAGGGCCTGGCCGATCACGCGTTCCTGGGCGGGGCCGCTGGGGGCGGTCAGCCCGTTGCTGGCGCCGTCCTGGTTGACAGCCGATCCGCGGATCACCGCGAGCACGCGCCGTCCGTTGCGGATCGCCGACGACAGCCGCTCCAGCACCAGCACGCCCACGCCCTCGGACCACGCCGCCCCGTCCGCCGAGGCGGAGAACGACTTGCACCGCCCGTCGGCCGACAGCGCCCGCTGCCGCGAGAACTCGATGAACGGCACCGGTGACGCCATCACCGTCACGCCGCCGGCCAGGGCGAGCGCGCACTCCCCGCGCCGCAGCGACTGCACGGCCAGGTGCAGGGCGACGAGCGAGGAGGAGCAGGCGGTGTCGACGGTCAGGCTGGGGCCTTCCAGCCCGAGCGTGTACGAGACGCGCCCCGACAGGACGCTGGAGGCGCTGGAGGTGAACAGGGTGCCCTCGACCGAGCCGGGGGCCAGCTCCAGGAACCGGGTGGAGTAGTGCTCGTACATGCATCCGGCGTAGACGCCGGTGCGGCTGCCGCGCAGCGTGCCCGGGTCGATCCCGGCCCGCTCCAGCGCCTCCCAGCACGACTCCAGGAACAGCCGGTGCTGCGGATCCGTCGCCAGGGCGCTGCGCGGGCTCATGCCGAAGAACCCCGCGTCGAACTCCCCGGCGTCGTGGACGAAGCCGCCGTGCCTGACGTACGACTTGCCCGCGGCCTCGGGGTCGGGGTCGTAGAGGCCGTCCAGGTCCCAGCCCCGGTCGGCGGGGAACTCGGTGATGGCGTCGCCCCCGGACGCCACCAGGTCCCACAGCTCCTCGGGGCTCGTCACCCCGCCGGGGTAGCGGCAGGCCATGCCGACGATCGCCACCGGCTCGTGCCGGCGGCCCTCCTCGTCGGCGAGTTGCCTGCGGGTGTCCGCCAGTTCGACGGTCGCGCGCTTGAGGTAGGCGCGGAGCTTGTCCTCGGTCCCCATCGGTCTGGCCCTTCCGGTCTCGGTCATGGCGTCACATCTCGTTGTCGATGAGGGCGAAGATCTCCTCGTCGGAAGCGGAATCGATCTTGTCCATCACCGTGTCGGGACGGCCCGCGCCGTCCGGAGCCGCGCCGAACCTGGCCAGGCCGCTCTGCAGCACCGCGACGAGCTTGCTGCGGATGGCCTCGCCGTCGCCCGTGGCGCTGGTGAGCATGGATCCCACACGTTCGAGCGCGCCGCGCAGGGTCTCCTCCGGGGAGGGCGGCGCGGGCGCGAGGGTGCTGAACAGGTACTCGGCGAGCGAGCTGATCGTCGGATGGTCGAAGACGAGCGTGGGCGGCAGGCGCAGGCCGGTGTCGGCGTTGAGCCGGTTGCGCAGTTCGACGGCGGTGAGGGAGTCGAAGCCGAGCTGGTTGAAGGCGCGGTCGACGCTGACCTTGTCGGGGCTGCCGTGGGCGAGCACGACGGCGACGTGGCCGCGCACCCGTTCGGTGAGCAGGCGCAGCGCCTCGTCCCTGGTGAGGGTGGCGAGCCGGGACATCAGCTCGGCCACGCCGGCGGGCTTGGCGGTGCGGCGGGGGGTGCGGACGAGGCCGTGCAGCATGGGCGGCAGGTCGCCCGCCTCGGCTCGGGCGCGCAGCCCGGCGGTGTCCCAGCGGGCGGCGACGACGAGGGGGTCGGGGCTGGTGAGCGCGGTGTCGAACAGGTCGAGGCCCTGGTCGACGGTGAGGGGGGCGATGCCGGTACGGGCGAGCCTGGCGACGTCGGCCTGCGAGAGGCCGCCCGACATGCCCGATGCGGTGTCCCACAGGCCCCAGGCGACCGACACCGCCGCCAGGCCCAGCTCCCGCCGGTGGGCGGCGAGGGCGTCGAGGAACGCGTTCGCCGCCGCGTAGTTGCCCTGACCGGCGTTCCCCAGCACCCCGGCCAGCGACGAGAACAGCACGAAGAAGGACAGGTCCCGGTCGCGGGTGAGCTCGTGCAGGTGCCAGGCGGCGTCGGCCTTGGGGCGCAGCACCGCGTCCATGCGTTCGGGGGTCAGGCTCTCGATCAGCGCGTCGTCCAGGACTGCCGCGGTGTGGACGACTCCGGCCAGGGGCACGTCCGCGAGCAGCGCGGCCAGGGCGTCGCGGTCGGCCACGTCGCAGGCGGCGACCGTGACCCGGGCGCCCAGCTCCTCCAGCTCGGCCACCAGCTCACCGGCGCCCGGAGCGGACTCACCACGCCGCGACACCAGCAGCAGATCCCGCACACCGTGAACCGTCACCAGACGGCGCGCCACCAGCGCGCCCAGACCACCGGTGCCACCAGTCACCAGCACAGGCCCCGAAATTTCCAGCAATGGGCGGGTTTCGGGCTTGCGGCGGACGAGGGCCGGGGCCAGCACCCTGCCGTCGCGGACCCGTACCTGGGGCTCGGCGACGGCGGCCAGGCTGCCCCAGTCGGCGTGGCCGTCCTCGACCTCGGCCAGCACGAACCGGCCGGGCTGCTCGGCCTGCGCCGCGCGCACCAGCCCCCACACGGCGGCGCCCGCCGGGTCGCCGGAGCGGGTGACGAACGCCAGCCGCGACTCGGCCATCCGCGCGTCGCCGATCGCCGTCAGCACCTGCTGGGTGAGCCGGCGGACGGCGGCGGGGACGTCGCCGGGACGGTCGGTGACGCACGGGATGACGACGGCCTCGGCCACGCCGCTGCCGGGCGGCGTCTCGGACCACTCCACGGCGTACACCGCCTGCGCGGGCCCGGCCGGCGTCCCGGACGGGACCGCCCGCACGCGCAGGGAGGCGAAGGAGAGCGCCGGCTGTCCCGCCGGGGTGGCGGCCTCCAGCGCGCACTCGTCGCCGCCCGCGCCGGTCAGGCGCACCCGCAGCCGGTCCGCGCCGGGATGGAGGAGCCGCAGGCCGCGCAGCTCGAACGGCAGCCGCACGCTCTCGTCGTCCCCGGCGACGAGCAGCGGGTGGAAGGCCGCGTCGAGCAGCGCGGGGTGGATGCCGAACCCCGCGGGGTCCACGTCGCCGGGCAGGGCGACCTCGGCGAACAGCTCGTCGCCGCGCCGCCACACCGCGCGCAGCCCCTGGAAGGCCGGGCCGTACTCGTAACCGCGCTCGGCCAGCCGCTCGTAACCGCCCTCGACCTCGACCGGCTCGGCGCCCTCCGGCGGCCAGGTCCCGGCCCACGGGTACGCGGCCGCCTGCGGGGCGCCGCCCGCCGTGACGGTGGCGGACACGTGGCGGGTCCAGTCGGCGTCCGGGTCACCGGCGGGCCGCGAGTACACGCGTACCGGCCTGGCCCCCGCGTCGTCGGAGCTCTCGGCGACCACCCGGACGGCCACCCCGCCCTCCGGCGGCAGCGTCAGCGGCGACTCGAACACCAGCTCCTCGACCGCGTCGCAGTCCACCCGCCCGGCCGCCTCCAGGACCAGCTCGGCCAGCGCCGCCCCGGGCAGCACGACCGTCCCGGACACCGCGTGCCCGGCCAGCCAGGGCGCCGTGGCCACCGACAGGCGCCCGGTCAGCACCACGGGCCCGTCCTCGGGCAGGTCGACGGCCGCGCTCAGCAGCGGGTGCCCGGCCTCGCGCAGCCCGGCCGCCGCCAGGTCGGCGGCGGGCGCGGGCGGGGCGAGCCAGTAGCGTTCGCGCTCGAAGGCGTACGTCGGCAGGTCCACGAGCCGGCCGCCCGCCGCCCGCGCGGGCCAGTCCACGCGCACCCCCGCCGTCCAGGCGCGGGCCAGGCAGCCGGCGAGCCCGTCGGCCTCGGTATGGTCGCGGCGGTGCAGGGGGACGATCGCGGCGTCCTCGCGGGTGACGCAGTCGTGCGCCATCCCGGACAGCACCGCCTGCGGCCCCACCTCCACGAAGACGCCGACGCCCTCGTCCTCCAGGCGGGAGATCGCCGCCCGGAACAGCACCGGCCCGGTGATCTGGTCGAGCCAGTAGGAGGTGCTCGCCCACGTGCCGCCCGCTCCCGGGACGGCCGTGGTGTGCGGCCTGCCGAACGTCACCCCCGCCAGCTCGGCGGCGAACGCCGACAGCATCGGCTCCATCAGCGGCGAGTGGAAGGCGTGGCTGACCGGCAGGCGGCGGATGCGGCGGCCCCGGGCCCGCCACTGCTCGGCGACGGCCAGGCACTCCCGCTCGGCGCCGGACACGACCACGGCGGCGGGGCCGTTGACGGCGGCGACGCTCACGCGCGACTCCAGCCCGGCGATCGACCCGGCGACCTCCTCGGCGGTGGCCTCCACGGCCACCATCGCGCCGGGCTCGCGCAGCTCCTGCATGAGCCGGCCGCGCGCGGCGATGAGGCGGGCGGCGTCGGCCAGGGACCACGCCCCGGCGGCGTACGCGGCGGCGTACTCGCCCACCGAGTGCCCGGCGACCGCGTCCGGCCGCACGCCGTGCGAGGCGAGCAGCTTGAGTGCGGCCACCTCGAAGGCGAACAGCGCCGGCTGCGTGTAAGCGGTCCTGTCGAGCAGAGCGGCGGTGGCGCTGCCGGGCTCGGCCCACATCACGTCCCGCAGCGGCCTGTCGAGGTACGGGCCCAGCGCGTCGCACACGTCGTCCAGGGCGGCGGCGAACACGGGCGACGCCGCCGCGAGCTCGCGGCCCATCCCGGCCCGCTGCCCGCCCTGCCCGGTGAACAGGAACGCCGTCCTCGGCTGCTCCCCCGCCACCCCTTCCACCACGGCCGCCCCGGCGGGCCCGCCGCTTGCGGAGCTCCCGTTGGCGTGCGCGGCGGGGACCGCGGTCCCGTTGGCGTGCGCGGCCGGGGCGGGTGTGCCGGTGGCGTACGCGGCGAGGGCGGTGGTGAGGGCGGCGTGGTCGGGGCCGAGGACGACGGCGCGGTGCGGGAGGGCGGCGCGTCCGGCGAGGGTGCGCGCCACGTCGGCGGGCCGGGGCGGCTCGCCGGAGGTGACGGCGGCGTGCAGCCGGGCGGCCTGGGCGCGCAGGGCCCGGGGGCTGCGGGCGCTGATCGGCCAGGCGACCTGTTCCGGCGTCACGGGCCCGGGCTCGGGCTCGGGCTCGGGCTCGGCGGCGGGCTCGGCGGCGGGCTCGGCGGCGGGGGCCTCCTCGATGATGAGGTGGGCGTTGGTGCCGCTGATGCCGAACGAGGAGATCCCGGCCCGGCGCGGCCGTTCCCCCGAGGGCCAGGCGCGGGCGGAGGTCAGCAGCTCGGCCCGCCCGGACTCCCAGTCGACGTGCGGGGTGCGTTCGGTGACGTGCAGGGTGGGCGGCAGCACCTCGTGGCGCATGGCCTGCACCATCTTGATCACTCCGGCCACCCCGGCGGCGGCCTGGGTGTGGCCGATGTTGGACTTGATCGAGCCGACCCACACGGGCCGGTCGTCGGCGCGGCCCCGGCCGTAGGTGGCCAGCAGCGCCCCGGCCTCGATCGGGTCGCCCAGGCGGGTCCCGGTGCCGTGCGCCTCGACGGCGTCCACGTCCCGCGTGTCGAGCCGCGCGTCCGCCAGGGCCTGGCCGATCACGCGTTCCTGGGCGGGGCCGCTGGGGGCGGTCAGCCCGTTGCTGGCCCCGTCCTGGTTGACCGCCGAACCCCGGATCACGGCCAGCACGCGCCGCCCGTTGCGGATCGCCGACGACAGCCGCTCCAGCACCAGCACGCCCACGCCCTCGGACCACGCCGCCCCGTCCGCCGAGGCCGAGAACGACTTGCACCGCCCGTCCGCCGACAGCGCCCGCTGCCGCGAGAACTCGACGAAGATGTCCGGCGCGGCGATCACGGTGACGCCGCCGGCCAGCGCGAGCGTGCACTCGTCCTGGCGCAGGGCGCGCGTGGCGAGGTGAAGCGCGACCAGGGACGACGAGCAGGCCGTGTCCACGGTGATGGACGGCCCCTCGAGCCCCAGCGTGTACGAGACGCGCCCGGACAGGACGCTCGGCGTGCTGGAGGTGAGCAGGCTGCCCTCGACCTCTTCGGGCACCCGGTCGAGGAAGCGCGTGGAGTAGAGCTCGTACATGCTGCCCGCGTAGACGCCGGTGCGGCTGCCGCGCAGCGTGCCCGGGTCGATCCCGGCCCGCTCCAGCGCCTCCCAGCACGACTCCAGGAACAGCCGGTGCTGCGGATCCGTCGCCAGCGCGCTGCGCGGGCTCATCCCGAAGAACCCCGCGTCGAACTCCCCCGCGTCGTGCAGGAACCCGCCGTGTCGCACATAGGACTTCCCGGACGCCTCCGGGTCGGGGTCGTACAGCCCGTCCACGTCCCAGCCCCGGTCGGCGGGAAACTCGGTGATCGCGTCGCCCCCGGACGCCACCAGGTCCCACAGCTCCTCCGGGCCCGTCACCCCGCCGGGGAAACGGCAGGCCATGCCGACGATCGCCACCGGCTCGTGCCGGCGGCCCTCCTCGTCGGCCAGCCGCCGGCGGGTCTCCGCCAGCTCGACGGTCACACGCTTGAGATAGGCACGGAGTTTCTCGTCATTCGCCACGTTCTGGCCTTTCCATAGACAGGGGGGACGTCATCGCCCGGTTGTCGATCAGGGCGAAGATCTCCTCGTCCGATGCGGAGCCGATCTCCGCCGCGCCGCCGGTGCCGGCGGGGTCGGCGGAGGGGACGGCGCTGGTGGCCCCGATCCTCGTGAGAGCGCTCTGCAGGATGGCGACGAGCTGGCCGCGCATGGCGTCCGCCTCGCCGTTGGCCGTCCGCAGCATCGACTCGGCCTGGTCCACGGCGGCCCGCAGCGTGTCCTCGGCCGACGGCGCCTCGGGCGCCAGCGCGCCGAACAGGTAGGCGGCCAGCGCGGTGACGGTCGGGTGGTCGAAGACCAGCGTGGCGGGCAGCCGGAGCCCGGCGTCGGCGTTGAGCCGGTTACGCAGTTCGACGGCGGTGAGCGAGTCGAAGCCCAGCTCGTTGAAGGCCCGGTCGACGTCCACGTCCTCGGGGCTGCCGTGGGCCAGGACGGCGGCGACGTGCGAGCGGACCAGCTCGACCAGGTGGGCGCGGCCGTCGGCCTCGGCCATCCCGGCCAGCCGCTCGGTCAGCCCGCCGGGTCCGGCGACGGCCGCCGGGCTCGCCGCCGCCGTCGCGCGCCGAGGGGTGCGGACGAGGCCGCGGAGCATGGGCGGCAGGTCGCCCGCCTCGGCTCGGGCGCGCAGCCCGGCGGTGTCCCAGCGGGCGGCCACGATCAGCGGCTCTGAGCTGGTCAGGGCCGTGTCGAACAGGTCGAGGCCCTGGTCCACGGTGAGCGGGGCGATGCCCGCGCGGGCCAGCCTGGCCACGTCGGCCTGCGACAGGCCGCCCGACATTCCGGATTCGGTGTCCCAGAGGCCCCAGGCGATCGACACCGCCGCCAGGCCCAGCTCCCGCCGGTGGGCGGCGAGGGCGTCGAGGAACGCGTTCGCCGCCGCGTAGTTGCCCTGGCCGGCGTTCCCCAGCACCCCGGCCAGCGACGAGAACAGCACGAAGAAGGACAGCTCGCGATCCTGGGTCAGCTCGTGCAGGTACCAGGCCGCGTCGGCCTTGGGCGCCAGCACCGCGTCGAGCCGAGCCCCGGACAGCCCCTCCAGGACGGTGTCGTCGAGCACGGCCGCCGTGTGGACGACCCCGGCCGGCGGCACGTCCGCGAGCAGGGCGGCCAGCGCGTCGCGGTCCGACACGTCGCAGGCGGCGACCGTGACCCGGGCGCCCAGCCCCTCCAGCTCCGCCACCAGCTCACCGGCCCCCGGAGCGGCCTCACCACGCCGCGACACCAGCAGCAGATCCCGTACCCCGTGAACCGTCACCAGACGGCGGGCCACCAGCGCCCCCAGACCACCCGTGCCACCGGTCACCAGCACAGGTCCCGAAATTTCGGGCAATGTTCCCTGGGTGAGCTCCTGCCGGGTCAGGCGCGGCGCCAGCAACTGCTGGCCGGCCGTGGCCAGCTGGGTCTCGCCGGAGGCGACGGCGGCGGCGAGGCGTTCCCAGGCGGTGAAGCCGGGCGCGATCTCGGCCAGGGCGAAGCGGCCCGGGTGCTCGGACTGGGCCGACCGCAGCAGGCCCCAGACGGCGGCCGTCCCCGGCCCGCCCGGCCGGGTGGCGAACACCAGCCGCGACCCGGCGAACCGCTCGTCGGCCAGCCACCCCTGCGCCAGGTCGAGGACCTCGCGCAGCGCGTCGTGCGCCGAGTACGGCAGGTCGTCGCCGTCCACGTGGACAGGAGCCAGCACGGTGGCGGGCACGCCGCCCGCGTTCATGCCGGCCAGCGAGGCGAGGTCGTAGTGGCGCGGCGCGGCGATCCCCGCCCGCTCCAGCTCGGCCGCCAGCTCGTCGGCGGCCTCGTCGTACCCGACGAGCGCCCAGCCACCGGCCCCGGCCGCGGACGGCTCGGGCAGCGGCGTCCAGTCCAGCGTGTGCCCGGCGGCCCCGACGGCGGGCCGGGCCGCGCCGCGCGGCAGGCGGCGCAGGGCCAGCTCGGCGGCGGCGATCCGGGCGCCCGTGCCGTCGAACAGCGCCAGCGCGATCCGGTCGTCGCCCAGGTCGGTGATCCGGGCGCGCACCGTCTCGGCCCCCAGCGCGGTGACGCGCACGCCGCTCCAGGAGAACGGCAGCAGCAGCGCCGACGGGTCGTCGGCCGACTCCAGCACCACCAGGTGCAGCACCGCGTCCAGCAGCGCCGGGTGCAGCACGAACCGGCCGGCGTCGGCGCGCGCCTGCTCGGGCAGTGCCACCTCCACGTACGCGTCGCCGCCGTCGCGCCAGGCGGCCCGCAGCCCCTGGAACGCGGGACCGTACGCGTAACCGCGCTCGGCGAGCAGCTCGTAGAGGCCGTCCAGGCCTATCGGGCTCGCCTCGGGCGGCCAGCCGGGCAGCCGCTCGGGGGCGTCCCCGGCGCCGGGGCCGAGCAGGCCGGTGGCGTGGCGCGTCCAGGGGGCGTCGGCGTCGCCCGCCGGGCGGGCGTGCACGGTCAGGGTGCGGCGGCCCTGCTCGTCCGGCCCCGACACGCTGACCTGCACGTGCGCCGCGCCCTCCGCCGGGAGCGGCAGCGGCGCCTCCAGGGTCAGGTCCTCGACGGCGTCACAGCCGGCGGCGGCCGCGGCCTGCAGCGCCAGCTCGACGAAGGCGGTGCCGGGCAGCAGGACGCCGCCGTCGATCGCGTGGTCGGCCAGCCACGGCACGGCCGGCACGGACAGCCGCCCGGCCAGCAGGAACCCGTCGTCGGCGGCCACCGGCAGCACGGCGCCCAGCAGCGGATGCCCGGAGCCCGGCGCGGCGAGGCCGAACAGCTCCCCCGAGCCGCCCGAGGGGGCGGTGAGCCAGTGCCGGGCCCGCTCGAACGGGTAGCCGGGCAGAGCCTCGTGGTGGCGGCGGGCCGTGCCGAGCGCGGCGGCCCAGTCGACGCCCGCGCCGAGCACCCACGCCTGGCCGAGCGCCTTGAACAGCCTCGGCGCGCCGCCGTCGCCGCGCCGCAGCGTGCCCGTGGCGCCGCCGGGCGCGCCGGCCGCCGCGAGCGTGTCCTGGACGTGGCCGGTCAGCACCGGGTGCGGGCTGGCCTCGACGAACACCGGCGTGCCCGCCGCCGCCACCACCTCGATCGCCTGCTGGAACCGGACCGGGTTGCGCAGCCCGGTGAACCAGTACTCGGCCGTGAGCAGGCCAGGGTCGATGAACTCGCCCGCGTACGAGGAGCAGAACGCCACCTCGGTGTCGCGGGGCCGTACCCCGTCGAGGACGCGCAGGATCTCCTCCCGCAGCTCGTCGATGTGCGGGGTGTGGGCGGCGTAACCGATGGCGACGCGGCGGGTCTGCACGGCGTCGCCGCAGGCGGCGGCGAACTCGTCGAGCGCGCCGGCGTCGCCTGCCACGACCGTGCTGGACGGCCCGCTGAACACGGCCGGCCACAGCCTTCCGGCGAACGGCTCCAGCAGCTCGCCGACGCGGTCGGCGGGCAGCGACACGGCGAGCATGCCGCCCTTGTCGCCCAGCCTCGTCAGCGCCCGGCTGCGCAGCACCACCACGCGGGCGGCGTCCTCCAGAGAGAGCGCCCCGGCGGCGCACGCGGCGGCGATCTCGCCCTGCGAGTGGCCGACGACGGCGGCGGGGTGGACGCCGAGCGTGCGCCACAGCCCGGCCAGCGCGACCATGACGGTGAACAGCACCGGCTGGATGACGTCGGAGCCCTCCATCGGCGGCGCGCCGGGGCGTCCGCGCAGCACGTCGATGACGGACCAGCCGGTGTACGGGAACAGGGCGCGGTCGCAGCGGGCGGCCTGCTCGCGGAAGGCGGGGCTGCCGTCCAGCAGGTCGACGGCCATGCCGGCCCACTGGGAGCCCTGGCCGGGGAAGACGAACACCGGCTTGGCCTCGGCGGGCGCGACGCCGCTGGTGACGGCGGCGTGCGGCGTCCCGGCGGCCAGGGCGGCGAGCCCGGCCAGCAGCTCGTCCGGGTCCGCGGCGACCACCACGGCCCGGTGCGCGAACACTGCCCGCCGCGCCAGCGTCCGCCCCGCATCCACCAACACCCCGATCACACCACCCGCGACCGCGTCGGCGGACTCACCAGCGGGGACGTCGGCGTCCGCGAAGGTGGCGGCCTTCACGAGGGCGGTGACGTCCGCGGAGGTGGCGGCCTCTGCGGGGGCGGCGGCCTCCGCCAGAGGGGTGGCCAACCCGGCGGTGGGTTCCGAGGTGGGGGGCTGGGTGATGAGGGTTTCGGCGTGGGTGTGGAGGCGGGCGGCCTGGGTGCGCAGTGCGGCCTCGGTGCGGGCCGACACGACCCAGACGATCGGCCCGGCGTCCGTGCCGGCCACCGGCTCCTCGTACGGGAGCTCGGCGGGCGGCGGGGCGGCCTCCACGATGACGTGCGCGTTCGTGCCGCTGATGCCGAAGCTGGAGACCCCGGCCCGGGGCGGCCGGTCCCCCGTGAGCTCGACCGGCTCGGTGAGCAGGCTGACCCCGGCCGAGGCCCAGTCGACGTGCGGCGTCGGGTCGGCGGCGTGCAAGGTGGGCGGCAGGGTCCGGTGCTCCAGCGCCTTCACCATCTTGATCACCCCGGCGACGCCGGCGGCGGCCTGGGTGTGGCCGATGTTGGACTTGAGCGACCCGAGCCAGACCGGCCGGCCGGGGTCGCGGCCCTCGCCGTAGACGGCGATGACCGAGTCGGCCTCGATGGGGTCGCCGAGCCGGGTGCCGGTGCCGTGCGCCTCGACGGCGTCGACGTCGGCGGCGGTGAGCCGGGCGTCGGCGAGCGCCTGCCTGATGACCTCGCGCTGGGCCTGCCCGCTGGGGGCGGTGAGCCCGTTGCTGGCGCCGTCCTGGTTGACGGCGCCGCCGCGCAGCACGCCGAGGACGCGGTGGCCGTGGCGGCGGGCGTCGGAGAGGCGTTCGAGCACGAGCATGCCGGCGCCCTCGGCCCAGCCGGTGCCGTCGGCCTGCGCGGAGAACGCCTTGCACCGCCCGTCGCGGGCCAGCCCGCCCTGCCTGCTGAACTCGACGAACATGCCGGGCGTCGACATCACGGTCACGCCGCCCGCCAGCGCCAGCGCGCATTCGCCGCGCCGCAGCGCCCGCATCGCCAGGATGATCGAGACGAGCGAGGAGGAGCAGGCCGTGTCGGTGGTGATCGCGGGGCCGCGCAGGCCGAGCGTGTAGGCGATGCGGCCGGAGACGACGCTGAGCGCGGTGCCGGTCAGCAGGTGGCCGTCGGAGGCGCCGTCCGGCTGGTGCAGGCGGGGCCCGTAGTCGGGGGCCATCGCGCCGACGTACACGCCGGTCGGGGAGCCGCGCAGCGCCGCCGGGTCGATGCCGGCGCGTTCGACGGCCTCCCAGCAGATCTCCAGGAGGAGGCGCTGCTGCGGGTCCATGGCGGTGGCCTCGCGCGGGCTGATGCCGAAGAAGGCGGCGTCGAACCGGTCGGCGTCGTGCAGGAACCCGCCGTGCCTGGTGTCGCTGGTGCCGGAGCCGCCCGAGCCGAACAGGGTGCCGAAGTCCCAGCCCCGGTTGGCGGGGAACTCGGTGATGGCGTCGGAGCCGGTGCTGACGAGCCGCCACAGGTCCTCGGGCGAGGCGACCTCGCCGGGGTAGCGGCAGCCCATGCCGACGATCGCGATCGGGTCGTCGTCGGTCCGCGCCGGGGTGACAGCGGCGGCGGTGGCGGGCTCCGGCTCCGCTCCGGTGAGCAGTCCGTGCAGGAAGGCGGTCAGCCGGTCGGGCGTGGGGTGGTCGTACAGCAGCCCGGCGGGCAGCCGCAGCCCGGTGGCCGAGCGCAGTTTGTCGCGCAGCTCGACGGCGGTGGCGGACTCCATGCCGAGGTCCTTGAACGTGCGGCCGGGCTCGACCGCCGCCGCCTCGCCGTAGCCGAGCAGCCGCGCCGTCGTGTCCAGCACCAGCTCGCGCACCTCGGCGCGCGACGTCCCGCCGCGTGGCGCCGCCTGCTGCGGCTCCGTGTCCAGCGGGACCGGCGTCGCCGGCGCGGTGCGGCGGGGCGTGGCGGAGTCGCCGTGGGCCAGGTGCTGGAACGGGTACGTGGGCAGGTCGATCGGGCGTCCGCCGGGGCAGAGGCGGGCCCAGTCCACCGGTGCGCCCTGCGCGTACGCCTGGGCCAGCGACCGGGTCAGCCGTTCGGCGCCGCCCTCGCCGCGGCGCAGGGTGCCGGTCACGGCGACGTCGCGGCCCGCGTCCTCGGCCGTCTCCTCCACGCCGGTGACCAGCACCGGGTGCGGGCTGCACTCGACGAACAGCGCGCACTCCTCCAGGGCGGCGCGCACCGCCTGGCCGAAGCGGACGGGGCGGCGCAGGCTGCGGTACCAGTAGGCGGCGTCGAGCCCGGCGGTGTCCATCGGCTCGCCTGTGAGCGTCGAGACGAACGTCGTCTCCACCCTCACCGGCCGGATCGGGGCGAGCGCGGCCAGCACGTCCTCGCGCACCGCCTCGACCTCGGGCGAGTGGGAGGCGTAGTCGACCGGAATGATCTTGGTGCGGTGCCCGGGCAGCCGGGTGGCGAGCTCGGCCAGCGCCTCGCGGGGGCCGGAGACGACCAGCGATCGCGGCCCGTTGTAGGCGGCGACGGACACGCCGTCGGGCAGCACGGGCTCGACCACGTCCAGCGGGGCGGCGACCGACATCATGCCGCCCTTGCCGGTGATGCCGGCGATGGCGCGGCTGCGCAGGGCGACGACCCTGGCGGCGTCGCCCAGCGTGAGCGCCCCGGCGACGGCGGCGGCGGCGATCTCGCCCTGCGAGTGGCCGACGACGGCGGCGGGGTGCACGCCGTGCGCGCGCCACGTCCCGGCCAGCGCGACCATGACCGCCCACAGCGCGGGCTGCACGACGTCGACGCGGTCCAGGCCGGGCGCGCCGGGGCGCTCGCGCAGGACGTCCATCAGCGCGTACGGGACGAAGGGCGCGAGGGCGTCGGCGCACTCGGCGAGGCGGGCGGCGAACACCGGGGAGGCGTCGATCAGCTCGCGCGCCATCCCGGGCCACTGGGAGCCCTGGCCGGGGAAGACGAACGCGCACCCGCCGGGCACGGCGGCGCCGGTGACGACGGAGTCGTGGGGACGCCCCTCGGCCAGGGCGGCGAGCGCGTCCCGCCGGGCTTCGCGGCCGGTGGCGAGGACGACGGCCCGCCGCTCGAACGGCGTCCGGGTGGCGGCGAGGCTGAGCGCCACGTCCACCGGCGCGACGGCGGGGTCCGCGGCGAGCGCGGCCAGCCGGGCGGCCTGCTCACGCACGGCCCCCTCCGCTCGCCCGGACAGCACCCACGGCGCCTGATCGCCCGCTCCCGTCACGGCCCCGGCTTCGGCTGCGGCTTCGGTCGCGGCGGTTGCCGCCGCGCCGGGGACGGGCGGCGGGGGTTCGGCGAGGATGAGGTGGCAGTTGGTGCCGCCCATGCCGAACGAGCTCACGCCCGCGAGCAGGCGGCCGCCGTCCGGCCAGGGGCGGGTCTCGGCGACGACGCTCAGGCGCAGCGCGTCCAGGGGGATGGCGGCGGGCGGCGTGCGGAAGTGCAGGCTGGCGGGCAGTTCGCGGTGCTTGACGGCGAGCACGACCTTGAGCAGCCCGGCGATGCCCGCCGCGCCCTCCAGGTGGCCGATGTTCGTCTTGACGGACCCGACCAGCAGCGGCTCGGCCCGCCCGGCCCCGTAGGCGGCGCCGAGCGCGGCGGCCTCCACCGGGTCGCCGGCCTTGGTGCCGGTGCCGTGCAGCTCGACGTAACGCACCTCGCCGGGCGTCACCCCGGCCTCGGCGCAGGCGAGCCTGATGACCTCCTCCTGGGCCTGCGCGCTGGGCACGGTCAGCCCTTCGCCGCCGCCGTCGTTGTTGACGGCCCCGCCGAGGATCACCGCGTGCACCCGGTCCCCGTCGGCCAGCGCGTCGGCGAGCCGCTTGAGCACGACGACGGCGCCGCCCTCGCCGCGCACGTACCCGTTGGCCCGCTCGTCGAAGACGTGGCAGCGGCCGTCGGGGGACAGCGCGCCGAACGCGCCGATGGCGGCGGTGGTCTCGCCGAGCAGGTTCAGGTTGACGCCGCCGGCGAGCGCCACGTCGCTCTCGCCGCGCCGCAGGCTGGCCGCGGCCATCTGGACCGCGACGAGCGACGACGACTGGCCGGTGTCGAGGGTGAGGCTGGGGCCGCGCAGCCCGAGCGCGTACGAGATCCGGTTGGCGATCAGCGCCCGGTTGACGCCCGTGTAGGCGTGGCGGCCGGGGCCGGGCGCCCGGTCGCGCAGGGCGGCGTAGTCCTGGGAGATCGCGCCGAGGAAGACGCCGGCGGCGCTGCCGCGCAGCGCGGCGGGCACGACGCGGGCGTGCTCGAGGGCTTCCCAGCCGAGTTCGAGCGCCAGCCGCTGGTGCGGGTCCATCGCGGCCGCCTCGTTCGGCGAGATGCCGAAGAAGGCGGCGTCGAAGCCGTCGACGTCGTCGAGGAACCCGCCCCGCCGGTACTCGGCCGCCTCGGGCCATCGGCCTTCGGGCGCGTCCGTGACCGCGTCCTCGCCATCGCGCAGGAGTTTCCAGAAACTGTCCGGATCCGTTGCCCGCGGCAGCCTGCACGCCATGCCGATGACGGCGATCGCGTCCGGCTCGCTCCGCTGTCCCGACTCACCCATCAATGCGCCACCCCAAGCCTCGGGCGTCCAATTGACGCCGTTTATCCGAACGGCTGTGAAGCATTTACCGACAGCCGGACGAGTTCGCGGCCATTGCATAGTGAGTGAGACCCTAATTGGCGGTTCGGACCGCGGGCACAGGTCGCAGGCGGCACCTTGTTGCCGCCATTTGTTGCCATCGCCGCCGACCGTCCGGCCCCTTGACCCGGGCGCCGGCGGTCGGGGATGAATGACGGACGGACGAAGCCGCGGGAGGAGGGCGCATGCCCGTCGAGTCTCCGCTCAGTCACGGCCAGTTGTTCAGCTGGCGGGAGATCGAGCGGTATCCGGAGGACTGGCTGGCCGAGGCGAACCTGCCTGCCACCTGGGACCTGCGCGGCCTGTCCGTCGGGCAGGTGACCGCCGCGCTGGAGCGGCTCGTCGCCCGGCACGAGGCCCTGCGGACCACGTACGACCCGGGCGGCGGCACGCCGGTGCAGCGTGTGCACGAGAGCGTGGCGCTGCCGATCGAGCGGGTGGACCGGGTGGTGACCGACCCGGCCGAGCACGAGCGGACCAAGGCGGAGCTGGTGGCGGTGCCGTTCGCGATGGCGGACGACCTCAACTGGCGGGGCCGGCTGGTGTGCTCGCGCGGCGCCCCGGTGTACCTGACGCTGGTGTTCTCCCATCTGATCGTGGACCTGTGGTCGATCCACCACCTCCAGGACGAGTTCAAGGCGCTCACGTCGGGCGCCCGCCCGGCGCCCGCGGGACCGCCGCCGCGCGAGGTGGCGCGGCGGCAGCGCGCGGACGCCTGGCGGCCCCGCCAGGAGGGCGCCGAGCGCTACTGGCGGTCGGTGCTGGCCGAGGGGCTGACCGACGAGCTGCCGACGCTGCCCGCGCGGGTCAAGCGCGAGCGGCTGGAGCTGACGCTGCACTCGCGGCGGCTGGGCGGCCTGGCGGCGGAGGCCGCGCGCAGGCACGGCGTGACCGCGCCGGCGGTGGTGATGGCGTTCGTCGCCGCCGGACTGGCCCGCCACCTGGGCACCGACCGGGTGACGATGAGCCTGATGTCGTCCAACCGGTTCGCCCCGGAGGACCAGCACCTCATCGGCACCATGAACCAGCTCGTCCCCGTCGTGACCGAGGTGGACCGGCGGGCCACGCTCGCCGAGCACATCAAGCGGCTGCACTGGGCGGGGGCCAGGGCCTACCGGCACGGCAGCTACGACTTCGACCGCGTCACCGAGGTGGCCGGGCCCGCGCCGGAGCACGGCTGCTGGGTCAACCACTTCTTCCGCGCCTGGTTCAACTACGTGCAGGTGGACCGGCGGCCGAGCGACCCCGCCGACCAGACGCCGGCCGAGCTGGCCTGGACGCCCGTCGCCCAGCCGTACGGGCAGGCGTTCCGGGTGCGGGTGGAGGTGCGGGGCGGGCGCACCGGCGTGCTCATGCTGGGCGACCCCGACGTGCTGCCGGCCGAGGCGATGACAGACCTCATGCGGACGATCCCGATGGGGATCCAGCTCGCGCTGACGGAGCCGGACCGGGCACTGAAGGACCTGTGGAGCGCGGGCGCCGAGCTCCCCCCGGCGCTGTTCCCGGCGAACCCGCCCAGCCCGCCCGGCCCGCCGAGCCCGGCCGGGTCGTCCCGGTAGCGGACCGTCATCGAGGGAGAGGCCATGGCACGCACCCTCCACCAGTGGTTCGCCGCGTCGGCGGCGCGTCACGGCGACCGGGTCGCCCTGGAGGCCGGCGGCGAACGCTGGACGTACGCCGAGCTGGAGGCGCTGTCCGGGCGGCTGGCCGCGCTGATCGCCGGCGCCTGCGACGGGCCGCCGTCGCGGGTGGGGCTGCACGCGGGCCGCGGCCCGCTGGCCTACGCCGGGTACCTGGCGATCCAGCGGCTCGGCGCGGCGGCCGTACCCCTGAGCCCGGCCGCGCCGCCCGCCCGCAACCGGCTGGTGGCCGCGTCCGCCGGGCTCGGCGCGGTGCTGTCGGACGCGGGCCTGGAGCCGCCCGGGCTGCCGGACGGCGTCCGCGTGGTCCGTGCCGCCGCCGGGCAGCCGCACCCGTCCGGTCCCGCGCCGTCCGCGCGGGCGCAGGCCGACGACGTCGCCTACGTGCTGTTCACCTCGGGCTCGACGGGGACGCCGAAGGGCGTGCCGATCCGTCACCGCAGCGTGGACGCCTACCTGCGGCACGTGATCCCCCGGTACGGGCTCGGGCCGGGGTGCAGGGTGTCGCAGACCTTCGACCTGACGTTCGACCTGTCGGTGTTCGACCTGTTCGCCACCTGGGGCAGCGGCGCGACGCTGGTCGTGCCGGGCCGCTACGACCTGCTCAAACCGGTCGCGTTCGTCTCCCGGGAGCGGCTGACCCACTGGTTCTCGGTGCCGTCGGTGGTGTCGGTGGCGATGCGGCTGCGCCGGCTGGCGCCGGGGTCGATGCCGTCGCTGCGGTGGAGCCTGTTCTGCGGGGAGCCGCTGACGCTGCGGCAGGCCGCGGCGTGGCGGGCTGCGGCGCCGGACAGCGTCCTGGAGAACGTGTACGGGCCGACGGAGCTGACGCTGAGCTGCACCGAGTACCGCCTGCCCGCCGACCCGGCCCGCTGGCCCGTGACGGCCAACGGGACGGTGCCGATCGGCCTGCCGTACCCGGGCGTGGAGCACCTGGTGATCGACGGCGACGGGCGGCCGGCCGAGGAGGGCGAGCTGTGCCTGCGCGGCGTGCAGCGCTTCCCCGGCTACACCGATCCGGCGGTGAACGCGGGCCGGTTCGCCGCGTTCGACGGGCGGGTCACGACCGGCGCGGAGACGGGCGCGACGGCGGCGCCGGAGCTGTGGTACCGCACCGGGGACCGGGTGGCCTGGCGTGACGGGGTGCTGGTGCACCTGGGCCGGCTGGACCAGCAGGTGAAGATCTCCGGCCACCGGGTGGAGCTGGGCGAGGTGGAGTGCGCGCTGCGCGGGCAGCCGGGCGTGCAGGAGGCGGTCGTGCTGGCGCTGCCCGGCCCGGACGGCGAGCCGGAGCTGGCCGCCGCCTGCACCGGGCTCGACGGGGCGGCGCTGGATCCGGTGGCGCTGGTCAAGGGGGTCACGCAGGTGCTGCCCGGCTACATGGTGCCGCGCTCGGTCACGCCGGTGGCGGAGCTGCCGCTCAACGCCAACGGGAAGGTGGACCGCCGGGCCGTGGCGGCGGTCCTGCGCGGGTGACGGCTGCGGTACGGCCCCGCTCAGAACGGCCTGGGACGGTCCGGGCGGGTCGTCATCAGCGTGGACAGCGCCAGCCACAGCGAGCCGACGGTCGCGAACGTGGACTCGTCCAGGAGCTCGTCGGGCAGCTCGACCGCGTAGCCGTTCTCGATGTCGACCATCAGCCGCACCACGCCCATCGAGTCGAGACCGAGCGCCGACAGCTCGTCGCGGGCGGTGAGCCCGGCCGACTCCGCGTACGGCAGATGCGCGCGCAGAATGCTCTGGAACCGGTCCGGAATTTCCAGCATCGCGTTACCCCCAATCCAGTGGTGAATATTCAGGCTGCCGAACGGCGGATCATCGGTCAACAATGGCGCTCCTGGCCGTTTCCCACGGCCGGAACCTGCCATTGAACAGCGGTTGTGCCGGCTGTCCCGAAAGCCGATTCTCGAATGTGTCCGCCGACCGCCGGGGGTGGGAGAAAATGAAATCCGCGAGCCTGTGCTGGGGGCAGCGCTACATGTGGCTGCGGGTCCACCAGCTGCCGCCCGGCCACCAGCACGAGACGCACGTGGTGCTGCGGTTCGACCTGCCCGCGGGGCTGACGGTCGCGGCCTGCCGGGCGATGCTCACGTACCTGACGCGGCGGCACGAGATCCTGCGCACGACCTTCGGCCCGGGGCCGGAGCAGCGGGTGCGCCCGCCCGCGCCGTTGCCGGTCACGGTGGTGACCGCCGAGCGCGACGGCGGCGCCACGCCCGCCGAGGTGGTCGAGGAGCTCAGCACGCGGCCGTTCGACCTGGCCGGGGAGTGGCCGGTGCGGGCGTGCCTGATCACCTCCGGCGGGGCGCCGCGGCACTGCGTGCTGGTGTTCAACCACCTGGCGGTCGACATGTGGACGCTCGGGGAGATCAAGCGGGAGCTGCGCACGCAGAGCGCGGGGGCCGTCGCCCGGCGCCCGGCCGCGCTGCCGCCGGTCCGCCACCAGCCCGCCGACCTGGCCCGCCACGAGGCGTCGGCGGACGCCGCCATCGTGGCGTCACGCGCGATGGCGTACTGGCAGGAGGAGGTCGGCGTGCTGCCGGCCGACCCGTTCGCGGCGCGCCGGACCGAGCGGGCAGACGGCCCTCCGGCCGGGCACGCGACGCTGATCTCGCCGCCGATGCTGGCGGCGTCGCGGCGGATCGCCGCCCGGCACGGCGTGTGGCCGTCGCTGGTGCACGTGGCCGCCTACACGGCGATGGCGGCCCTCTACACCGGGCGTGAGGACGTGGCGCACCTGGCGTTCGTCAGCAACCGTGAGTCGCACCCGTGCCCCGACGTGCTGACGTGCATGTTCTCGCCGATGCTGGTGCGGGTGAGCTGCGCGGGCGACCCCTCGTTCGGCGAGCTGCTGCGCCGGGTGGCCGCCGCGTACGGGCGGGCCGGGGAGCACGCGTACGTGCCCTACGACAAGGTCGTGGAGATGGTGTCGCGGGAGGGGTCGCGGCGCGGCGTCGCCGTACGGCTCGGCTCGGAGATCAACTTCATCAAGCAGCGCACCCGCGAGTACGGCGGCCGGCGCACCGCCTTCACCTGGAACCCGGTGCCGTGGGCGTGGGCGCACCACGGCGACGACACGTACCTGCGGGTGGACGAGTGGCGCGACGCGGTCGCCCTGTCGCTGCACGCCGCCTCGTCCGTCATGGATGCCGGCGACGTCGAGCGGTTCCTGCGCGGCATGGAGGCGCTGGTCCTCACCTGCGACGCCCGCGCGTCACAAGAGGGCGCGCCCGGTCCGACGCTCGGCGAGGCGGCCCGGATCGCCGGGTTCGCCCCGGCGGGCGCGCCGCCCGACCCCGTCCCGCTGGAGACGTGGCACGGTCACGCCGGCCCCGCCGCCCGCGCCCTGGCCGACGCCGTGCGGGAGGCGCACGGCCTCGGCCCCCTCGATCTCTCCGACAGCTACACCCTCGCCGGAGGCCAGGTCCTGCGCATCCCGCAGGTGCTGGCCGAGCTCGCGCGGCGCGGCTGGGAGGGTCTGACCCTCAACCAGCTCGCCGGGCCCGCACCGCTGGGCGCGCTGGCCTCCCGGCTGGCCCAGGGGCGCCTTCACCAGAACCAGGCACACTCGGAGTGAGACCATGAACCACGCATCCACCGGCCAGGTGACCAGGTCACAGCGCCTGGTCGCCTCGGAGCGGGAGCTCCGCGACGCGATAGCACGCGAACTGCCCGGCGAGGACCTCGCCAACCTGGTCGTCATGGGCGGCCACTTCATGCTGTTCGAGGACGCGGCGTCGGGGCGGCTCGTCCCGGGCGTCATCGAGGAGCAGGCGGACGAGACGATGCGCCGCCGGATCGCCGGCCGCGTCGGCATCTTCCCCGGCTACACCTGGGAGATGTCGGCCGGGCTGCTGCGCGACTACGCCGCCGCCGGCGTCGACACCCGCCTGCTGCTGCTCGTCAACGACTGGCAGTACGTGCCGTCGGCGGGCCGCCCGGCCTCCGAGCTGCGCGCGGAGTTCTTCGCCGGCTTCGCCGAGCTGCCCGGCTCGTACGAGAAGATCCTGCGCGAGGCCGGGCTGTCTGCCGAGGACGTGCTGCCCAGCAGGAAGCACCCGCTGGCGTTCCCGGAGACGTGGCTGAAGTACCGCTTCCAGAAGGCCGCCGACCGGCTGGTCAAGCAGGGCCGGCTGGAGAAGCGCTACCTCGACTCGGGGAGCGGCGACAGCGAGGTGGCCTTCCTCGACGCCGACGGCAACTACCGCACGCTCATCAGCTGCGGCATCACCGGCTGCGCCGGCGAGATCACCGAGATGGTCTCCGAGGTGTACCGGGCGGGCTACCGGGCCATTCTGATCTTCGCGCCGGGCGAGTGCCTGATGCCCGTGCAGACGGGCGTGGACATCGCGCTCAACCTGTACGAGCTGCCGGGCATGCGGGTGGTGATCGCCGATCCTGGCGGCAGCGGCGAGATGTCCGCCGAGGAGATCTACGGCAAGCTCGTCACCGTCAGCACGTTCGGGAGCTGACGCCATGAAGGTCATCTATCTGGACGGCTGCGCGACGACGCGGGTGGACGACGAGGTCCTGGACGCGATGCTGCCGTTCCTGCGCGAGGAGTACGGCAACCCGTCGTCCCCGCACGTGCTGGGCAAGCGGGCCAGGCGGGCGGTGGACGAAGCGGCCGCGTCGGTGGCGGCGCTCCTGGGCGCCGACCCTGGCGACGTGGTGTTCACCTCGGGCGCGACCGAGAGCAACAACCTGGCGCTGCTCGGCGTGTTCGGCCACGACGACCGGGCGCCCGTCAACGGGCTGTTCTGCCCGACGGACCACAAGTCGTCGCTGGCGATCGGCCGGGCGCTGGCCGGGCGCGGCGTGGACGTGCGAATGATGCGGGTCGGCCCGGACGGCCGGATCGACCTGGAGCACCTGGCCGGGCGGCTCGACCTGCACTCGCGGGTGGCGACCGCCGCGTGGGTCAACAGCGAGATCGGCACCGTGCAGCCGGTGGCGGAGCTGGCCGCGCTCTGCCACGAGGCGGGCGCGCTGCTGCACGTGGACGCGGCGCAGGCGGCCGGGCGGATCCCGATGCTGGTGCGGGAGGCGGCGGCCGACACGCTGTCGATCTCCGGGCACAAGATCCGCGGCCCGAAGGGCGTCGGCGCGCTGTACGTGCGGCCGGAGATCCGGCACCGGCTGCGGCCGGTGATGTTCGGCGGCGGCCAGTACGAGCTGCGCAGCGGGACGATCCCGGCGCACCTGGTGGTGGGGCTGGGCAAGGCGTGCGAGCTGGCGCTGGCCCGGCTGGAGGCCGAGCGGGCGCGGGCCGCCGAGCTGCGCGCGACCGCGCTGGACATGCTGCAGGCGGGGCTGCCGGGCGTGCGGGTCAACGGCGACCCGCGCCACGGCGTGCCGCACGTGCTCAGCGTGGTGCTGCCCGGCGTGCGCGGGGAGAGCCTGGTGTCGAGCCTGTCGTCGGTGGCGCTGGCCACCGGGTCGGCGTGCAACTCAGGGTCGCAGGAGCCGTCGCACGTGCTGACGGCGATCGGCCTGGACGCGGAGGACGCCAACAGCACGGTCCGGATCTGCCTGGACGCCCGGATGCCGTTCGAGGATCTGGTGCTCGGGCTCGACCTGGTCGTGGAGCGGGCCCGCGACCTGGCCGGCGTGGTCGTCGCCACGGGCGCTCAGGCCCCCTTCACCCCGTCTTGAGGAACTTCCTGGCCGCTTCCACCCCTGCCTGGAAGCGGCTGGTGGCGTCCAGGTCGCGCATGAGCGTGGCGATGTGGCGGCGGCAGCTGCGCACCGACATGCCGAGCTTCCTGGCCACCACCTCGTCGGTGTAGCCCTTGGCCATGAGGGCGGCGATGGACTGCTGGAGGTCGTCGGCGACGGTGCCGTAGCCGAACTCGACGCCCTCCAGCGGGGTCGCGCTCTCCCACAGGTGGTTGAACATGTCGAGGAAGAACCGGGCGATCCCCTGGTTGCGCACCCGGGCCAGTGACACGTCGCCGTCGCCGTCGCCGAACAGGGCGACGAGCGAGCGGTCGAAGACGATCGCCGAGCGGGGCACGTTGCTGACGGTGTAGACCTCGACCCCGGCGTCCGTGAGCCGCTTCATCGCCAGCCGGGTGGCCACGTCGGCGCGGCTGCGGTGCTGGCAGATGACGCGCACGGTCACGCCCCTGGCGACCAGCACGAGGTACATCTGCGACAGGTCGCCCGCCTCGCCGATCCCGGCCTGGAGCACGAGCAGCTCGTCCCGGCAGGCGTCGCCGGCCGTCTTGAGGAAGCCGCGCACCTCCAGGTCGCCGACGAGGTAGTCCACGGTGCTGCGGGCGGCGTCGCCGCCGCCGAGGAAGCCGACGCCCTCGCGGATCTGGTCGATGAGCTCGCGCCGCCGGTAGATCTCCCGCTCGACGGAGGAGACCAGCGAGGCGACCGCGAGGTCGGGGTCGACGGGCACGTACCGGCCGATGGTGGCGGCGTCGGCGCGCAGCAGCCGGTTCTCCACCAGGTGCTGGACGGCCTGGCTGACCAGGTGGACGTCGATGCCCAGGTCGGCGGCGGCCACGTCGACGGCCTCGATGGCTCCCTTGCGGGCCGCGTAGTGGTAGACGTCGGTCTCGTGCCCGCCGTCGGAGGCGGACCTGCCGGTGAACAGCGCTGTCATGGACATGGTCGTCACTCCTTCTCTCACGCCGGCGTGCGGCGGCTGAACAGGACAAGTGAGGCGGACAGCAGGAGGGCCGCCATCCCGGCGAGCACGCCGAGCTGCGGCAGCACCGCGCCGAGGCCGGTGCCGGGCTCGGCGAGCCGCAGCAGCGCGTCCATGCCCCAGGCGTGCGGGAACAGGTGGCCGATCGCGTTGAGCACGTCCGGCGAGGACTCGCGCGGCCACAGGCAGCCGCCGAGCATCCCGAGGACGACGCCGAGCGGCGGGCCGATCGCGGGGGCCTGGTCGGGCGAGCTGAGCAGGGTGCCGGTGAGGATCGCGGCGCCGGTGGCGACGAGCGCGAACACGCCCACGACCGCCGCCACGCCGACCGGGTCGCCCCACGAGACGCCGAACAGCAGCGCGCTGACCACGACGATGAGCGCCGCCTGCGCGAGCGCGACGATCAGGCGGCTGACGGCCTCGCCGAGCAGCACCGACCTGCGGGTCACGGGCGCGGTGAGCGCCCGCTGCAGCATGCCGAGCCGGCGGCTCTCCACGAGCGCGGCGGCCACGGCCATCGAGTTGATGAACGTGAACAGCAGCAGGTTGGCCGGGGCGGTGTAGGCGAAGCCGCCCGGGTCGCCGCTGCCGGTTGCGGTGCCGGTCACGCCGACGCGCCCCGACTCGGCCTGCGCCCGGCGTACGTGGGCGGCGGCCTCCTCGGCGGTGGCGCCCGCGGCCCTGACGGCGCGGGTGGCCTCCAGGACGGCGGCGACCTTGGCGACGGCGCCGTCGACGGCGCCGCGGGCGGCCAGGCCGCTGCCGTTGGCCTGGGTCATGACGAGGTCGAGGCGGCCGGCGCCGGGCCCGATGATCAGACCGGCGGCCAGCTCCCCCGACCGCACGGCCGAGCGTACGTCGTCCGTCTCCGTCATGGCGCGCACGTCCAGGTCGGCGTGCGCGCGCAGCTCGGCGAGCAGGGCGGCGGTGACGGGGTCGGAGCCTTCGGCGACGACGCCGACGGGCAGCTTGCCGGAGCCGCCGCCACCGAAGGCCATGCCGACGAACAGGATCGACACGAACGGCATGATCACCATGAAGAACAGGCCGGTGCGGTCGCGGGCGTGCCTGCGCAGGTTGGCGGCCACGAGCGCGGCCACCGGCCTGGGCCGGTGCGGTGCCTGCGGGGGCGTCACAGCAGCATCCCCTTCCTGAGGCCGAGGACGGCCAGGCCGCCCGCGACGAGCGCGATCGCCAGCAGGACGGCGACGGGGCCCGCGACGGCGGCCACGCCCGCGCCGGACCCGGCGAGCTCGGCCAGCGCCGTGGCGGTCCAGCCGTTGGGGGTGAGCAGCGCCGCCGTCTGCAGCGGGCCGGGCAGGCTGTGCAGGGGTACGAGGCTGCCGCCGAGGAACGCCGCCACGAACGAGATCACCATGATCACCCCGTCGGCCTGGGCGTCGGTCCTGACCCGGGCGGCGACCAGCATGGTGATCGCGGCGGCGGCGAGCACGTGCGCGGTCAGCACGGTCAGCACGGCGAGCGGGTCGCCCCAGGAGGAGCCGAAGATGAGCGTGCCGGACGCCCAGGTGGCGCAGACGCTGACCATCGCCAGCCCGAACCCGACGACGGCCTTCCCCGCGACCGGCACCCAGGCGGCGAGCGGCCCGGCGCGCATCCGGTCGAGGGTGCCGAGCTTGCGCTCGGTGAGCAGGCTGCGGAAGGACGCGCCGACGACGAAGAAGGCGAACAGCGCCGCCATGCCGGAGCCGTAGTAGACGGCCAGGTCCACCTTGCCGCCGGCCAGCGGGTCGCCGGTGAGCGCGAGCGCGGGACCGGCGGCGCCGTTGCGCTCGACCAGCTCCTTGACCTCGTCGCCGGGCACCCCGGCGAGCAGCGCGGCCCGCACGGCCAGCGTCCTGGCGTCCACGACGGCGGAGATGCGGTCCACGACCGCGCCCGCGACCACGCCGGCCAGCGGCGATCCGGCCGAGGTGAGGACGGTGACGTCGCCGCCCTCCCCCGCGCCGACGCGGGCGCTGAACCCGGCGGGGAAGACGATGGCCGCGCCGATCTCGCCGGCGTCGAGCGCCCGCCGCGCCTCCCCGCCGTCCGGCAGGTCGCGCAGCGTCACGCTGCCCTTCAGCTCCTCGGCGCCCGCCACCTCGCGGCGCACGCTCGCCGGGAACTCGCCGCCGTCCAGGTCGACCAGGCCGATGGTGGCGCGCAGCGGCGGGTCGTCACCGCCGAGCGCCAGCCCGAACAGCGTGGCCAGCGTGACGGGGACGATCAGCGCGATGACGATCGCGGTGCCGTCGCGCAGCCTCGTGCGCAGCTCGTGCGCGCTCACCGTGAGCAGGGCCCGCCCCATGTCAGTCCCGCAAGGTGGTGCCGGTGAGGTGCAGGAACGTGGCTTCCAGGTCGGGCTCGACGACCTGGGCGGCGGTCACGGTGGCATGTCCCTCCACGGCGGTGATGAGCGATGGCAGCAGGTAGCGCCCGCCGTCGGCGAGCAGCCGCACGGACGACTCCCCGGTCCTGGCGGCCTCGCTCACGCCCTCGACCGCGCGCAGCTTCCCGAACGCGGCGGCGACGTCGCCGTCCAGCACCAGCTCCACGGTGTCCGCGCCGCCGACGAGGGAGACCAGCTCGCGGCGGGTGCCGTCGGCGACGATGCG
The DNA here is from genome assembly GCF_040639085.1 of Nonomuraea sp. NPDC023979. Lineage (NCBI taxonomy): Bacteria > Bacillati > Actinomycetota > Actinomycetes > Streptosporangiales > Streptosporangiaceae > Nonomuraea > Nonomuraea sp. NPDC023979. The sequence goes on from NZ_JBEZZG010000013.1 coordinate 26,616, forward strand.
GCCGTGGTCGATGATCGCCACCCGGTCGCAGACGCGCTCGACCTCCTCCATGTAGTGGGAGGTGTACAGCAGCGCCATGCCGTCGGCGACGAGGCGTTCGAGGCCGTCGAGGATGGCCTTGCGGCTCTGCGGGTCGACGCCGACGGTCGGCTCGTCCAGGATGAGCACCTGGGGGCGGTGCAGCAGGGCGGCGCCGATGTTGACGCGCCGCTTCATGCCGCCGGAGTAGGCGCCGAGCTTGCCGTCGGCCCGGTCGGCCAGGCCGATCAGGTCGAGCACCTCGTCGACGCGGGCGGCCAGGCCACGCCGGGGCAGGCCGAACAGGCGGCCGAAGAAGCGCAGGTTCTCCCGCCCGGTCAGCTCCGGGTAGAGGGCGATCTCCTGCGGGACGTAGCCGATCCGCGCCTTGGCGCGCAGCGGCTCGCGGGCCAGGTCGACGCCGCCGACCAGCACCTCGCCGGCGTCGGGGCGGAGCAGGCCGACGAGCATGGAGATCGTGGTGGTCTTGCCGGCTCCGTTCGGGCCGAGCAGCCCGTACGCCTGCCCGGGGGCGATGGACAAGCCCACGTCGTCCACGGCGACCAGGTCGCCGTAGCGTTTGCCGAGGCCCCGGCAGGCGAGTGCGGCCGTCATCGCCGCCACCCGGGCGCGTCCTGCGGGTCGCCCTTGCCCGCCGTGTTGCCCGCGTACACCTGCCGGGCGGGGTCGGCGCCGAGCTGGTAGTCCAGCGGGCTGTTGCCGGTGACCCGGTTCCACAGCAGGTGGCAGTCGTCGACGTCGTCGCCGCCGAAGTCCTTGGACGAGCCCAGGACGAGCCCGGCGCCCATCACCGACTCGCCGCTGGGGTGGTTGTCGTGGATGCGGTTGTCGACGACGGTGACGCGGTGCGCGCCGATCAGGGCGAGGCCGACGCCGGAGATCGGCGGCCCGGCCGCGCCCAGCCCGTCCGGCTCGGCGCCTGCGGCGAGCACGTTGCCGTACAGGTCGTTGCCGGAGACGAGGCAGTCGCGCACGCCGCCTTCGGGCTCGCCCTCGTACACCTGGTTGAGCAGCAGGATGCCGATCGCGTTGCCGTGGCAGGAGTTGCCCGTCACGCGCGCCTGCGAGGAGTTGTCGACGAAGACGCCGAAGGCGTTGCCGGTGCACTCGTTGCCGGTGATCTCCGCGTCGGAGCGGGGGCAGAAGCTGAGCGCGACGCCGCCGTACTGGCTGCCGGAGGCGTGGCAGCGCACCACCCGGCAGCCGGTGGACTCGCGCAGGTAGACGCCCCAGACGGCGTTGCCGCGCAGCTCGGCGTCGCGCACGCTCACCCCGGCGACGGTGTGGGCGTAGACGCCCGCGCCGGAGAAGCCGCGCACGCTCAGCGCCTCGACGCGCACGCCGCCGGCGGACTCGCCGTACACGGTGACGCCGCTGACCACGTCCTCGGCGGCGTCGTGCAGCCGGGGGACGCCAGCCGGGCCGCCGCCGCCGGGTTCCAGCACCGTGCGCCCGGCCCCGGCTCCGGTCAGCGTCACGCCGGGGTGCCTGATCCAGACGCTCTCCCGGTACGTGCCCTCCTCCAGGACGACGCGGGCGCCGGGGCCCGCCTCGTCGAGGGCGCGCTGGATCGGCTCGCCGGGGCGGACCGTTCTCGTCACGGACATGCGTTCCCCTTCTCGGCCAGGTAGACGATCGCCAGCGACACGAACACGCCGCCGCCCTCGCCCCACCGGGCGGCGGCGGCCACGGTCCGGGACCGGGGCGCGCCGCCGGGGGAGCTGCTCCCGGCGGCGGTCGCTGGAGCCTTCTCGGGGGCGTTCTCCGGAGCTGCCAGCCGGAGCAGGGCCGCGCGGGCGCTCGCGCCGCGCACCCGGTACGCCGCCCCGCCCGTCAGGGGGAGCCCGGTGGAGTCGGCCAGCTCGCAGGCCGCCTCGTCCAGCAGCGGGCGCGCCCACGCGGCCGGCGGCTCCTTCACGGCCTCGAAGTCGTGCCAGGTGAAGCCGGGCGGCCGGCCGCCGACGGCCTTGATCAGGCTCTCCTTGACCGAGACGGCGACCGGGCCCGCTCCCAGGCTCCGCTCGGCGGCGGTGGCGACGTGCCGGGCCAGCAGGTGCCCGCCCCGGCCGACGGCCGCGGCCAGCCGGTCGGCCTCCACGATGTCCACGCCCAGCAGGACGGCCGGCGCGCTCACGCGAGCGTCCCCGCGCCGGTCCCCGCGACGAAGGACGTCAGGGCCGCCGTGTACTCCTCGGCCCGCTCCACCATCGGGATGTGGCCGCTGTCCTCGACGAGCAGCAGCTCGTGCCCGTCGCGCCCGGCCAGCGCCTCGGCCCACGGCGCCACGGGCGTCATCCTGTCGTGCCGCCCCCACACGTACAGGGCAGGGCAGGTCACCTTGTCCAGCGCGGGCGGCACCCGGTAGGCGCGGGTGGCCTTGAGGCTGCGCGCCATCGACACCATCGACTCGGGGCGGGCCAGCAGCTCGCCCGCCTCCGCCATGCGCTCGGCGGAGAAGTGGCAGCCCTCGTGGAACAGGGCGGCGACCATGCGGCGGCCGAAGTCCTCGCCGGTCGGCCGGATGCTGCCGCGCCGGTCGAAGCTCAGGCCGACGTCGGGGTCGGCGGACAGGCCGGGGGCGCCGCTCACCACGATGCCGCGCACCCGGTCGGGGCGGCGGCCCGCGAGGTCGATCGCGACCAGGCCGCCGAGTGAGTTGGCGCAGACGACGACCTGGCCGTCCGCCCCGGCGGCGTCGCAGGCGTCGAGCAGCGCGTCGCCGAGCCGTTCGATGGAGCCGGCCAGCCGCCGGTCCAGGCCGCAGATCGGCTCGTTCGTACGCAGCACCGGCACGCCGGCCCGCTCCAGGCTGCGGTAGGGGTGGTCCCAGATCCAGCCGCCGGCGAACAGCGCGGACATGAACACCACGGCGGTGTCCGCGTCGCCGAGCCGGTGCTCGGTGGTGAATTCCCTCATCGTGGCTCCAGTCACAGCGTCGGGGCGTCGTCGGGGATCCAGCCGCACCCGCAGGCCGTGCCCGAGGCGACGACCTGCTCGCACGTCGGGCAGCGGGCGTAGTCCCGCGCGGAGGCGGGATACCAGACGCTGGTGTGGACGCGGGTGCACAGACCGCTCCTGAAGAAGCGGCGCATGGCCCGCTGGTGCGGCCGGGCGTGCACGGCGCGCATCGACTCGGGCCGGTCGAAGGCGCTCAGCGTGAACTTGCGCCCGCCGACGTCGAACGTGGTCACGCCGAGGAAGCCGCGCGTGGCGCGCAGCGACTTGACGATCTCGACGCTGAGCAGGTCCACGTCGGCGGCCTCGGCGTCGTCGCGGATCTCCAGCCAGGTCAGGACGAGCGCGCCGGGCCGCTCGGTGCGGCCGGTGGCGGCCCTGGCGCTCACGCCGAACTCGCGGGTCCCGTCGGAGCCGGGCGTGAAGCGGGCCGTGTGGCCGAGCGCCGCGGCGAGGGCGAGCCGGTCGAACGTGCGCCGCACGTGCGGGCCGTCCGCGCCGGCGGTGACCAGGTCGACGCCGTCGACGGCGACGGCGCCGCCGGTCGCGGGCATGCCCAGGTACGGCTCGCGGTGGTCGGCGGTCAGCCGCCACGACACGGCGGCGGCGCTCTCGTCGCCGGTGACGCGCTCCACGTCGAAGCGGGCGTTCCTGAAGCGGGACAGCGTGGCGGCGGCGTGCGCGGCCAGCGCCTCCCCGGCCAGCGGGGCCCCGGTGTCGGGGTCGGCGTAGGTGGCGGCGGTGGCCGCGACGGCCTCGGCGTCGCCGGACCCCCACGCCTCCAGATGCGCCTCGGCGAGCTTCCTGGCGTCCATCAGCGGCCCCCGCCCTCGATCAGCCGGTTCGTCCGCATGGCCCGGGACCCGTCCTCGGGGAGGCGGGGGGTGCGGACGGCCAGGGCCAGGGCGCGCAGGTCGGTGTGGCTGACCGACACCCGGATCCACCCGGGCACGGACGCGGCCAGCGCCGGCAGGTCGCCGAGCAGGCGCACCGACGGCGGATGCCCGTCGCGGCAGGCCGCGCCCGCGGCGCAGGCCGGGGTCGGCAGCGGCAGGATCTCCACCTGGCCCAGCCGCTCGGCGTCCGCCGGCAGCCCGAGCAGGCGCAGCACCGCCCGCTTGGCGGCCAGCCGGCCCGCCCAGCGCTGCAGCGTCCGCCCGCCCGACCTGACGCGTTCGGCGCGGGTGAAGACGACCTCCAGCGGCATGCCGGCGACCAGGTCGCGCGGGCCGCCGAGCCCGGCGTGGCCGACGATCGCGCTGCCCCACCGCCTCACGCCGCCACCCCCTTGGCCAGGCGTCGCGGCGTGGCCGGGTCGGCCATGCTCAGGCAGCGCACCCCGGCGCGGCGGGCCAGCCCGGCGAGCACCTTGCTGTCGCCCACCTCGACGAGGGACGGCGCGAGCGGCGCGACCGCCGCCATCGTGGCGGTCCAGCGGACCCGGCCGGTGAGCTGGGCGACCAGGGCGCGGCGCAGGACGTCCACGTCGGTGGTGGGCTCGCCGGTGACGTTCGGGACGACGGGGACGCGCGACTGCCGCAGCGGCGCCCCGGCCACCGCCGCCGCCCACGCGGCCTCGGCCCCGGCCATCAGCGGCGAGTGGAAGGCGTCCCCCACCTTCAGCGGCACGATCTTGACGTCGGGGGCGAGCCCGGCCAGCCGGTCCAGGCCGGGCGGCGCGCCCGACACCACCACGTGGCCGGGCGCGTTCTCCAGCGCCACGACGACCGGCTCCCCCGGCTCCGACGCGGCCCCGGCCAGCTCCTCGACCCGCTCCACCGGCAGGCCCATCACCGCCCGCATCCCGCCCGACGCGGCCACCCCGGCCATCAGCCGGGCCCGCAGCTCCACCAGCCGCACGGTCGCGGCCAGGTCCAGGACACCCGCCGCGTGCAGCGCGCTCAGCTCGCCCACGCTGTGCCCGGCCACGACGGCGAGCTCGTACCCCTCCTCGTCCAGCACGGCCAGCGCCGCCAGGTTGCACGCCGTCACCGCGATCTGGGCGTGCTCGGTGGCGACCAGCCGGTCCAGCGGACCCCGTGCGCACAGCGGCGAGATCGGCCGCGCCAGCAGCGCGTCGACCTCGTCGAGCCGCCGCCGGGCCGCCGGGGCGCGGCGCAGCCAGGCGCCCATGCCGACGCGGACCGTCCCCTGCCCGGGGAAGAGATAGCCGAGCATGTGCCGTCCCCTCTAGAGCCGGCGCCGGGGGCGCCGCTCCTCGTGCGCGGGCCGCTCGGTGCCGAGGAAACCGAGCAGCAGCTTGCTGACCTCGTCGGGGGCGTCCAGAGGCAGCCAGTGACCGGCGTCCTCGATCCGCTCGTAGCGCCACGGGCCCTTCACGTACTTGCCGGAGGCGGTCATGCCCTCCTCCAGCAGCGCCTTGTCACCCGCGCCCCAGATGCCGAGCGTCGGCGCGTACACGGGCGGGAACGGCCGAGCCGGGCGCAGCTCGGCCTCCGGCGAGCGGTTGGCCCGGTACCAGTTGAGCCCGGCGGTGAGCGCGCCCGGCCGGGCCAGGTCGCGCAGGTAGCGGTCGTAGTCGCCGTCGCGGCCCATGATCTCCTTGAACAGCCGCCAGCCGTTGCGCCGCAGCAGCTCCTCGCTCACGCCGGGGAACTGGTAGAAGAGCATGTACCAGGAGGCCGCCCGCTGCTCCAGCGACGGCGTGGCGAAGACGCCCGGGTGCCCGACCGACAGGACCACCAGGTGGTCGAGCCTGCGCGGCATGAGGAAGGCGTACATCCACGCGATCGCCGCGCCCCAGTCGTGGCCGACCAGGTGCGGGCGCTTGATCCCGAGCTTGAGCGTGAGCGCCACGACGTCGTTGACGATCGTCTGCATGCCGTACGCCTCGGCCTCCTGCGGCTTGCTGGAGTCGCCGAACCCGCGCAGGTCCGGCGCGATCACGCGGAAGCCGCCCTCGACCAGCGCCGGGATCTGGTGCCGCCACAGGTAGGAGGAGTCGGGGAAGCCGTGCAGGAGGATGACGGGGTCGCCCTCTCCCTCGTCGATGTAGGCGAGCTCGATGTCGTTGACGCTTACGGTCTTCTTCTCGGTCATGCGGTCTCCCTGAACAGGCGCTCAGCGAAGAACTCGCTGAAGCCGAACTCCGGTACGTCCTCGGGCGCGACCATGTTGAGCAGCCCGGTCACCTGGGCGGCGAAGTTGCGCGCCATCAGCCTGCGGACCCGCCGCCTGCGCTCCACCGCGGCCGGCCCGAACTCCACGTGCAGCCTGCTGATGATGGACGCGCCGAAGTCCAGCCGCTCCAGCCGCGAGCCCCGCTCCTTCACGTACGGCTCGAACGCCGCCGGGGACCAGTCGGAGGAGGCCAGCAGGATGTCGCACACGGTACGGGCGTCCCGCATGGCGCACGACAGGCCGGTGCCGAGCACCGTGTCGGCGTTGCCCGCCTCGTCGCCGATGAGCACGACGCCCTCGGTCAGCGGCGGCCCCTCCGGCACGCTCGACACCGACGGCCACACCGACAGCGGGCCCGCGGGCCTGGCCCCGGTCACCGCCCTGCCGCGGTCGGGCAGGCATTTCAGCGCGTACGCGGCCAGGAACCGCTCCACGCCGCCCGGGCCCCGGTAGCGGTGCTTGTTGGCCACGGGGAAGTTCAGATAGAGGCGGGCCCGGCCGTAGCCCTGCGGGAACACCATGAACATGACGTCGCCCTCGGTGCCCATCGCCTGCACGTCCGGCGGCCAGCCGTCCATGCCCTCGACCATCATGCCGCCGCCCCAGTGGTGCATGGAGTTGCGCATGGTGACGCCGATCTGGCGGCCCACGGTGCAGCCGCGTCCCGTCGCGCCGAGCACGAGGCGGGGGCGCAGCTCGTGCTCGCCCTCCTCCGTCCGGTAGGTGACGACGGGCCGCTCGCCGGCGACGACGCGGATCCTCGCCGCGTCCATCACCAGCCGGGCGCCGCCCGCCACCGCCTGCTCGGCCATCAGCGCGCACACCGCGTGATGCGGGAACGACATCGGGCCGCCGACACCCGGGATGAACCGGGTCATGTCCACCGCCTCGACCTCGTCCTCGGTGACGGCCTCGTCCCAGGTCATCCACTCGCGGATCTCCCAGGCGCCACCGGCCGAGAAGCAGTCGTCCACGCCGAGGCGCTGCGCCTCCACGATCCCCCACGGCGCCAGCCACTCGCCGCGTACGAGATCGTGGTAGGTCGCCTGCTTCTCCAGCAGCACCACCGACAACCCGCCGGCGGTCAGCTTGCAGGCGGCGGAGGCGCCGGCGATGCCCCCGCCGACGATGACGACGTCGGGCTGCTCGGGTCGGGTCACTGCCCCCACCTCTCCCAATAGGTGCGTTCACCGGCGCTGTAGCGGGCCGCCGGGCGGAAGCCGTCACCCAGCGTGTAGGCGACGGGGATCATGCACACCTGCGTGACCCCGGACGGGATGCCGAGCAGCCGCCCGGTCTCCCGCTCGTGCGGCACGTGCAGGCAGGTGATCGTGCTGCCGAGGCCCCGGCTGCGCAGGGCGAGCTGGAAGGACCAGATCGCGGGGAAGATCGAGCCGTAGAAGATGCTGGCCCGCGTCTCGCCGTGCTGCACCAGGTGGCCGGGGTCCTCGGCGACCTTGCTCGCCATGCGCTCCCGCCAGCGGGCGTTGATCTCGGCGATGTCCGGCGGCCGGCCCAGCACGCACGGGATCACCAGCACGGGCACCGCCGCGATCGTCTCCGTCAGCGCCCGCGCCGAGTCGAAGTTGCGCCGGGCCTGCGCGTCGTTGCGCCGCCGGCCCGCGTTGGTCCACATGTCGTTGCGGTGGAACGTCCACGACGAGCGGATCATCTCGGCGAGCTTCTCCTTGACGCCCGCCTCGGTGATCACCAGCCAGCGCCAGTTCTGGTGGTTGTTCGCGGTCGGCGCCTGGACCGCCACCTCCAGCGCCTCCCGCACGATCTCGCGCGGCACGGGCCGGTCCAGGTCCAGCCGCCGGCGCACCGATCTGGTCGTGGTCAGCAGCCTGTCCGTCTCGGCCACGTCGAACGGCCTCTCGCTCACACCGCCTCCAGCAGTACGGCCCCGCGCACGGAGTCGTGCGCCGCCGTCAGCGCCACCGCCCGCTCCACCGCCCCGGCCAGCTCCGGCCCCGCGACATACGGCCCGCCGGCCGCCTCACCGCCAGAGGACCCGGCAACCTCCGGACCGGAGGCTCCGGCCAGGGCGGGGGTGATGCCGTCGCGGACGGCGAGGGCCGCCAGGGCGATGTTCATGGCGCCGGTCGCCGACTGGCAGTCGCCGATCAGGGCCGCCGAGGCGGTGAGGAGCGCGTCCGGCATGCGTGCCCGGACCGCCGCCGCCTCCTCGGCGTCGCGCGGCAGCCCGGTGGCGGCGCCGACGACCAGGCCGGGCGCCGCACCGGGCAGTTCCAGGCTGCGCGCCACCGGCTCGGCCCCTTCGCCCGCCACGTGCCGCGTCCCGGCCACCCGCGCGTACGGCCTGCCGCCACGCTGGGCGCAGTGCTCGGCGGACTCCACCACGAACGCCACCGCCCCCGACCCGGCTCCCTGAGCCACCGGCCCGGAAGCCCCCTCACCGCCCGCGACCCCGGGTACGCCCCCCTCGGCACCGGAAGCCGAGGTCGGGAGCCCGTACGGAAAGCCCGAATGCGCGGACGGAGCGGAGGCGGCGGACGCGGAGCCCGCGCCCTCCGGGGTGGCGGTGGCCTGGGGGGCGGGGGTTTCGTCGGCGGCCACCACCAGGACGACGTCGGCCTTGCCCGCGGCGATCATCTCCAGGGCGCAGTCGAGGGCGATGGACGCCGACGCCGCGCCGTTGCAGATGGTCGTGGTGGGCCCGCGCAGCCCGAGCGTCTGGCAGACGGCGCCGCCGGTGGCGTTCAGGACGACGTTGGAGAAGCTGAGCACGGCGGGCTTGTTGGGGTTGAGCGCGATGCTGTCGTCGAACCCGCCGGTGCTCTCGGCGGACCCAGCGCCGGTGGCGAAGACCAGCGCGACGTCGTCGAGCGCCCGGCGGGGCAGTTTGAGCCCGGCGTCCTCCCAGGCGAGCCGGGAGGCGGCGATGGCCAGGCGGGACAGCCGGTTCATGTGCCGCCACAGCGACCGGGGCGCGAACGTGCGGCCTTCCAGGGAGGGGGCGCGCCCGTCGGCGCGGCGGCCGGCGGTGATGGCGGCGGCGGTCTCGGCGATGCCGGTGCCCGCGCCGGTGACCGGTCCGAGCCCGGTGATGACGGCGTCGCGGCGGGCCGGCGGGTCGTGCGGGCGGGGTTGGCCGGACGGGCCGGGCCCGGCGCCGGTGCGGGGCCGGGTCAGCACGAGGGAGACGTTGTTGCCGCCGAAGGCGTAGTTGTTGGAGACGACGGTGTCGATGGTCATCGGGCGGGCGTCGTTGGGCACGTAGTCGAGGTCGGCGCGGGAGTCGTCGTCGAAGCCGATCGTGGGGGGCGCGACGCCGTGCCGCAGGGCGAGGACGGAGGCGACGGCCTCGACGGCTCCGGCGGCGCCGAGGGTGTGGCCGACGAACGACTTGATGCTGCTGGTGGGCACCTGGGGGGCGCGTTCGCCGAAGACCAGGCGCATGACCTTGGCCTCCATGGCGTCGTTGGCCGGGGTGCCGGTGCCGTGGCCGCTGACGTAGTGGACGTCGGCGGGGGTGAGCCCGGCGTCGGCGAGCGCGCGGCGGACGGCGCCGGCGCCGCCTCGGCCGGTGGGGTCGGGGGCGGTGGCGTGGTAGGCGTCGGCGGACAGCCCGTAGCCGGCGACCTCGGCGAGCGGGGTGGCGCCGCGGGCGAGTGCCAGGTCGAGCGGCTCCAGCAGCAGGAACGCGGCGCCTTCGCCCAGGTTGAGCCCGTCGGAGTGGCTGTAGGGGCGGCAGGGCCCGGTGCTGAGCGCCTGGAGCCCGGCGAAGCCCGCGTACGTGCCGAACAGGAGCGGGTCGACCCCGCCGGCGAGGACGGCGTCGGCCTCGCCGGTGAGGATCTTGTCGCGGGCCAGGCCGACGGCGTTGCCTCCGGCGGCGCACGCGGTGGAGACCAGGACGCGCGGGCCGCCGAGGCCGAGCCGCCGGGCGACCACGTCGGCGGTGTGGTGCATCGGCTGGTAGCGCCCCTGCGGCCCGGGGGTCGCCTGGCACTTGCCGAGGATGATCCCGAACCGCCCGGGATCGGGCCCCGCCGGGCCCGGCCCGCCGACGCCGGAGCCGAAGCCAGGGCCGGCGCTCGGGCCGGGGTCGGGGAGGGGCAGGCCGGCCTGTTCAATCGCCTGGCGGGCGGCGACCAGGGCGAGCCTGGCGGTACGGTCGCCGGCTTCGACGCCGGCGGGGAGCTGGGTGTCGATCCAGGCGTCGGGCACCTGCCCGGCGTGCCTGGCGGCGAACACGGCGTACGCCGGGTCCTCGATGGGGGCGAGCCCGCCCCTGGCCGTGGTGAGCCGCGTCCAGAACTCCGCGGGGTCCCTGCCGGCCGCGCAGATGATGCCCAGACCGGTGACCACGACGGGCCGCAGCGCCATGCTCTGCCTCCTTCTCAGCGTGACCGGCCGATCAGATGATCGGGATGCTCCAGCTCTTGGGCACGATGTACGGGCTGGTCAGCGTGGTGACGCCGAGGCCGCCGACGGTCAGGTCCAGTCCGGCGGCCGCGAGCTCGGGGTCGACGCGGGCCAGACCGAGGGTGGCGCCGAGGCCGGTGCTGTGGACGGCGTGGACGACCTCGCCGACGTCCTGGCCGCCGGCGAGCACGCGGGTGCCGGGCGCGGGGACGCCTTCGCAGCCGGTGAAGCCGACCGTGCGCCGCCCGTCCCCGCTCTCGAACGCCTCGAGCACGGCGTCGCGTCCGACGAAGTCGTCCTTGGTGATGTCGACCAGCCAGTTGGCGCCGATCTCGATCACGGTGGCGCCGGGGGTGGCCTCGTGGCGCGGGATCGGCTGGCGCACCTCCAGCATGGCCAGTTCCAGCGCCTCCTGCCCGGCGGCCTGGGCGTGCTCCAGCGCTCCGGCCCACAGGCGGGACGCGGCCTCGCGCGGGACGATCATCTGGTAGCCGTACTCGCCGGTGTAGCCGGTCCTGGCGAAGACGATGTCCACGTCCTCCCAGGTGGCGTCCACGACCGATTCGAACGGCAGGGAGGCCAGCTCGCCGTCGATGAGCCGGCCGACGACGCCCCAGGCGTAGGGCCCTTCGAGGCCGATGACGGTCAGCTCGGCGGAGCGGTCGGTGATCTCGGCGCCGTCGACGGCGTGGGCGTTCAGGTGGTCCAGGAGCTTGGAGCCGGCGCCGCAGGAGCTCTCCAGGAGCAGGCCGTCCTCCCTGCCGAAGGCGATGACCTGGTCGACGACCTGGCCGGAGTCGTCGAGGACGAGGCTCATCATGCAGCGGTCGGAGGTCAGGTACTCCACGTCGCGGGCGAGGATCCGCTGGGCGAAGTCCACGGCGGCGGGGCCGGTGATCTCGATGAGGCGGTGCCCGCCGAGGTCGAGCACGGCCGCCCGTTCGCGCAGCACCTGGTACTCCCCCGCGAGGGTGGAGAAGCGCAGCGGTACGGTGACGTCGCCCACCTGGCCGTAGACGGTGTCCTCCGGATGCCGGGTCGCGAGGACGCTTGCCATGTTCACACCTTTCGCACGGAACGTTGGTTCGCCGGGTCGGCGATGGTGAGGTTTCCTTCGGCGGCGATCTGGCCGTCGACGCGGGCCGAGACCCGGTATTCGGCGAACCCGCCGCCGCCCCCGGTGCGCTCGGCGGTGAGCGCGAGCTGGTCGCCGGGCACGACGGGGCGGCGGAAGCGCATCGCCCTGACGCCCGCCAGGTAGCTGATCTCGCTGGCTCCGGCCAGGGCGAAGACGACGCCGGCGAGCTGGGCCATGGCTTCGACCATGACGACGCCGGGCAGGACGGCCTCGCCGGGGAAGTGTCCCTGGAACCACAGCTCGGTGCCGGTGACGTTCTTGGTGGCGGTGCCCTTGACGCCGGGGACGACCTTGCCGACGCGGTCGAGGAGCAGCATCGGCCAGCGGTGCGGCAGGACGGCGCGGATCTGGTCGTGGTTCAGCCCGGAGACGGGCGGCGCCTGTTCGGCGACCGTCATGCCGTGGCCCGCAGGCTGGGGTCGACCTCGTCGGCGAGGCGGGACACCGAGCCGAACACGGCCATGTCGCTGTCGTAGAGCGCGACGCCGAACTCGGCCTCGATGGCGACGTACAGTTCGAGCACGTCGAGGCTGTCGAGTTCGAGGCCGCGGCCGAACAGGGGCTGGTCGTCGGTGATCCAGCCGGGTTCGATCTCCAGGTCGAGCCGCGAGACGATCATCTTCTTGATCTGGCTGCAGGTCTGCTGCCGCTGCGCGGCCCTGGCCCGCAGTTCGTCGATGGTCATGGGTTCTCCTTGTGCGCCGGGCTGCTGCTGGTCGGGGCGGGTCACTGCAGGCCGCCGCCGTGCGCGACGACCACTGAGCCGGACATGTACGAGGCCTTGTCCGAGGCGAGGAAGCTGACGATGGCGGCGATCTCCTCGGGGCGGCCCATGCGGCCCAGGCGGATGCGCGACTCGTACCGCTTCTTGATGTCGGCGGGCACCTTGCGGGTCATGTCGGTGGAGACGAAGCCGGGGGCGACGACGTTGGCGCGGACCCCGTGCGGGGCGGCCTCGTTGGACAGCGCGTGGGTGAAGGCGATGATCGCGCCTTTGGACGCCACGTAGTTGGTCTGGCCGGGGAAGCCGCCGTCGAGGCCGCTGGAGGAGGAGATCGTCACGATCGACCCGCTCCGCTGGTGCTGCATGATCTTGAGCGCTTCGCGGCAGGCGAGGAAGGTGCCGACGAGGTTGGTGTCCACGGGGGTGCGGAACTGCTCCAGGCTCATCGCGATGAGGTAGCGGTCCAGGGTCACTCCGGCGCTGGTCACGAGCACGTCGAGGCGGCCGTGTTCGGCGCGGACGTCGCGGAAGAGGCGCTTGACCTCGTCCTCGTCGGTGACGTCGGCGCGTACGGCGGCGGCGCTGCCGCCTTCCGCCGTGATCAGGCCGGCGACCTCCTTGGCGTCGTGCTCGGAGCGGGCGTAGTTCACGACGACGTGGGCGCCCTCGCGGGCCAGGTCGAGGGCGACGGCCCGGCCGATGCCGCGCGACCCGCCCGTCACCACGGCCACGGATCCTGGGGCAAAGAGCATCATCTCTCCAGGAATTCGATAATCACCGGATCGATCAACTGGATCTTCTCCCCATAAGCTACTAAGCCCCGATATCACCCCTGTATCACGCAGATATCTGCGCATTGACCTGAATAATCGCGATATATGACTCTGGGGCCATGAATGAGCTCAATGCGGAAGTTCTGGTCGTCGGTGGCGGGCCCGTCGGGCTGTGCGCCGCCATTGAGCTCGCCCGCCACGGAATATCGGTGCTCCTGGTGGAAAGGCACGAGGGCACGGCGATTTTCCCCAAGGCCCGCCTGATCACCACCAGGACGATGGAGCTGCTGCGCGCCTGGGGCCTCCAGGAGGAGGTCGAGCGCGCCGGCATGCCCCGCGAGGAGTACCTGGCGGTGGGCGTCGGCAGTTCCCTGACCGCGCCCGACTTCGTCCGCTCGGCCGCCGAGCTGGACCGCGACGCCCCGCAGAGCCCCACGTACACGTTCCTGTGCTCGCAGGACCGGCTGGAGGTGATCCTGCGCCGCCACGCCGGGTCGCTGCCCGGCGCCGACATCCGGTTCGGCGTCACCATGACCGGCCTGCGGCCCGGCCCCGGCGGCGTGACGGCGGGCCTGCGCGACGAGAGCGGCCGCGAGACGTCCGTGACCTGCCGGTACGTGGTCGCCGCCGACGGCAGCCGCAGCGGCGTGCGCGACGCGCTCGGCATCGCCGTCGAGGGCCCCCCGCCGCTCGGGCACATGATCAGCATCATGTTCGAGGCCGACCTGGGCTTCCTGCCGCCCGACCGGCGGGCCGCGCTGTCGTTCCTGCGCGACCCGCCGTGCGCCATGGAGGCCGTGGACCACGAACGGCGCTGGATGGTGCAGACCGGCTACGAGCCCGAGCTGGGCGGCAGCCCGGCGGACTTCACCGAGGAGGTGTGCCTGGCGGCGGTGCGCGCGGCCGTCGGCGTCCCGGACCTGCCGGTCACGCTGCTCGGCGTGATGCCGTGGCTGCAGCAGGCCAAGGTCGCCGCCGCCTTCCGCGCCGGGCCCGTCTTCCTGGCGGGCGACGCCGCGCACGTGGCCACGCCGCAGGGCGGGTTCGGCATGAACTGCGGCATCCAGGACGCGCACAACCTGGCCTGGAAGCTCGCCGCCGTGCTGCGCGGCGCCGCGGGCGAGGCGCTGCTGGACACCTACGAGGCCGAGCGCCGGCCCGTGGCCGTCCGTACCGTGGACGAGAGCCTGAACAACGCGCTGATCACCTTCGAGATGATGGAGGGGCGGCTGTCGATGCGGGAGGCGATCGAGCGGCAGGCGGGACGGCGCAGCAACGAGGGCCTGGTGCTGGGGTTCGCCTACGACTCCGCCGCCGTGCTGCCCGACGGCACCGCGCCGCCCGCCCCCGCCGACCCGTACCGCACGTACGTCCCCGCCGCTCGTCCCGGGCACCGGGCGCCGCACGTCTGGCTGTCCGGCCCCGGCGGCCGCCTGTCGACCCTGGACCTGCTCGGCCCCCGCTTCACCCTGCTCACCCCGTCGGGCAGCGGCTGGCTCGCGGCGTCCGCCCACCTCACCGCCTCCCTCTCGGTGGTGGAGGTCGCCCCCGACGACCTCGCCGCGCCGCCGGACGCGGGGGGATCGGCCCGGGCCCCGTACGTGTCCGCGACGTGGGCCAAGGAGTACGGGGTCGGCCCGGAGGGGGCGGTGCTGGTGCGGCCGGACGGGCATGTCGCCTGGCGGTCCGCGGCGGGCCCGGCGTCGGCGCGGGCCCTCGCGGAGGCGCTGGCCGGGGTGCTGGGGCACGGACGGTGAGCCGCGGGGCCGGGGCGTCAGGCGGCGGCGCTGGAGCGGAGGCGGGCGGCGCCGAGCCGGAGGGACAGCGGGTTGCCGCCCGAGGTGCCGACCAGGTCGGCGACCGCCTGGGGGCCGAGGGCCGCGCCGACGAGCAGGTCGGCCAGGCGGGTGGCGGCCTCGTCGGCGAGGGGCCGCAGGAACGCCCGGTGCGCGCCCTGCCGGGCGACGAGGTCGTCGAGCGCGTCGGCGCTGGTGACGATGACGCGGCAGCCGGGCCCGCCGGGCAGCAGCGGCAGCACCTGGTCGGCGCTCTCGGCGCCGTCGAGCACGACGAGGACGCGCCGGCGCGCGGTGCAGCTCCGGTAGAGGGCGAGCTTCTCGGCCGGGTCGGCAGGCAGGTCGGGGGCGCCGAGGGCGCGCAGGAACCGGTCCAGGACCGGGCCGGGCCCGGTGCCGCCCATGTCGGCGTAGAGCTGCCCGTCGGGGAAGCGGTCGAGGCGGCGGTGCGCCCAGTGCACGGCCAGGGTGGTCTTGCCGACGCCCGCGGGCCCGCTGAGCACCATGGGGCCGGGGGCGCGGGCGGAGCCGAGGATCGCGTCGAGGGCGACCAGCTCGGCCTCGCGGCCGACGAACGGCAGGACGCGCGGCGGGAGCTGGCACGGCACGACGCGGCCGGCCGGCCGGGCGGAGGCCGGGGCGGCGGGCGGGCGCATGAGGGCGGACTCGTCGCGCAGGATCTGCTCGTGCAGCCGCCGCAGCGCGGGGCCGGGCTCGAGGCCGATCTGCTCCAGCAGGTAGCGGCGGGTCTCCTGGTAGGTGCGCAGCGCGTCGGCGCGGCGGCCGGCCCGGTACTGGGCGAGCATGAGCTGGGCGCGGACGCGCTCGCGGAAGGGCGATTCGGCGACGAGGGCGAGCAGTTCGGGGATCACCTGGTGGTGGCGGCCCAGCTCGATCTCCAGCTCCAGGCAGGTCTCCAGCGCCTCCAGCCGTGACTCGGCCATCCGGGCGGCGTCGTAGCGCAGCCCGCGGATGTCCTCGAACGGCTGCCCGCGCCACAGGGCGAGCGCGTCGCGCAGCAGCAGGACGGCGTCCTCCCGGGCGGCGGCGTCGGCCCGGCCCCGGGCCTGTCCGACGAGGTCGCGGAAGCGGAGCCAGTCGATGCTGGCCGGGGCGGCGCGCAGCAGGTAGCCGGGGCTGGAGGTCTCGATGAGCCCGGCGCCGAGCGTGCGGCGCAGCCGCGACACGCAGATGGCGACCTGCCGCCAGGCGCTGCGGGGCGCGGATCCGGCCCACACGGCCTCGACGAGCCGTTCGACGCTCATCACGCGGTTGGGGTTGAGGAGCAGGCTGGCCAGGATGACCAGCTCGCGGTGGGCGCTCATGGGCAGTTCGGCGCCGTCCTTGACGACGGTGAGCGGGCCGAGCACACGGAACTCGAAGGCGGTGTCCATCAGGCGGTCAGCCTGCTTTCGAGCACGTCGGCGGCGCGGGCGGTGCCCCCGGCGGCGGCGATCTCGCGGCGCATCGCGGCGGCGGCCCGGTGCATGGTCTCGTCGGCGGCGACGTCGAGGACCGTCTCGACCAACTGTCCGGGGGTGAGGGCGGCGGGGTCGAGGGTGCGGCCGAGGCCGAGTTCGGCGATGCGGCGGGCGCTGACCCGGTCGATGGCGGTGGCGGGGACGACGACGGCGGGGCGGCCCCAGTGCAGCGCCTCCATCGCGGTGCCCATGCCGCCCTGGGTGACGGCGACGCGGGCGTGGCGCAGCACGTCGAGGTGGGACACCCAGCGGTGTGCCTCGACGGTGGGCGGGAGCGGGCCGAGCTCGGCGGGGTCGAGGCCGTCGCCGAGGGTGACGACGGTCCGCCAGGGCAGTTCGGCGAAGGCGCGCACGCAGGTGCGGACGAGCTCGGGGCGGCTGGTGAGCACGGTGCCGAAGGACAGCAGCGCGATCGGCAGGCCGTCGCCCGGCGGCTGCCATCCGGTGAGGAAGCGGCGCTCGTCCAGGCATGGGCCGACGAAGGCGAACCGCTCGTCGAAGGTGTCGCCGGCGTACTGGAAGGCGCGCGGCAGCGCGACCACGTTGGAGTCCTGCACCTGCCACCACAGCTCGGCCGGGTCGGCGGTGACGCCGTGGGCGGCGGCCAGGTCGCGGGTCCTGGCGAGCATGCCGTCGACCCAGCCGGGCAGCTCGGGGCCGGGCCCGCCGCCGCCGTCCTCGGCGTAGACGGCGGTGAGGAAGGAGAAGTGCTCGTTGGCGGCGAACACCGGGATGAACTGCGTGGCGGGCACGTCCCATTTCCTGGCCAGGACGCGGCCGGCGTGCAGGACGGACACGTCGTAGACGATCACGTCGGGCCGGTGTTCCGGGCCTGCGGCGGCGAGCATCGCCGCGCTCTCGTCGAGGAAGAGCGAGAGCAGGCCGAGCGGGTCGTCCTCCAGCTTGCGCAGGTCGACGTCCCGGTAGATCGACTCGTACGGGAGCAGGGTGGCGCCGGCTCCCGTCACCAGCCCGGCCATGGCGGGCGAGGTGAGATAGGTGACCTGGTTGCCCCGTCGGACGAGCTCGGCCGCGACCGCGAGGCCGGGAATGACATGTCCGTGGTCGGGCTGGCACATGAAAAGAAAACGCCCCGTCATGTGAGGCCTCCCCGCAATGATTGCGCATTTACGTGCGCTGCCCAATCTATGGACGGGCGGGAGAATCGGTCACCCCTAGCTTCCCCCTCACCTTCGCGGCGCTTTCTAGGGGTTCCCCCGATCGGGGCCCCGCTGTTTATTCTGGGGCCGCCGGAGCCAGCAGGAGGACGAATGGTCACGCGCGTCTGGGATTATCTGCCCGAATACGAATCCGAGCGAGCCGACATCCTGGACGCCGTGGAGACGGTGTTCGCCTCGGGGCAGCTCGTGCTGGGGCAGAGCGTGCGCTCGTTCGAGGAGGAGTTCGCCGCCTATCACGGGGTGCGCCACTGCGTCGGCGTCGACAACGGGACGAACGCGGTCAAGCTGGGGCTGCAGGCGCTGGGCGTCGGGCCGGGCGACGAGGTGATCACGGTGTCCAACACGGCGGCGCCGACCGTGGTGGCCATCGACGCCGTGGGCGCCGTCCCGGTCTTCGTCGACGTGCGCCCCGGCACGTACCTGATGGACGTGGAGCGCGTGGCGGCGGCGATCACGCCGCGCACCCGCTGCCTGCTGCCGGTCCACCTGTACGGGCAGTGCGTGGAGATGGAGCCGCTGGAGCGGCTGGCCGCCGAGCACGACCTGGTGATCCTGGAGGACTGCGCGCAGGCGCACGGCGCCCGCCACCACGGCCGGGTCGCCGGCTCGATGGGGCACGCGGCGGCGTTCTCGTTCTACCCGACGAAGGTGCTGGGGGCCTACGGCGACGGCGGGGCGACGATCACCTCCGACCCGGAGGTGGAGCGGGCGCTGCGGCGGCTGCGCTACTACGGGATGGAGAAGACGTACTACGTGGTGAGCACGCCCGGCCACAACGCGCGGCTGGACGAGGTGCAGGCGGAGATCCTGCGCCGCAAGCTGCGCCGGCTCGACCGCTACGTGGACGGCCGCCGGGCGGTCGCCGCCCGCTACGCCGAGGCCCTGGCCGGCACCGGGCTGGTGCTGCCGGAGACGGCGCCGGGCAACGAGCACGCCTACTACCTGTACGTGGTGCGCCACCCGCGCCGGGACGAGATCCTGGAGGCGCTGCGCGGCTTCGGCATCCAGCTCAACGTCAGCTACCCGTGGCCGGTCCACACGATGTCGGGGTTCGCGCATCTGGGTCACGGGGCGGGCAGCCTGCCGGTGACCGAGGCGCTGGCCGGGGAGATCTTCTCGCTGCCGATGTACCCGTCGCTGCCGGTGGAGCTGCAGGACCGGGTCATCGCGGCGCTGCTGAAGGTGCTGTAGCGGGCGCGTAGCGGGGCAGCAGCCCGAGCGCCGCCGCCTCGGCCAGGGTGGGGGCGGCGGCGTCGCGCTCCGACAGCAGCGGCGTCTCCCCCGCCGGCAGCGGCAGCGCCAGGTCCTCGTCCAGCACCGACAGCGTGAGGTCGTCGGCCGCGCGGT
This sequence comes from Nonomuraea sp. NPDC023979, assembly GCF_040639085.1. Classification (NCBI taxonomy): domain Bacteria; kingdom Bacillati; phylum Actinomycetota; class Actinomycetes; order Streptosporangiales; family Streptosporangiaceae; genus Nonomuraea; species Nonomuraea sp. NPDC023979. The sequence continues at coordinate 45,583 of NZ_JBEZZG010000013.1, forward strand.
ACTCCGACGACAGCAGGTAGCACATGACGGTGTCGTCCTCCAGCGCGGCGAACGCGTGCCCGGCGCCCGGCGGCAGGTAGACGGCCCGGCCGTTGCCCGCGGTGAGCTCGACCGCGTCCCAGCGGCCGAACGTGGGCGAGCCGTCGCGCAGGTCGACGACCATGTCCAGGGCCCGGCCGCCGGCGCAGAAGACGTACTTGGCGGTGCCGGGCGGGACCAAGGTGTAGTGCACGCCGCGCACGACGCCGCGCCGGGAGACGTTGCGGCTGGCCTGGGCGACGGTGAACAGCGGGCGGCCCACCGCGGCGGCGAACGCGCTCTCCTGGTAGGGGGAGGCGAAGCTGCCGCGCCGGTCGGGGTAGACGTCGGGCTCGAAGGCGAAGGCGCCGGTCACGGCGAGCTCACGGTGGCGCACGGGTCATCCCCTGACGAGGTGGACGTCCGGCACGTACAGGATCCAGGAGCCGCCCGCGTCGCGGAACGCCGTCTCCTTGGCCATGATCTCCTCGGCGTGGTTCCAGGCGAACAGCAGCGCGTAGTCGGGGTACGGGTCGGCGAACGCCTCCGGGCCGAGGACGGGGATGTGCGAGCCGGGCGTGAGCCTGCCCTGCTTGGCCGGGGTGGTGTCGCAGATCAGCGGGACGAGGCCGGGGCCGATGCCGCAGTAGTTGAGCACGGTGGCGCTCTTGGCGGTGGCGCCGTAGCCGTACACGGTGGCACCCCGCGCGCGCAGGCCGGTGAGCAGGTCCACGAGGCCGTCGCGGATGCCGGCGACGCGGCCGGCGAAGGCGGAGAGCGTCGCGGGGGCGGCCAGCTCGGCGGCCTCCTCGGCGGCCAGCAGCTCGGCCACGGCGGCCGTGGGGGTCCTGGCGCCCTCGCGGGCGAGCGTGTAGCGGACCTCGCCGCCGTGCACGGGCAGCCGTTCGACGTCGACGAGCTCGAAGCCGTGGCGGCGGGCCATCGCGCGCACGGAGGTGGCGGAGAAGAGGTAGAAGTGCTCGTCGTAGATCTGGTCGAAGGAGGCGCGCTCGACGACGTCGCCGAGGTACGGGTCCTCGAAGACGAACACGCCGCCGGGCCGCAGCAGCGTGGCGACTCCCTTCATGATCGAGTCGAGGTAGGGGATGTGGCACAGGGTGTTGGCGGCGTAGACGACGTCCGCGGGCCCGTCGAAGGCGCGGATGCTCGCGGCGGTGGCGGCCTCGAAGAAGTCCTTGCGCACCCGCACGCCGCGGGCGGCGGCCAGGTCGGCGACGCCGCCGGACGGCTCGACGCCGAGGTGCCTGACGCCGGCGGCGGCGATCGTGGCCAGCATGGTGCCGTCGTTGCAGCCCAGCTCGACGACGAACGGGTCGGGCCCGGTCAGCTCGGTGGCGAGCAGCCGCCCGGCCAGGGCGCGGAAGTGCTCGCGCATCACGGCGGAGCCGGACGACAGGTACGGGTAGCCGTCATGGAACATCCGCTCGCGCGGCACCTCGTGCAGGAGCTGCACCATGGCGCAGCTCTCGCACACGCCGACGGCCAGGTCGAAGAAGAACTCCTCCCCGGGGTCGGCGGGGAGGACGAAGGCGTCGGAGACCGGCTGGCGGCCGAAGTCGGCGAAAGGGTGGAGACGGCCCGAGCAGATCCGGCACGCCATGCGCTCCTCCTTAGTCGGTGTCCCGGCGATAGCGCACCCAGACGTCGCCGGTCTGCACGTATCCGGTGAGCCGCACGGTCACGCCGTCGGGCGCGAGCGGCACGGGCGGGCGGTTGTAGACGGCGCCCATCCACCGGCGGACGACCTCCTCGTCCCGGACGATCCAGCCGCGCGGCACCACCACGGTGATGTCGCCGAACCAGGAGGTGATCTCGATGTCGAGCCGCACCTCCCGGTGCGGGCAGTCGGCCCGGGTGAAGTCGACGCGCACCTTGCCCCACCGGCCCGCCTTGGCGCTCAGGTAGGCGGGCACGCTCCAGCGGCCCACCTGGGCGAGCTTGCCGCTGGTCGTGTGCAGCTGTAACGCGCCGCCCACGGGTGCGGGCAGCGCCGCGGTCGCCGCGACCGCCGCGGACGGCGGGCCGGGGTGCGGCAGGTCGGCCACGACGTCGTCCAGCTCGCCCAGCGTGCGGGCGGAGTAGGTGCGGTCGACGCGGTCGTTCAGTTCTTCCAGGCTGATGCGTCCCTCGCTGACGGCCACGCGCAGCATCTCGGCGACTCTCTCGCGGTCGTGGTCACTGGCCCGCACTTCCCGGTGATCGGTCATGGCGTCCACCCTAGAAGGGTAGGAATGCGGCGGCCCAGTGCAGAACCCCTATCCTCTGACCTCGCGCGGGACAGGGGTGGGGGCGCAAGGCAGGGGTTGAGCGGCTCGCGTGGCCGGTGGCAGCGTCGGCGGTGGGAAAACCGTTGTGAGGAGCCTGCCATCAGCGACGTACACGAGTGGTTGCGCGAGATGGCCGGGCACACGTCGATGAGCGTGACCCGGCTCCCCCTGGAGGAGCTGGCCGGCTGGCACGAGGACCCGGCGACGGGCAACATCCACCACCGCAGCGGCCGGTTCTTCACCGTCGAGGGGCTGGACGTGCGCCGCCCCGGGTGGGCGGTGCCGGCCTGGACGCAGCCCATCATCAACCAGCCCGAAGCGGGCATCCTCGGCATCCTGCTCAAGCGGCCGGGCGGCGTGCCGCACCTGCTGATGCAGGCCAAGAACGAGCCGGGCAACGTCGACGGGCCGCAGCTCTCCCCCACCGTGCAGGCGACCAGGAGCAACTACACGGGCGTGCACCGGGGGCGGGCGGTGCCGTACCTGGACTTCTTCCGGGAGCGGCGCGGCCGGGTGCTGGCCGACGTGCGCCAGTCGGAGCAGGGCGCGTGGTTCTACCGCAAGCGCAACCGGAACATGGTCGTGGAGGTCGGCGAGGAGGTGGCGGCGGCCGAGGGGTTCCGGTGGCTGCCACTGCGGCTGGTGCGCGACCTGCTGTCGGTGCCGGACCTGGTCAACATGGACGCGCGGACGGTGCTGGCGTGCCTGCCGGCGCTGGACGAGCCGGGCGGCGGCGGGTTCGGCGGTGACGGGTTCGGCGGCCTGCTGGCCCGCTCGCGCGACCCGCTGGCGGGCGCCCGGCACGACGTGCAGGAGGTGCTGAGCTGGCTGAGCGGCATCCGTTCGACGGTGGACGTGCAGGCCAGCCCGCTGCCGCTGAACCGGCTGCGCCGCTGGCACCGGGACGCGGGCCGCATCACGCACGAGAGCGGCAGGTTCTTCGACGTGATCGGCGTGCGCGTGGAGGCGCGCGGCCGGGAGGTCGACCGGTGGACGCAGCCGATGATCGAGCCGGTGGGCACCGGGCTGGTCGCCTTCCTCGTCCGGCCGATCGGCGGGGTGCTGCACGCGCTGGTGCACGCCCGCGTCGAGCCCGGCTACACCGACGTGGTGGAGCTGGCCCCGACCGTGCAGTGCACGCCGGGCAACTACGACCACCTGCCGGCGTCGGCCCGGCCGCCGCTGCTGGCGCACGTGCTCGCGGCGCCGCCGGAGCGGGTGCGCTACGACACCGTCCTGTCGGAGGAGGGCGGGCGCTTCTTCCACGCGCGCAACCGCTATCTGGTGGTGGAGACGGACGAGGACCCGCTGCCCGGCCACCCGTCCTTCCGCTGGCTCGCGCTGCACCAGCTCGACGCGCTGCTGCGGCACAGCTACTACCTGAACGTGCAGGCGCGCAGCCTGAACGCCTGCCTGCACGGGCTGGCGAGCGAGCCGGTCAGCGGAGGTGCGCGATGACCTCGCCGAAGTCCTCCATCGCGGAGTCCATCACGGTGACGTAGGTGAAGCCGAACCGTTCCCGGTCGCGCCTGACCTGCTCGGCGATCTGGGCCGGGGTGCCGGCGAACAGCGTCGGCACGTCCAGGAGCTGGGCGGTGGTGAGGTCGGGGGCGTAGCGGCGCAGGCCCTCCAGCCCGGCGCGGCGGTCGCGGGTCAGCACGGTGGCCTTGGACAGCACGTTGAGCTCCGGCGGCGCGGCCCGCCCGGCCGACTCGGCGCGCACGTGCGCGACCCGCTCCAGCAGCGTGGCGGCGTCGACGAGCGCGGTCCTGCCGTACTCGGGCCGGTAGGGGGCGCCGGTGAAGCTGACGATCTCGGCGGTGCGGGCGGCCAGGGCGAGCACCCGGTCGCCGTGCCCGCCGATCATGAGGGGCGGGCGCTTGCGGTCCAGCAGCCGGTCGAGCTCGGCGACGAGCCTTTCCAGCGTGCGCGCACGGGCGCCCGCGCCGAACGGCAGCCCGGCCGCCTCGAACTCGGCGCGCATGTAGCCGGTGCCGAGCCCGAGCTCCAGCCGCCCGTCCATGAGCCGGTCGAGCGTGACGACGTCGCGGGCGAGCAGGGCGGGCCGGTGGAAGGAGGCGTTGAGCACGTACGTGCCGATGAGCGGCCGTTCGGTGGCCTCGGCGGCGAGCAGCGCGGTGGGGAACGGCGCGAGCAGGTTCAGGTGGTCGGGCACGGCGATCACGTCGTAGCCGAGCGCCTCGGCGCGGCGGCACCGGGTCACCCAGGCGTTCCTGGAGCAGTCCTCGGCGATGAGCACGACGCCGAACCTCATCGCAGCGTGCTCTCGTGACCGCGGGCGGGCGGGACGGCTGGCGGGACGGTGTGCGCGGCGGCGATCGCGGCGACGGCGGTGACGATGAGCCCGCCGCCGGTGCGCCACCTGCCGCTGAACCCGGTGAGCGGGCGGCCCATCCAGCGCGGCCCCGGCACCAGCAGCTCGGCCCGGAACGTGCCGCGCAGCGGGTCGACGCTGACCACGGCGTCCTGGAAGTCGAGCCAGCGCCCGGCCAGCGGGAACCACGCCTTGTAGACGGACTCCTTGGCGCTGAACAGCAGCCGGTCCCAGCTCGTGCGCGGGTGGCGTTCGGCCAGGCGGCGCAGCATGTCGCGCTCGCCGGGGACGGAGACGACCTCCAGCACCCCGGGCGGCAGCGGCGCGTCGGGCTCGGCGTCGATGCCGACGGCGCCGGGCTCGGCGCTGACGGCGGCGGCCCGGTAGCCGGCGCAGTGGGTGATGCTGCCGATGACGCCGGGCGGCCAGAGCGGCTCGCCGTAGGAGCCGCTGAGGATCGGGACGGGGTCGAGGCCGAGCCGCCGCATGGCCCGGTGGGCGCAGTCGCGGGCGGTGGTGAACTCGGCCCGGCGCTTGACGGCCACGCGGCGCACCAGCGCGGCCTCCTCCGGGAAGAGGATGACGCCGGCCGGGTCGGTGAAGGTGTCGAAAGACTTGACCGTCACCGGCAGGATCTCCTCGATCACCTAATCCTCCTCGCACCCCGTATAACCGGCACATTAGCCGCCGTCCAGGGCGGCCGAAAGGAAGGCCAATCATCTTTATGGGTGCCGCCGGATTTTCTGGGGTAGGGACAGGGGTTCCGGCGTGGCCGGGAAGCCGGGAGGTCCCCTATCATGCGCAGGGGCACATCGGGGGTTGACTGACCAATCCCACACTTTGTGAAGTACGGGGTTGCCACGCGATTTGAAGCCCTTTTTGATAGGAAGGCGCACGCGTGGAAAGCGACGGAATGTAAGGGGATTCGTGCGGTACACGAGGCTCGGCCCGTCGGGGCCGGTTATCTCCGGCGTCGGGCTCGGCTCGCTCGCCCTGTCCGGCGCCTACGGGCCCGTCGGCGACACCGACGCCGACCGGCTGCTCCGGGCGGCGCTCGACGCCGGCGTGACCTTTCTCGACACGGCGGGCTTCTACGCCGCGGGCCACGTGGAGAGCATGATCGGCAAGGCGGTCGCGCGCCGGGGCGACGGCGTGGTGGTGGCCACGCGCGGCGGGGTGCGCCGTCACGGCCCGCGCGGGACCGTGGAGTCCGACGGGCGGCCCGGCTCCCTGGAGCGTGACTGCGACGCCTCGCTCAGGCGGCTGCGCACCGGCCGCATCGGCCTGTTCTACCTCGACTGCCAGGACGAGCGCGTGCCCGTGGAGGCGGGCGTGCAGCGGCTGTCGGAGCTGGTGGCGGCCGGGAAGATCGCCCATGTGGGGCTGACCGGCGGCACCCCGCAGCAGGTGCGGCGGGCGCACGCGGTGCACCCGATCAGCGCGGTCGCCGTGGAGTTCTCGCTGTGGGGGCGGCGGCCGTCGCAGGGGCTGCTCGACACCGTGCGGGAGCTCGGCATCGCCGTGGTCGCCGCCCGGCCGCTGGGCCGCGGGTTCCTCACCGGCCGGATGGGGTCACGCCCGGCGCTCGGGCCGGGCGACTGGCGGCACGCCGATCCGCGCTTCGACGCCGAGCAGCGCGAGGCGTGCGCGCCGCAGCTGAAGTCGCTGGAGGCGATGGCCGCCCGGCTCGACGTGGGGGCCGGCCGGCTCGCGCTGAGCTGGCTGCTGGCGCAGGGCGACTACGTGGTGCCGGTCCCGAGCACGCGCGACCCGGTGCATCTGGAGATGAACCTGGCGGCCTCGTCGGTCGAGGTGCCGCCGGCGACCCGCGACGCGCTGGCGGAGCTCTTCCCGGCCTGCCCGTCGGGTCAGTCGTCGCCGCCCCTGCTCTGAGGCGGGATGAGCGAGGCGGCCAGGGCCTTGTTGACGGCGTCGATGCGGGAGGCGGCGTTCAGCTTGACGAAGATGTTGCGCATGTGGCGCTTGACCGTCGCCTCGGCCAGGCCGAGCCGGCGGGCGATCTGGTTGTTGCTGAGCGCCTGCGCGGCCAGCTGCAGCACCTCCAGCTCCTTGTCCGACAGCACGCCGGTCGAGGGCGCCTCCACGCGGGCCAGGCTGCTGCGGGAGACGGCCAGCACGAGCCGTGACGGCTCCTCGTGGACGCTGCGCACGGCCGAGATCAGCTCGTGCCGGTGCACGCTCTTGAGCAGGTAGCCGCGGATGCCGGCGGCCAGCAGCCGGGTGAGCAGGTGCGGGCCGTCGTACATGCTGAGGATGATGATGCCGGTCTCCGGCGAGAGCGCGCGGATGCGGCCGACGGTCTCGGTCACCTCGTCGCCGGGGATCTCCACGTCGAGCAGCACCACGTCGGGCAGCGTCTCGGCGACCACGCGCACGGCGGTGGCGGAGTCGCCGGCCTCCCCGGCCACGCTGATGTCGCCGACCGACTCCAGGATCTCCCGCAGGCCCTCCCGGAACAGGGCGTGATCGTCGACCAGGACCACGGAGATCCGGGCGTCAGGCGTCACGCTGTCCACCGGGCCGCCTCTTGAGTGGGACGAAGAGCTGGACCAGGCAGCCCCGGCCCGGCTCGCTGGAGATGAGCACCCGGCCGCCGAGCAGTTCGGCGCGCTCGCGCATGGAGGTGAGGCCGACGCCGTCGTGCTCGCGGGCCCGGGCGGGGTCGAAGCCGTGGCCGTTGTCCTGGACGGAGGCCGACAGCTCGTGCGGGGCGATGTTCACCCGGACCACGACGAGCTTGGGGCGGCCGTGGCCGAGCGCGTTGCGCACGGCCTCGCGGACGATGAGGAACGCCTCGTCGAGGACGCGCGGCGGGGCCCACGACTCGTCGCCGCTCACGTCGAGCCCGACGGAGACCACGTCGTCCTCGACGGTCTCGATGAAGCCGAGCAGCGCCTTCTCCAGGCTCTTGACCGGGACCTGCGGGTGCAGCTCGGAGGTGATCTGGCGCAGGTTCTCCATCGTCTCCTGGACGGCCTGCTGGGCGAGGCTGATCTTGGCGGCGGCGCGGGCGGCGTCCACCGGCCGGTACACCTCCGACAGCGCGAGCTGCTGGTGGGCGACGCTGACGCCGTGGCCGATGCGGTCGTGCAGCTCGCGGGCGATGCGGCGGCGCTCGTCGTCCTGGGCCTCGTGGACCTGGTTGAGCAGGAAGCTGTGGTAGCTGTCGGCCGACTCGCGCACGCGCCGGGACAGGCTCTCCTCCATGCCGCTGACGGCCAGCGTGATCAGGTCGGCGGGCGAGTCGTACGCGTCCGCCAGCCCCCGGGTCAAATGCCGCAGCGCCGAACGGAAGAAAAGTGAGCCCGCCTCAAGTGAGGCTTTGGGATGGACGCCGCCCGCGGCCCGCGCGTTTCCCACCTCGCGCGCGTGAAATTGATAGAGCTCGCCCACCTGCACCTTTCCGGCACGGAGCGTGGCCGCCACGTCGTCGAGCACCTGACGGGCGGTGGAGAGCGCGAGCTCGCGCGCGCTCTGATCTGCGAAGACGACGTTACCGGCGGTCTGAAGGGCTGATTCGAATTCGTTGAGGATTAAATCACGACACGATTCGACTAATTCCGCCGGGTCCCCCGTGGCCCCGTGTGCCGCCTCCAATGTCCCCCCTCCGCCGCCGCGCGTTGAGCGTTCTCCAAACTATCGCGCGACCAGGAGACACATGCAACATTTGGGTCAGATCCATGACAAAAACGCGGTCAGGTGAAGAAGATGTTGCGTTCCCATGAACGCTCCATACGGGCGGCGCGCCCGCCGCCGCCCGCCGTCCCCGCCGCCGGCGCCCGCTTCCGGGCCCCGCGCGGCCGGCAGCCCGGCCGCCGCCACCGCCACCACGCCCGCCGCCAGCGCCGCCACGACGCCGCCGAGCGGCGCCCGCGCCAGCGCCACCGCCAGGGCGAAGGCCACCAGCAGCACCACCGCGGCGCCCACCATGACCTGCCGCGACATCCGCTCCCCGATGAGCACGCCGAGCGTGCGCCGGCCGGCCGCCGTGTCGCCCTCGATGTCCGACAGGTCCTTGGCCGGCACGCCGACGAACACCATCCAGCCGATCGCCACCCCGGCGAACAGCACCAGCGCCGTCGGCGCGGCCACGCCGCCGCCCGCCGTCGCCACCGTGAAACCCGCCAGGTACGACAGCAGCCCCGACAGGCACAGCACCGCGACCGTGCCGCCCGAGGTGTCCTTCAGCGGCAGCGGCGGGCCCGAGTACAGGTAGCCCAGCACCAGGTTGCCGGCGATGATCCACGGCATCTGCCCGGGCAGGCCCGCCGTCGCCACCAGCGAGAGACACCCGGCCCCGGCCGCCACCACGGCGGCCAGCCGGGCGTCCAGGTCGCCCCGGGCGATCGGCCGGCCCGAACCGTTGATCTGGTCCTCCGCGACGTCCGTCACCCCGTTGAAGAGGTAGATCGCGAAGATCGACAGCACCCAGGCGGCGGCACCCTGGGCGACCTGCGGGAAGGAGGCGGCGGCGGTCGCGGCCGGCAGCGCGAGCGCGACGCCGGTGAGGTAGCGCAGGGCCGAGACGGCCAGCACCAGAGGTCGGGCCTCTGCGACGCAGAGACCGAGGGCACGCGCGGACAAGGCTGCCATGTCCGCATTGTGAGCGGCCCGCGCCGGGCCTGACATAGGGGCGATCCGAAGGTTGTAGCCGGGACTGCGCCTTTCGATACGGGGGGTGGTACCCGGGGCTATTACCGGAGAACTCCTGATGCCCCGTCTTGCCCGGCCCGCGAGCCCCCTTATAACGTCCGGCCATAACGCCGGGAAAGCCGAACCGCGGGGGCCGGACCTCACCTTAGAAACGACTCCGGTGAATTCCAACCCCTGTTCCGAGGAAAACGAGGGTCACCCACGAAAGGAATTCCGCCATGCAGGGTGCCGGACGTTACACCGGTCTCACGCCCCTCGATCTGCCCGACCGCACCTGGCCGGGCAGTCGCATCCACTCCGCCCCCCGCTGGCTCTCCACCGACCTGCGCGACGGCAACCAGTCGCTGGCCCGCCCGATGTCGCCCGAGCGCAAGCTCCGGATGTTCGACCTGCTGGTGCGGATCGGGTTCAAGGAGATCGAGGTCGGCTTCCCCGTCGCCAGCCAGGACGACCACGACTTCGTCCGGCTGCTCATCGAGCGCGACCACATCCCCGACGACGTGCGCATCACCGTGCTGACCCAGGCCCGCGAGGAGCTCATCCGCGCCACCGTGGACAGCCTCAAGGGCGCGCCGCGCGCCACGGTGCACATCTACAACGCCACCTCGCCGCTCTTCCGCGACCTGGTGCTCGGCGTCGGCCGGGCCGGCTGCCGCGACCTCGCGGTACGCGCCACGCACGTGCTGATGGACCAGGCCGGGCGCGCCCTGCCCGGCTGCGACCTGGGCTACCAGTACTCCCCCGAGCTCTTCAACGAGACCGAGCCGGACTTCGCCCTGGAGGTGTGCGAGGCGGTCATGGACGCCTGGCAGCCGGAGGCGGGCCGGGGCATCATCCTCAACTTCCCGACCACGGTCGAGCGGTCGCTGCCGAACGTGTTCGCCGATCAGATCGAGTGGCTGGGCCGCAACCTGTCGCGGCGCGAGCACGTGTGCCTGTCCGTCCACCCGCACAACGACCGCGGCACCGGGGTCGCCGCCGCCGAGCTGGCGCTGCTGGCCGGGGCCGAGCGCGTCGAGGGGTGCCTGTTCGGCAACGGCGAGCGCGCCGGCAACGTCTGCCTGGTGACGCTCTGCATGAACCTGTTCACCCACGGCGTCGACCCGGGCGTCGACCTGTCCGACATCGACGACGTGCGGCGCACGGCCGAGGAGTGCAACCAGATGCCGGTGCACCCGCGCCACCCCTACGCGGGCGACCTGGTCTACACGGCCTTCTCCGGGTCGCACCAGGACGCCATCAAGAAGGGGTTCGACGAGCTGGAGCGCCGCGCCGTCACGACCGGCGCCCCGGCCGCCGCGCTGCCGTGGCGCACCCCGTACCTGCCCGTCGACCCCCGGGACGTCGGCCGCACGTACGAGGCGGTGGTGCGGGTCAACAGCCAGTCCGGCAAGGGCGGCGTCGCGTACGTGATGAGCGCCTGGCACGGGCTCGCCCTGCCGCGCGGCCTGCAGGCCGACCTGTCGGCGCGCGTGCAGGCGCGGGCCGACGCCGAGGGCGGCGAGCTGTCGCCCGGCCGGATCGGCGAGCTGTTCCGCGACGCGTACGCCGACGACGGCGCGCCGGCGGAGCTGTTCGCGCCGGTCACGGCGACGCTCTGGGTCGACGGCGCGGTGCCGCGCGGCCTGCGCCAGTCGCTCGCGCCGTGGGGCATCGACGTGCGGGCCGTGCACCGGGCCGCTCCCCCGCTGTCGCGTCACGGCGCGATCGGCCGGCGGCCCCTGGTCCGCCGCGCCCCGCACGACGCCGTCGTCTACGCCGAGTGCGGCGCCGGCGCCGAGAGTGAGGGCACGGGCGAGGTCGCGTGGGGGGTGGGCGCCGGGGCCGACGTGACGGCGGCGGCGTTCTCCGCCGTGCGCGCGGCGAGCGCCCGCCTCGCCGGCCGCGCCCACCACCGCCCCGCCCACCCCCTGAACCCTCACCCCCTGGAGCCGCGCCCCCTGGAGCCGAGCGCGAGGGAGCAGCGGCCGAGGGAGCAGCGTCAGGTGGAGCAGCTTCCGCTCGCGGCCGCGGGGTGAGGCCGGCGATGGCCCGCGTCGTCCCCAGGAAGCCGCGCCCGCACCGCCGCCCCGGCCCCGAGGCCGGCCTCGACCTGCGCACCCCGTCGGGGCGCCGGCTCCCCTACTGACCCGACCGACCGAGTGCTGAGCAAGGAGGGCCGCCATGGCCGAGGACGTCGAGCGCCAGGAGATGGCCACGCTCCGGGAACTCCTGGACGAGGCCGCCGCCGGCCGGGGCCGCGTCGCGATGGTGACCGGCGCGATCGCCACCGGCAAGAGCGCGCTGCTGTACGGCCTGGCCGAGCACGCCGGCGACCACGGCGCCGTCCCGCTGACGGCGACCGGCTCGCCCGCCGAGAGCGCGCTGCCGTTCGGCGTGCTGTCGCAGCTCCTGCTGGGCGCGCGGATGTCGGAGGACAACCGCGCCACCGTGGCGAGCCTGCTGCGGGAGGGGGCGCGCGGCGCGGCCGGGCCGGGAGACGACGTGGACGTGCTGATCGTGGACGCGCTCTGCACGGTGCTGCTGGAGCTGGCGGAGCGGCATCCGCTGCTCGTCGTCGTGGACGACCTGCAGCACGCCGACCGCGCCTCGCAGCTGTGCCTGTCGCATCTGGCGCGGCGGATCGCGTACGCGCCGGTCATGCTGGCGGTCACCGTACGGGACCCGCACGCGCTCGGCGGCCTGCACGCGGAGATGCTGCGGCAGCCGCACTGCCGCGCGGTCCGGCTGGCCCACCTGTCCGCGGCGGAGGTGACGCGGCTGGCGGCCGGGGAGGCCGGAGCGGGGCAGGCGGCCCGCTGGCACGAGCTGACGGGCGGCAACCGGCTGCTGGTGGACGCGCTGCTGGAGGACCACCGGATCGGCGACGGCCGGGGCGAGCGTTACGCCGAGGCCGTGCTCGCCTGCCTGCACCGGGCGGGTGAGGCCGCGCCGGGGGTGGCGCGGGCGCTGGCCGTGCTCGGCGAGGCGGGGCCGGTCGCCCGGCTGCTCGGCGCGAACGAGGCGGCCACCGCCAAGGAGGTCCTGGCCCTGACCCGGGCGGGGCTGCTGGACGGCGGCCGGTTCCGCGACGAGGCGGCCAGGTCCGCCGTGCTGGCCGGGCTGGACGACGGCGAGCGCGTCGGCCTGCACCTGCGGGCGGCCGAGCTGACCTACCACGACGGCGCGCCCGCCCCCGTGGTGGCCGGTCACCTGCTGCGCGCCGGTGACGCGAGCCGGCTGTGGGCGCTGCCGATCCTGGAGGAGGCGGCGGCGCAGGCGCTGCGCGACGACGGCGTGGAGTCCGCGATCGAGTACCTGAAGCTGGCGCTGCGGTCCTGCCCGGACGAGCGGCGGCGGGCGGGCATCGCGACCACGCTGGTGCGCGCCCGCTGGCGGATCGACCCCGGCACCCCCGCCGGGCAGCTCGGCGAGCTGACCGAGGCGCTGCGCCGGGGGCACCTGAGCGGCGGCGACGCGGTGACCCTGGCCAAGGCGCTGCTGTGGCACGGTCACGCGGCCGACGCCAGGAGCGTGCTCGGCCACCTGCGGAAGCTGGACGAGCTGGACGAGCTGGACCGGGAGGCGGTGGCGGAGGTGGCTGCGGCGCACGCCTGGTTCCGCAGCAGCTGCCCGCCGTTCCTGGCCGACCTGCCGGAGCTGAGCGACGAGCAGGCGGGCGGCGCCGCGTACTCGCTGAGCGCGGACCGCCGCACCGAGGCGGTGGGCGCGCTGGTGCGGGCGCTGACGCAGGGGCCGCTGCCGGAGACGGCGACGACGGCCGAGCGCATCCTGCGCGGCTCCCGGCTGGACGAGATGACGCTGGACACGGTGGAGAGCGCGCTGCTGGCGCTGACGTACACGGGCCGCGCCGACCTGGCCGCGCCCTGGTGCGACTCGTTCGTCGCGGAGGCGGCCTCGCGCCGCGCGCCGGGCCGGCAGGCGCGGCTGTCGGCGATCCGCGCCGAGATCGGCCTGCGCCGCGGCGACCCGGCCGCGGCGGCGGCGGACGCGCGGCTGGCGCTGGAGCTCATCCCGCCGGACAGCTGGGGCGTCGCCGTCGGCGGGCCACTGGGCAGCCTGCTGCTGGCGGGCGCGGCGATGGGCCGGTACGAGGAGTGCCTGCCGCCGGTCACCAGGCCGGTGCCGGAGGCGATGCTGGAGACCCGGTTCGGGCTGCACTACCTGTACGGCAAGGGCCGCTTCCACCTGGCTGCCGGGCAGGCGCGGCAGGCGCTGCGCGACCTGCGGCTGTGCGGCGAGCTGATGGGCGAGTGGCAGCTCGACAGCGCCGAGTTCATCGCCTGGCGGCTGGACGCGGCGCAGGCGCTGATCGCCCTCGGCGAGACGGACGAGGCGCGGCTGCTCGTGGAGGAGCAGCTGGCGCGGGCCGCCGGGTCGCGGCGGGTGCAGGGGATGGCGCTGCGGGTGCTGGCCGCGACCGCCGAGAAGCGCCACCGCGTGATGCTGCTGCGTCAGTCGGCGGAGCTGCTGCGCGACGGCGGCGACACGTACGAGCTGGCCAGGTCGATGACGGGGCTGGCCGAGGCGTACCACGCGGTCGGCGAGTTCCGGCGGGCGGCGGTGATGGGCCGCCGGGCCCGCGTGCTGGCGCACGAGTGCCAGGCCGGCGCGCTGAGCCGGGCGCTGCCAGACGGGGCGTGGGAGGCGGGCGAGGCCGGCGCGCGGCCGGTGCTGAGCGACGCCGAGCGGCGGGTGGCGTCGCTGGCGGCCGACGGCTACTCCAACCGGGAGATCTCCGCCAAGCTGTTCATCACGGTGAGCACGGTGGAGCAGCACCTGACGCGCGTCTACCGCAAGCTGAGCGTGACCCGCCGCGCCGACCTGCCGGAGACCCTGTCGGCCCAGCAGCTCTGACTCACAGGGGGATGTTCGTGTGGCGGCCCCGGGCGCGGGGGGCGCGGGCGATCGCGTCGGCGAGCCGGGCGCGGGTGGTCTCGGGGGCGATGACCTCGTCGACGACGCCGAGGTCCACGGCCCGGCCGACGCCGCCGGCGGTGCGGCGGTGCTCCTCGGCGAGGCGGGCGCGCAGCTCCTCGCGCTCCTCCTCGGGGGCGGCGGCCAGGGCCTTGCGGTGCAGGACGCCGATCGCCGACTCGGCGCCCATGACCGCGACCTCGGCGCCGGGCCAGGCGAACGTGGTGGTGGCGCCGAGCGAGCGGGAGTTCATCGCGATGTAGGCGCCGCCGTACGCCTTGCGGGTGATGAGCGTCACGCGGGGCACGACCGACTCGGCGAAGGCGTGCAGCAGCTTGGCCCCGCGCCGGACGACCCCGCCCCACTCCTGGCCGACGCCGGGCAGGTAGCCGGGGACGTCGACGAGCACGACGAGCGGGATGCCGAACGAGTCGCACATGCGGACGAAGCGGGCGGCCTTCTCGGCGGAGAGCGAGTCGAGGCAGCCGCCCTTGTGGATCGGGTTGTTGGCCAGCACGCCGACGGTGGCGCCGCCGAGCCGCCCGAGCGCGACGAGGACGTTGGCGGCCCAGCGCGGCTGCAGCTCCTCCATCAGCCCGTCGTCGAGCACGGCCCGCACCAGGGGCCGCACGTCGTAGGCGCGGCGCGGCGAGGCCGGCAGCAGGGCGCGCGGGTCGGCCACCGGCCCGGCGCCGGCGGCGGCGCACGTGCCGGGGCGGCCGAGCAGGCCGGTGAGGCGGCGGGCCCTGGCGCAGGCGTCGGCCTCGTCGGCGGCCAGAACGTGCGCGACGCCGGACTTCCTGCCGTGCGCCTCGGGCCCGCCGAGCCCGGCCATGTCGATGCGCTCGCCGGTGACGCTGCGGACGATCTCCGGGCCGGTCACGAACACCCGCCCGGCGTCGGCCATGACGACCACGTCGGTGAGCGCGGGCCCGTACGCGGCGGCGCCGGCGGCCGGGCCGAGGATGACGGAGATCTGCGGGACGACGCCGGACGCCCTGGTCATGGCGGCGAACATGCGGCCCACTCCGTCCATGGACTCCACGCCGTCGGCGAGCCGGGCGCCGCCGGAGTGCCACAGCCCGATCACCGGGCAGCCGGACCGCACGCCGTCCTCGACGGCCTCGACGATCCGGGCGGCGCCGGCCGCGCCGAGCGCGCCGCCCATCAGCCGGGCGTCGGTGCAGTAGGCGACGACCGGCGCGCCCTCGACCAGGCCGCGCACGGCGGTCACGCCGGTGGCGTCCTCGTCGTGCGGCGCGGTCATGGAGCCGGGGTCGAGCAGGCCCGCCAGCCGGACGGCGGGGGCGCGCGGGTCGGGGGCGGGTCCGGCGACGGGGGCTTCGGAGGTCTCGATCGTGGACACGACGGTCATCGCTGACATCCCTCACATGCTCGTCACGGGGGACGGTTCGGGGACGGGGTCACGGCGAATCTCGCAACGCGGGAGCCGCCTGCCAACCCCTGTCCACGGCGGCGCCCGTGACCTGTTGTGGCCGTGGTTTCCGGCCGTTGACCGGCCCGTTCGCCCCGGGGTTCGATACGGCGATCCCCTTATCTGGAGGACTGTCGTGGCTCTCTGGTCCTTACCCGTCGTCACCGCGCTGGTCGCGGCGACGACCTTTCCCTATGGCGCTCCCCAGGACGTGACGGTGGAGCGCGATCCGGTTTCCCTGGTCAACGTCTTCCACGGGACGAAGGAGGCGGCGCCCGACTTCGACCACGGCGGCGGCGGGGGCATGACCTTCCCCGGCGCCGTCCTGCCGTTCGGCATGATGCAGTGGAGCCCCGACACGGTGGAGGACGCCGGCGGCGGCTACCGCTGGGAGGACAACCGCCTGCGCGGCTTCTCGATGACGCACATCTCCGGCCCCGGCTGCACGGGCGCGCAGGACTTCCCGGTGACCCCGTTCTCCGGGGCGGTCGGCCGCTCGCCCGCCACGCACGGCGAGGACTACGTGCAGACGTTCTCGCACGCCAACGAGCGGGCCTGGCCCGGCTTCTACTCCAGCACGCTCGACAGCGGCGTCAAGACCGAGCTGTCGGTCTCGATGCGCGCGGGCGTCGCCCGCTTCACCTTCCCGGCCGGCAAGCCCGGCACCGTGCTGCTCAACACCAGCGGCTCGGTCAACGGCGTCGACGACGGCGAGACCCGCATCAGCGGCAACACCGTCGAGGGCTGGGTGCAGACCGGCGGCTTCTGCGGCCCGCCCACCCGCTACAAGATCTACTTCCACGCCACGTTCGACCAGCCGGTCACCGCGTACGGGACGTGGAAGGACGACGAGGTGCGCCCCGGCGGCACCGCCGTCGCCAACGCCGGTCCCGCCCGGGTGCGGGGCGACGTGGTGACGTCGGACGACGTGGCCGTCAACGGGCCGGGCTCGGGCGCGTACCTGCAGTTCGACCCGGCGCGGCCGGTGCAGATGCGGGTCGGCCTGTCGTACGTGAGCGTCGACGGCGCCGAGCGCAACCTCCGCGCCGAGATCGCCGCCAAGAGCCTGGACCAGGTCGCCCGCGAGGCGCGCGGCGTGTGGGACGAGCGGCTCGGCAAGGTGCGGATCGCCGGCGGCACCGACGCGCAGCGGCGCACCTTCTACAGCAACCTCTACCACGCGCTGCTCCAGCCGCACGTGTCGGAGGACGTGGACGGCGCCTACACCGGGTTCGACCAGAAGCCGCACCAGGTGCGGCCCGGCGAGCACCACTACGCGACGTTCTCCGGCTGGGACATCTACCGCAGCGAGGTGCAGCTCCTCGCGCTGCTCGCGCCGGACGTGGCCGGGGACATCGCGCAGTCGATGTACGACAACGCGCAGGCCGTCGGCAACGTGTGGGACCGCTGGTCGCACCAGACGGCGATCACCGGCGTCATGGTCGGCGACCCGTTCCACTCGATCGTGTCCACGATGTACGCCTTCGGCGCGCGCGGCTTCGACGCGGAGGCGGCGCTGAAGGCGATGGCCGAGGCGGCCAGGCGGACCGGGCCGCGCGACATCGGCCATCCGCTGCTCGCCTACGACGAGCGGCCCGGCAACGCGGCGTTCATGCGCGACGGCCACGTGCCGTACGACCCGTCGGCGACGCTGGAGTACGGCGTGGCCGACTTCGGGATCGCGCAGCTCGCCGCCCGGCTGGGCGAGCGGGACACGGCGGCGGAGTTCATGCGCCGCTCGCAGGCGTGGCAGCACATCTACAACCCGGGCAGCGGGTGGATCCAGCCGCGCATGGGCGACGGCTCGTTCACCTGGCCGTTCGACCCGGCCGCGCCCGACGTGTACATGGAGGGCAACGGGGCGCAGTACCACTGGCTGGTGCCGCACAACCCGGCCGGGCTGTTCGCGGCGATGGGCGGCGCCGGCAAGGTGGTGCCCCGGCTGGACGAGTACTTCGGCGAGCTGAACGCCGGACCCGCCGTGGCGCGCGCCTACCTGGGCAACGAGGTGTCGCTGCCGTCGCCGTGGCTGTACGCGTGGGCCGGGCAGCCGTACAAGACGCAGGAGCTGGTGCGCCGGGTTCAGCGGGAGCTGTTCGGGCCGGGCCCGGACGGGCTGGTCGGCAACGACGACCTGGGCGCGATGGGCTCCTGGTACGTGTGGTCGGCCATGGGACTGTTCCCGGCGATCCCGGGCCGGGCCGAGCTGCTGGTGAGCACGCCGCTGTTCGACCGGATCACGATCGACCGGCCGGGCGGCGACATCGTCGTCAACTCCTGGGGGCAGGGCTCGTACGTGCGGTCCCTGCGGGTGAACGGCGCGGAGACGGACCGGGCGTGGCTGCCGGAGTCGTTCGCGACCGGCGGCGGGCGGCTGGACTTCGCCGTCGGCTGGTCCCCGGACCGGAGCTTCGGCGCGGACCCGGCGGACGCGCCGCCGTCGTTCGGCGACGGGACGCTGCCGTACCTGGCGGGCTTCAGCCGGGGCAGCGGCCCGGTCGAGCCGGGCGGCACGTTCGCGACGGAGCTGGCGGTGCGCTCGACGGGCCCGGCCGCCACGCTGACCTGGGAGGCCAGGCCGCCGGACGGCGTCACCGTGTCGCCGTCACGCGGCACGCTCACCGTGGGCGCGGGCGGGCAGGAGCGTCAGGCGCTGGAGGTGTCGGTGTCCGGCGACGTGCCGCGCGGCTTCGTCAGCGTGCCGGTCGTCGTGGGCGAGCGGCGGGCGTCGGTGCGGCTCAACGTGGCGGCGCGCGGCACCCCCGAGTGGCATCACAACAACGTCGGCATCGGCGACATGACCGCTCCCGGCGAGGCCAACATCGACGGGCCGGGCTTCAGCCTGTCGGCGCAGGCGCTGGCCGAGGCGGGGCTCACGCCGGGCGGCACGGTGAGGTGGCGGGACTACTCGTTCACCTGGCCCGACCGCGGGCGCGGCGAGTGGGACAACGTGCGCACCGGCGGCAAGGCGCTGGAGGTGGCCGCGCCCGACGGCGCCACGAGCGTCGCCTTCCTGGGCACGGGCGTGAACGGCTGGCCCGAGTCGCAGGTCACCGTCACCTACGCCGACGGCACGACCAGCACCGGCAGGCTCGGCTTCAGCGACTGGATCCTCGACTTCGGCGGCGGGCAGCCGCAGTTCGGCAACGAGGTCGTGGCGCGCACGCCGCACCGGCTGTTCTGGGGCTCGTGGGCGTTGCAGCCGGTGCCGGCGCACGTGTACGCCTCGCAGCCGATCGCGCTGGACCCGGGCAAGAAGGTGCGCAGCTTCGCCTTCTCCGACCCGGAGGACGGCGAGCTGCACCTGTTCACCTGGGCGTTCAGGTAGCCCATACCGGGGCGGCGCCCCTCAGGCTCAGCATCATCGAGTAGAGGGACGTCGTCGCGGTGATGAAGACGCGGTTGCGCTTGAGGCCGCCGAAGACGAGGTTGGAGGCGCTCTCCGGCAGGTGCAGCCTGCCGAGGAGCGTCCCGTCGGGGTGGTAGGCGTGGATCGACCGGCCGACGGCGGCCCACAGGCGGCCGGTGTCGTCGAGCCGCATGCCGTCGTAGCTGCCGTCGGCGTCGCCCTGCTGCTCGGCGAACACCTTGCCGCCGGTGAGCGTGCCGTCGCGGGTGACCTCGAAGACGCGGACGTGGCGGCGCTCGGTGTCGGCGACGTAGAGCAGCCGCTCGTCGGGGGAGAACGCCAGGCCGTTGGGGCGGGCGAAGTCGCCGGCCACCATGCTCACCTCGCCGCCGGCGGGGTCGATCCGGTAGACGTGGCAGCCGTCGATCTCCGGCTCGGCCCGGTGGCCCTCGTAGTCGCCGAGGATGCCGTAGGGCGGGTCGGTGAACCAGACGGACCCGTCGGAGCGCACGACGGCGTCGTTGGGGCTGTTGAGCCGCTTGCCGCGCCACCGGTCGGCGAGCACGGTGACGGAGCCGTCGTGCTCGGTGCGGGTCACCCGGCGGGCGCCGTGCTCGCAGGAGATCAGCCGGCCCTCGCGGTCGAGGGTGTTGCCGTTGACGTAGCCGGCCGGCCGGCGGAACGGGCCCACCGTGCCGGTCAGCTCGTCCCAGCGCAGCATCCGGTCGTTGGGGATGTCGCTCCAGACCAGGTAGCGGCCCGCGGGGACGTAGACGGGCCCTTCGGCCCAGCGGGTGCCCCGGTGGAGGCGCTCCAGGTTGCGGTCACCGGTGACGTCGGCGATGCGGCGGTCGAACGCCTCGAACTCCACGGGGATGAGGTCCACCCGCTCTTCTTACCAAGATCTGCCCGGCCCGGCCAGCACCTTTTTGACCACAAGCGTTGGTCTACACTTGTTGGCATGGCGTTCACGGAAAGGTCCGAGGCCACGCGCACGGCGATCCTCGGCGCGGCCCGCAAGCTCTTCGCCGAGCAGGGGTTCGCGGGCACCACCATCCGGAAGGTGGCCTCGCTGGCCGGCGTCGACCCGTCCATGGTGATGCGCTACTACGTCAACAAGGAGGGCCTCTTCCGCGCCGCGGTGAACCTGCGGCTCAACCTGGAGGAGCTGCCCGCGCCGCCGCGCGAGCGCCTCGGCGAGGCGATGGCGCGCCACTTCCTGTCCCGCTGGGAGGGCGACCTGTCGGACGAGGCGATCATGCTGCTGCTGCGCTCGTCGTCCACGAACGCGCTGGCGGCGCAGAGCATGCGCGACGTGTTCACCTCCCAGGTCGCCTCGTTCGTCGGCCGGGCGCTCGGCTGCGGGCCGGAGGAGGCGGCGCGGCGGGCCGGACTGGTGAGCACGCAGCTGCTCGGGCTGGCCTTCACCCGTTATGTCGTACGGCTGCCGCCCGTGGTCGCGATGCCGGCCGAGGAACTGGCGCGCAGCGTGGGGCCGGTGGTGCAACACTATTTGACGGGCGATTTGCCATAGTTTGTCAAGTTTCGTACCTTATGCGCGCAATGCCCGGACCGTGGGCCCGTTCGCGGGGCCCGCGGCCGCCGAATCCGCCTCACGCGGAACCGGGGACCCACTCTCTCTTGGGGTGAATCGGCGCGCCGGCTCCCCCGGCCGCGCCCGTAGGGCACTTCCAGGCCCGAACCCGTCAGCTAACCCGGTAGGCGGCATGGAAGCAAGGAGCACAGCCCCTCATGCCCACCTCCCTCTTCTCCAGCGCCCGGCCGCGCCGCTGGGGCCGCGCCCTGGCCGGCGCCGCCCTCGCCGCCGGCGTCCTGACGACCGGCACGACCACCGCCCACGCGGCCACCACAGCCACCCCCGCCACCACGGCCTCTTTCGCCGGCCCGGCATCGTACGCGCCCGCTGACGCGCCCGCCGTGCTCGGGCGGGCCGCACTGGTCGTCGACACCTCCACCGGCGAGGTCCGCTACAGCAAGGACGCCGGCGAGCGCCTTCCCGTGGCCAGCCTGACCAAGATGATGACCGCCCACGTCGTGCTCCAGGAGGCCGACCCGGCCGACGTCGTCGAGGTGACGGCCGAGGACGTGCGCTACGCGGCCCGGGGCGGCGCGGCCGTCGCCGGGCTGCGCGCCGGTGACCGGCTGCCGGTGCGGGACGTGCTCCACGCCCTGCTGCTGCCGTCCGGCGCGGACGCCGCCCACGTGCTGGCGCGCACGTACGGGCCGGGTGTCGAGGGGTTCGTCGGGAAGATGAACGCGGCCGCCCGCGAGCTGGGCATGGCCGACACCCTGTACGTCAACGCCGACGGCATGCCGACGAACGGCGGCGGCCACTCCACGGCGGCCGACCAGGCACGGCTGGCCGAGGCGGTGCTGCGGAACGAGACGCTGAAGTCGATCACCTCGACGCGCTACCACTCGGTCGGGGCGACGAGTGAGCACGGCTCCTACTCGTGGCGCAACACCAACCGGCTGCTCGCCCAGCCGGGCGCGGTCGGCGTGAAGACCGGCTACACGCGCGCCGCGGGTTACACGCTGGCGTTCGCCGCCGAGCGGGACGGCCGGCTGCTGGTCGGGGTGATCCTCGGCGAGAGCGACTCCGGCCGCCGCTTCGACACCGCCCAGGCGCTGCTCGACTGGGCCGCCACCGCCGGGAAGGCGTGACGGCTCAGGCGGCCCGGCCGAGCAGGACGCCGCCGCCCACCCCGAGGGCGAGCGAGGCGACGGCCGCCACGCAGGCGACCGCGCGCGCCAGGCCCGGGGGCGGCGCGGCCGGCGGGTCGCCGCGGAACACCACGGCGACCCAGCGCAGGTAGTAGTACAGGCTCGCCACGGTGTTGACCAGGACGAGCACGGCCAGCCAGGCGTAACCGCCGTCCCACGCGGCGGCGAACACGAGCACCTTGCCGACGAACACGGCGGCGGGCGGGATGCCCGCGAACCCGAGCAGGCACACCACGAGCGCCAGCCCGAGCCCCGGCGCGGCCCGCCCCAGCCCCCGGTAGCCGTCGAGCGTGCCACGCCCGGTGGCGGCCACCACGGCGAACGCGCCCACGTTCGTGACCGCGTAGGCGGCCAGGTAGAACAGCACGGCGGGGCGGGCGAGCGCGGTGTGCTGGGCGACCGCGACCGGCACGAGCACGTACCCGGCCTGGCTGATCGTGGAGTAGGCGAGCAGGCGGCGCACATCGTCCTGGTGGAGGGCGGCCAGGTTGCCGAGCGTCATCGTGGCGGCGGCGACGATCGCGACGAGGACGTCCCAGCCGCCGGGCCCGAGCTCATCCGCGACGCGCAGCAGCGCCGCCAGCGCGCCGATCTTGGGCACGGTGGTGACGAACGCGGCGACGGCGACGGGGGCGCCCTCGGCCACGTCCGGCACCCAGAAGTGCGCGGGCACCCCGCCCGCCTTGAACAGCAGCCCCGCCAGCAGGAGCACCACGGCGCAGGCCGCCGCCGCGCCGGGCGCGAGCGCGAGCGCCGCCCCGGCCGCCCGGTAGCCGGTGGCGCCCGCCAGGCCGTACAGGAGGGTGACGCCGGCCAGCATCAGCACGCCCAGGAACGCACCCATCAGGTAGTACTTGAGCGCCGCCTCGGTGCCCGGCGCGTCCTTGCCGAACCCGGCGAGCGCGTAGGCCGGGATGCTCGCCAGCAGGTACGCCGGGACGAGGACGAGCAGGTCACCGGTCCCGGCCAGCAGCACCGAGCCGAGGGCGGCGAGCATGACGAGCACGTACGCCTCGGCCTCGCGGCGGTGCCCGCGCGCCTCGGCGGCCACCAGCGCGATCACCAGGAGCGTGCCGCCCGCCACGACGGCGCGGGCCGCCTGGGTGAGCGCGTCGGGCGCGTACGAGCCGAACGCGGCGCCCCCGGTGGCGGTGACGGTCACGGCCAGGGCGGCGGCGAGCGCGGCGGCGCAGATCCACGCGACCGCGCGCTGCCGCCCGCGCGGCACGAACATGCCGGTGAGCAGCCCGGCGACCGCCCCGGCCAGCAGGAGCAGCTCGGGCAGCAGCGCGGCCGGGTCGTCGTTCACCGGCCGGCCAGCGAGGAGAGCGCGGCGGCGGCGGGCTCGATGACGTCCAGCAGCCACCGGGGCGCGACGCCGATGAGCACCGACAGCGCCAGCAGCGGCGCCACGGCGGCGGTCTCGGCGGGCCGCAGGTCGGTGACGCGGCCGGTGAGCTCGCCCGGCCCGCCGAGCAGCACCCGTTGCAGGGCGCGCAGGAACAGCGCGGCGGTGATGAGGATGCCGAGCACGGCGGCGGCGCCCAGGACGACGGCCCCGGCGCCGATCACGCCGACGAAGATCTGGAACTCGGCGATGAACCCGGAGAACCCGGGCAGCCCCAGCGACGCGAACGCGGCCACGGCCAGCAGCGCGGCGAACGCCGGGGCGCGTCCCGCGACGCCGCCGAACCGGTCCATGTCGTACGTGCCGGCCCGGTCCCACAGGACGCCGGTGAGCAGGAACAGCGCCCCAGTGATGAGGCCGTGGCTGACCATCTGGGTGACCGCCCCGGACACGGCCAGCTCCCCGGCCCGCCCGCCGCCCGGCGCCAGCCCGGCGGCGCTGAGGGCGAGCACGACGTAGCCCATGTGGTTGACCGAGGTGTAGGCCACGAGCCGCTTGAGGCTCGGCTGGGCGAGCGCGACCAGCGCCCCGTACAGCACGCTGACCAGCCCGATCGCCATGATCAGCCACGCGTGGGCGCGCCAGGCGTCGGGCAGCGCGGGCATGGCGACGCGGGCCAGGCCGTAGGTGCCCATCTTAAGCAGGATGCCCGCCAGGATCGCCGACCCGGCGGCGGGCGCGTCGGTGTGGGCGGGCGGCAGCCAGGTGTGCACCGGGAAGACCGGCGTCTTGACCGCCAGCCCCACGCCGACGGCCAGCAGCACCAGCGAGGCGACGCCGGGCGACGCGGCGTAGGGCGGATTGCGGGCCAGCTCGACCAGGTCGAACGTGCCGCCGCCGAGGAACAGGCCGACGAAGCCGAGCAGCAGCGCCAGCGAGCCGAGGAAGGTGTAGAGGAAGAACGTCAGCGCCGACCTGGCCCGGTCGCCGTGCCCCCATCCGGCGATCACGAAGTACATGCCGACGATCGACAGGTCGAAGAAGACGAAGAACAGCAGCAGGTCCAGCGCGGCGAACAGGCCGAGCGAGACCGACTGCAGGAACAGGAACAGCGCCGCGTGCGCCCGCTCGCGCCGCCGTTCGCCCAGCGAGTGGACGCCGCACACGAGGAACAGCAGCGCGGTCAGCGCGATCAGCGGCAGCGACAGCCCGTCCACGCCGACGTGGTAGCCGGCGTCCAGCGTCGGGATCCAGCGCAGCCGCGTCTCGTACCCGATCCCGCCCCGGTACCCGGCCCACATGACCGCCACGAGCGCCAGGTCGGCGGCCGACACCGCGATCCACACCCAGGTCGCGGCCCGCCCGCGCACGCGCGGCACGGCCAGCAGGCCGAGCGCGGCGGCCAGCGGCAGGAAGATCACCACGGTGAGCACGGTCACCGCACCAGCATCAGCACGACGGCGAGCAGCAGGAACGCGGCCGCCGCCTGGGCCAGGTAGAGGTGCGCCTGCCCGGCCTGCGGGCGCCGCGCGGCCCGGCCCAAAGCCCCGGCGCCCGCCGCGACCGCGCGCACCAGATGCTCCAGCGGGCGCTCCACCCGGCCCCGCCCGAGCCACGCCGCCCCGCCGAGCGCCCCGGCGGCGCCGCGCACGACCCCGTCGAGCAGCCCCTCGGCCCGCCGTCCCGCCACCCCGGCCGCCGCCGTCACCCCGTCCGCCAGCCACTCCCCGGTACGCGCGAGCACCCGGTCGTCGAACCGCGCCAGCGCCCCCGCCAGCGCCTTCACCGGCTCCCACACCCCGCCGATCGCCCCCTGCCGCAATCCGAGCCACCCCCGCAGCCCCACCGCCAGCCTGCCCTGTCCCAGCTCCGCGGCCCGTCTGCGCCACGCGGTTCCCTGACGCGCCCGTACGCCGATCGCCCATCCGGCGGCGGTCACGGCGCTCGCCGCCAGGCCCGTCACCACCAGCCCCGCGACCTCGGGCCCCGGCTCGCCGCCTGCGCCGACGAGCTGCCGCCAGCCCGCGTACACGGCGGGCAGCCCGAGCACCGACAGCCCGGCCGCCAGTGGCGCGAGCGCGAGCAGCGGCCCGGTCACCGCGCGGGGCACCCGCCGCTCCCCCGCCGCCGTGGGGAACGTCCCCGGCCGCCACACCGCAGCCAGCGCCCTGGCCGCGTACGCGGCGGCCAGCAGCGCCGCCGCCAGCGCGACCGCGTACAGGCCCGGCGACGGCACCCCGGCGAGCACCGCGTCCTTGGTCACCCAGAGCGACAGCGGCGGCACCCCGGCCAGCGCCAGCGCCCCCACGGCGAACGCCACGCCCACCGATCGGCGCCACCGCCCGGCACCCCGCAGCCCGGCCAGGGCCTCGGTGCCGAGCGCCGTCAGCCACACCCCCGCGCACAGGAACAGCAGGCTCTTCACGGCCGCGTGCGCGACCAGGTGCGCCGTCCCCCCGGCCACCGCCCCCGCCCCGGCCGCCAGCACCATGAACCCCACCTGCGCGCACGTCGAGGCGGCCAGCAACTGCTTGAGGTCGCGCTGAGCCAGCGCCACCGCGCCCAGCAGCAGCGCCGTCACCGCCCCCGCCCACGCGACGGCCACCGCCGCCCACCCGGTGGCCGCGAGCAGCGGCTGCACCCGCAGCAGCAGGTACGCCCCCGCCGCCACCATGGTCGCCGAGTGCAGCAGCGCCGACACCGCGCTCGGCCCCGCCATCGCCCCCGACAGCCAGTACGAGAACGGGAGCTGCGCCGACTTGCCCAGCGCGGCCAGCACGATCCCGGCCGCGGCCAGGTCCCGCCACGGCTGCCCGGCCTGCGCGATCCCGGCGAGCTCCAGCGTCCCGGTCGCGGCGAACGCGCACCCCGCCGCCACGTACAGCCCGAGATCCCCGGCGCGGGTGGTGACGAAGGCCAGCCCCGCCGACCGCACCCGCCCGTGCTCACGCCACCAGAACCCGATCAGCGCGTACGAGGCCGCGCCCATGATCTCCCAGCCCGTCAGCAGCAGCATCAGGTCGGCGGCCGTGACGGTGAGCAGCATCGCCCCGGTGAACAGCAGCATCAGCCCGAAGAAGCGGCCCCGCGCCGCACCGGACGGCAGGTCACCTGCGGCGAACACCAGCACGGCCAGCGCGATCGCCGCCACCGTCACCGCCATCACCGCCGACAGCCCGTCCACCGCGATCCCGGCCGGCGTGCCGCCCGGCGGGGCCGCCACCGCGACCAGCGTCGTCCCCCACATCGGCCGCACCGCCGCGGCGAGCGCCGCGAGGGCCAGCGTCACCGCCGTCACCGCGACGGCCCCCGCCGCCACCACCCGGTCCGCGCGCCGCCCGGCCAGCGCGAGCAGCGCGCCCGCGACGCCCGGGGTCGCGGGCAGGAGCCAGGCGAGAGCGCTCATCCCTTCAGGTCCCCCGCCTCGTCGGTGGTGTCGACCTGCCGGGCCCGGTAGAGGGCGGTGACGACGGCGAACCCCGCGGCCATCTCCAGCGCCATCACGGTCACCGCCACCAGGACCAGCACCTGCCCGTCCGCGGTGCCCGGCGCCAGGTGGTACCAGAAGGCGCCACCGGCCACGATCACGCCGTTGATCATCAGCTCCAGGCCCATCATCAGCATCACGATCGACTGCTGCGACAGCACCCCGTACACGCCCACCGCGAACAGCGCGGCGGCGAGCAGCAGGAACGCCTCCAGCCCCATCGAGCCCCCCTAGCGGCGGTCGTAACGGCCGCGGTCGGTCGCCAGCACGACGGTGGCGATCATCGTCGCCAGGATGGCCACCCCGATGACCATCATGACCAGCATCTGCGGACCCATGATCGACATGCCGAGGGCGTGCGCCGGGTCGGGCGGCGGCGTCCCCCGGCGGGCCGGCCACGGGGTGAGCAGCGCGAGCGCCGCCAGCCCGGCGAACACCGCCCCCGAGACCGCCAGCGCGAACCGCCTGCCGTGCACCATCGTCATCGGCATCAGCCCGGCCGGGTTCATCATGAACATGATCATGAACACCGCCATGATCATCATTTCCATCACCATCATCAGGACGATCAGCACCCCCAGGTAGGCGAGATCGATCAGCAGGAACAGCACGCCCACGGCGGCCAGCGACACCAGCAGCGCGAACGTCGCCCGCGCCATCGAGTCCACCGTGAACACCGCCACCGCGCCCGCCACCGACAGCACCGCCAGCGCCCAGAACGCCACCACCGCCATCAGATCACCACCAGCCCGACGACCAGCATCTGCAGCAGCGCCGCCGGGATCAGCACCAGCCACGACGCCTGCGTGAACCGGTCCATCCGCACCGCCGGCACCCGGCGGCCCGCCCACACCAGCACGCCCAGCACCGCCACCGTCTTGACCAGCGTCCAGGCCCACGACGGCAGCAGCGGCCCCGCGCCGCCGCCCAGGAACAGCGGCACGGCCGCCGCCGACGCCACCACCAGGAGCGCGTACCGCCCGGCCTGGAAGACCAGGCGATCCGGCCCCGCCAGCTCCACCCGCACCCCGCCCGCCACCTCACCGCCCACCGGCTGCCCGAACGGCCCCCAGAACGCCATCGCCAGCGCCGACACCAGGTAGATCACGAACGCCACCGGCATCCACACCACGAACCACACCTCCCGCTGGGCGGCCGCGACCTCCGTCACGCTCAGCGACCCCGCCCCCAGCGCCGCCGTGATCAGCGCGAACATGTGCGGCAGCTCGTACGCCAGGCCCTGCGCCACGAACCGGTAGCCGCCGACCAGCGGGAACACCGAGTTCGGCGCCCAGCCCGTCAGCCACACCGCGCCCCAGACGCACACCTCCATGGCGTTGAACCACACGACCCCGACAGCCGACTCCACCAACGGCCGCTCCCCCAGCGGCAGCACCACCCCCGCCAGCACCGCCGCAGCCGGCAGGCTCCACACCCCCGCCCTGAGCAGCACCAGATCCGGCAGCACCGTGCGCCGCCGCTGCTGGGTGAGCAGCCGCGCCACCTCCCGCAACGGCGCCGTCGCCGCGCTCCCCCACGCCGCCGGCCGCGCGGCGAGAGCCGCGTCGAACGCCGCCGCGGCCACCGCCAGCACCGCCAGCGTGACCGCGTAGCCGATCAGCGGCCCCACGGTCACGGCCGCCCGCCGTCAGGATCGAACCCCGCCACGACCAGCCGCGCCTGCGCCAGCTCACACCCGGCCAGCAGCGGCGGCAGCACCTCCAGCAGCCTGCCGCCCTCCCCCACCGGCCCCCTCGGCCCCACGTCATCGGCCAGCGGCGACCGATCGCCCAGCAGGCCCAGCGCCCCCTCGACCGCCGCCAGCCAGGCCTCCATCCGCGCCAGCACATCCCCGTCACACGCCGCCGGCCCCCGGAGCCCCAGCGCCGCCCCGTCGGCCCGCCCCACCCCGCGCAGCATCCACCGCAGCACCCACGACCTCCGCACCCGCCGCGCGAACCGCGCGAACCTCCCCACCACCCACCCCTCCCCACCCGGCCCTCCCCCCACGCCCTCCCGACGGCCCGGGAACCCCTCCCCCGCCGCCAGGTAGCCGACGCGAAGCGACCGCCCCTCCCCGCCCAGCAGGCGGCCGGGGCGGAGTGGCCGCCCCTCCCCGCCCGCCACCTGGTCGGCGTGGGGCGGGTTTCCCTCAACGGTGAGGGGGTGGCCCGGGGCTTGGGGCGGGCTGGTGGGAGGGAGGTGGAGGGCGCGGGTGACCAGGTGGTCGCGGAGGAGGCGGGCCTCGGCGGCGGCGGCAGGCCAGCCCGCGACGGCCAGGAGGCGGCCGAGGCTGTCCAGGTGGGCGGCGGCCCGGTGAGCTTCGGCCTCGCCCCGGGTCACCGGCAGGCCCGCCGCCGCGGCGAGCCAGGGCGCGTCCCAGAACCGCTCCCCGTCGGCGGGGCCGTCGAAGCGCGCCTCCGCCTCCTGGATCACGTCACCCTGCATCGTCGTCTCGATGACCAGCCCGGCCGGCCAGTCGGGCAGCACCGGCCCCAGCGGCACGTGCAGCCGGTCGAGCGTCAGCCCGTCCCGATCCGGCCCCCTCTCCGCCATCGCCAGCCCACCGGGACTCCCCATGTGATGCTCATGCCCCCCACCATGCCCGCCGTGAGCCCCACCGTGGCCGCCACCATGCCCGTTGCCGTGACCTGCTCCGTGGGCCCCGCCGTCCCCATCCGGTGAGGGGTCGTGCCCCTCGCCGTGCCCGGTATCGGGTGGGGTGGGGTGGGTCTGGGAGGTGGGGTGGTGGAGGGGGGTGGTCAGGAGGGTGGCGACCTGGGCGGGGGTGGGGGCGGCGGGGAGGTCGGCGCGGGCTCGGGGGCCGGGCATGGCGGCCCAGACGGTCTCGACGGCGTCCGCCAGGCGGCCCGACGGCGGTCCGCACACCACCAGCAGGTTCGCGGCGGCGGGCGAGCCGGCCGCCAACCAGTGGCGTTCGGCCAGCGCGGCCTCGGCGAGGAGCCGCGCGCGGGTGCCGTACGGCACGGCGACGACGAGGGGACGCACGGCCGCCCGGCGCACCAGCCACTCGCTCATGCCCACCGGAACGCCCTTCCCGCCGCCCACCCGCTCATGCCCACCGGAACGCGCCCTCGCGCCAGGCGTACAGGACGCCGGTCATGAGCAAGCCCAGAAAGGCGAACATCTCCACCACGGCCATGGCGCCCATCTCGGCGACGACGAGGGCCCACGGGTACATGAAGATCATTTCCATGTCGAAGGCCAGGAAGACGAGCGTCACGGCGTACCAGCGGACGTGGAAGCGGGACAGGGCGTGCTCGGCGGGCCGCCCGCCCGACAGGAACGGCCCGGTGTCCAGCGCGGGCGGCTGGCGCAGGAGCGCGGCAACCCCGTACACGCCGCCGATCCCGGCGGCGAGCAGCAGCAACAGGCCGAGCACGGCCGCCCAGGCTTCCATGCGCTGTCGCTTCCCGGGACCCAGCCCCCCGAAACGGCCACCCGAGAGCAGCCCGCCGAAACGGCCCGCCTCAGAGGTCGGACCAGGTCACGTCGTCGCGGGCGGTCAGGGCGTCGGCGACGCGGCCGAGAGGCAGGGGCCGGGACATCGGATACGTGAACGGCACCGGCCCGGTCCGCAACATCCACACCGTCCAGGAGGGCAGCCGTTCGCCGAGCTCGGCGAACAGCGGGCGCAGTTCCCTGCCGGAGACGCCGGCGCCGTGCCCGCACGCGGGCAGGGGAACCTCCTCTGGGCGCGGCTACGGGTGTTTTTGCCGGTTCGGCAACAGGATTCACGGTGACCGCGCCGCTTCGCCGATGATCGGCGGGAACCACTTGGAGGATGACATGCCGAAATACGCCCACCGTCTCGTTCCCTCGCCCGCGGGCCGGATCCACCTGGTGGAGGAGGGGGCGGGGCCGCTCGTGCTGCTGGTCCACGGGTTCCCGGAGTCGTGGTACTCCTGGCGGCACCAGTTGCCCGCGCTGGCGGCCGCCGGTTACCGGGCGGCCGCGGTGGACGTGCGCGGTTACGGCCGCTCGTCCAAGCCGGCGGACGTGGCCGCGTACCGGATGGTCGACCTGGTGGAGGACGCGGTCGCGGCGGTGCGCGGGCTGGGCGAGGACACGGCGGCGATCGTCGGCCACGACTGGGGTGCGGGGATCGCCGCGCACGCCGCGCTGCTCAGGCCGGACGTGTTCACCGCCGTCGCGATGCTGAGCGTGCCCTACACGCCGCCGGGCGGGCCGAGGCCCAGTGAGGCGTTCGCGCGGATGGGCGGTGACGAGGAGTTCTACGTCGCCTACTTCCAGGAGCCCGGCCGGGCCGAGGCGGAGATCGAGCCGGACGTGCGCGGCTGGCTCGCCGGCGTCTACGCCGCCCTGTCGGCCGGGACCATGCCGCCGCCGGGCGCGCCGGACCCGCACTTCGTGAGCCGGGGCGGCCGGATGCGCGACCGGTTCCCGTCCGGGCCGCTGCCGGGCTGGCTGAGCGAGGCCGACCTCGACGTGTACGCGGCCGAGTTCGAGCGGACAGGGCTGACCGGAGGGCTCAACCGCTACCGCAACATGGACCGCGACTGGGAGGACCTGGCCGCTCACGCGGGCGCGCCGATCGCGCAGCCGTCGCTGTTCGTCGGGGGCGCGCTGGACGCCACCACCACGTGGCTGTCGGCCGCCGTCGAGGCGTTCCCCGTGACGCTGCCCGGCCTGGTCGCCTCCCACCTGCTGGACGACTGCGGGCACTGGGTGCAGCAGGAGCGTCCCGAGGAGGTGAACCGCATCCTGACCGGCTGGCTGGCCGGCCTGTGACGCCGGGTCAGGAGTTGGCCGGAGCCAGGTGGGCGCGCTCCCCCTGGGCGCCGAACAGCGTGAGCACCTCCGCCGGCCGGCTGCCCGCGCTGCCGATCCAGTGGGGGACGCGGGTGTCGTACTCGGCGGCCTCGCCGGCGCCGAGCCGGAACTCCCGCTCGCCGAGCACGAACCTGACCTCCCCGTCGAGGACGTAGAACCACTCGTAACCCTCGTGGGCCTGCAGCTTCGTCGTGGACTCCCGCCCGGCGGGCGGGTAGACGACCTTGTACGCCTGGACGCCGCCGGCCCGCCTGGTGAGCGGCACCAGCACCAGCCCGTGCCGCCGCACCGGCCGCAGGTGGATGCGCGGGTCGCCGGTGGGCGGCGCGGCGACGAGGTCGTCGAGCGGGACGCCGTGCGCCCGCGCCAGCGGCAGCAGTTGCTCCAGCGTGGGGCGGAGCCTGCCGTTCTCCAGGCGGGACAGGGTGCTCGCGGTGAGGCCGGTCTCACCGGCGAGCGCGGCCAGCGTGGCGCCGCGCGCCTTGCGCAGGGCGCGCAGCCTCGGCCCGACTCCGGCGAGGACGTCTTCTTCAGGGCGTTCCATGCCCCGATGATGCGGATCCGCAACTTTTCTTGCAAGCCGGGAAGGGCGGCGGCGATGCTGGCCGTCCATCACCGACGAAGGGGGCGACCCACATGGATTCCACCCGGACCCAGCGGCCGGGCGGCGAGGACGCGGGGCTCTCCCCGGCACGGCCCACCGGTGAGAAGGCGACGCTGCGGGGCTTCCTCGACCACCTGCGCGACGCCGTCGCCGCCAAGGTCGACGGCGTCCCGGAGCCGCAGGTCAGGACCGCCGGGGTGCCGTCGGGCACGAGCCTGCTCGGCCTCGTCAGGCATCTGGCGTACGTCGAACGCTTCTACTTCCTCGGCGAGGACGCCGGCGACTGGGCCGCGACCATGCGGCCCACGGCCGAGGACACGGTGGACGGCGTGCTCGCCCGCTACCGCAGGGCCGTCGAGCAGGCGAACCGGGTCATCGACGCCTGCCCCGACCTGGACCTGCCCGCCCCGCGGCCTCCGGGCCGGGGCGGGACGCCGTCGATGCGCTGGGTGCTGGTGCACATGATCGAGGAGACCGGGCGGCACGCCGGCCACGCCGACATCCTGCGCGAGCGGATCGACGGCTCCACCGGCCGCTGACCTGCCGCTGACCGGCCGCCCTCGTCACCCGGAGGCGGCGAAGAAGGCGTGCAGGTGCCGGTTGACCGGCTCCGGGCAGTCGAGCTGCGGCGCGTGACCGCACCCCTTGAGGATCTCCAGCCGCGCGTCGGGCAGCAGCTCGGCGAAGCGGCGGGCCCGCTCGACCGGCTGCACGGTGTCCTGCTCGCCCCACAGCACCAGGACCGGCGTCCTCGTGGCGGGCAGGGCGCGCTCGGTCGGCCCCCAGTCGAGGCGGCGTTCCAGCAGGTACGTGGCGCGGAGGTTCTCGTGGAAGGTCATCGGCGCCCACCACTCGTCGACCAGCTGTGCGGTGACGCGTTCCTTGTTGACCATCATGCCCTCGGCCAGGCTCTCCACCGCTGACCGGCCGGAGGACAGCTTGACGGCCAGCTCGCCCACGACGGGGAGCTTCAGCGACTCCCACATCCAGGTGCCGGGCAGGTCCAGGCCGGTGGCGTCGAGCAGGGCGAGCCTGCTGACGCGGGCGGGGTGGCGCTGGGCGAAGGCCAGGGCCCAGCCGCCGCTCCAGGAGTTGCCCGCCAGGGCGGCCCGCCGCACGCCGACGGCGTCCATGAACGACCCGACGGCGGCGGTCATCGCGTCCAGGTCGTAGGCGAAGCCGGGGTCCTTGAGCCGGGTGTAGCCCTGGCCGGGCAGGTCGACCACGTACACGGTGTGGTCGCGGGCCAGCGCCGGCAGCTGGTCCTTCCAGCCGATGACCGAGGTGCCGCCGGGCGACAGCAGGATCACCGGGCTGCCGGACCCGGCCTTCACGTAGTGGAAGGCGGCGATCGGGGTGTCGGCGTAGCGGGACCCGGCCTGGGCCAGGAAGGGCGAGCGGAAGGCGCGGCCGTCCTCGGCCGGCTGCCAGCCGTACGCGCCGAACAGCGTCACGGCCACCAGCAGCGCGAGCGCCGCCGCCAGCACGCGCGGCCAGCGGCGCCTGCGTCCGGGCCGCCGGGCCCGGGTCGGGGGTGTGTCGTCAGGGCGGACCATGTCATCCTCGGTCTCTGTCGTCGAGTCGTTCATGGTCCGGACGGGCGGGCGGTCCAGGGTGTGACGGCCGCTCCCGGTGATCCCGCTCACCCCCCGGGTTCCCGGCGCGGCAGGGCGCGGGCGAGGACGGCGGTGAGCGCGCCGGCCGCGACGACGGTGAGCAGCCCGGCGCGCAGGCTGACGAGGTCGGCGACCACCCCGACGAGGGGCGGCGACAGCAGGAACCCGCCGCGCAGCAGCCAGCTCACGACGGTCAGCCCGGTGCCGGCGGGCAGTCCTGGCAGCTCGTCCGCGGCCTGCATGGCGGCCGGGACGACGGTGGCGAAGCCGAGCCCGGCCAGCGCGAACCCGGCCAGCGCCGCCGGGACCGACGGCACGGCGAGCGCGGCCCCCATCCCGGCGGCGGCCAGGACCGCCCCGGCGCGGACGACGGCGCGGCGGCCGAACCGGTCCACGACGCGGTCCCCGGTCAGGCGGCCGGCGGTCATGGCCGTCTGGAGGGCGACGACGGCCAGCCCGGCGGTGGCGGCGTCGGCGCCCAGGTCGCCGCTGAGGAAGAGGGCGCCCCAGGACGCGCCGGCGTCCTCGGCGAGCGCGCCGCAGGCGGCCAGCAGGCCGAGGACGGCCAGCATCCGCACGGCCGCCCCGGGAAACGCCTCCCGCCACCCGCGCCCGCCAGGGTTTCGCCTTCCGGCGGGCCGCTCGGCGTCCTCCGCGCCGGGGAGCAGGAACCGGTACGCGACGAGCGCGACGACGCTGAACAGCACCGCCGAGATCGTCAGATGGACCGGCAGGGGCAGGCGCAGCCCGGCGGCGGCCGCGCCCATCAGGCCGCCCAGCACCGCGCCGACACTCCACAGTCCGTGCAGCGAGTTGACGATGGAACGCCCGTAGAGCCGCTGGACGCGCAGGCCGTGGGCGTTCTGCGCGACGTCCACGACGGCGTCCAGGGCGCCGACGGCGAACAGCACACCGGCGAAGGCCACCCAGTTCGGCGCGAAGCAGACCAGCAGCGTCACGAGGGCGGTCAGGGCGATCCCCGAGGCCGCCACCCGCGCCGAGCCGAGACGGCGGATGGCCGCCCCGGCGAGCAGCCCCGCCACGAGCGCGCCCAGCGGGGCCCCGGCCACGGCGGTGCCGAACACGGCGTTGCTCACGCCGAGGTCGGCCTTGAGCTCCGGGTAGCGGGGGACGAGATTGAAGAAGACGGCGCCGTTGGTGAGGAACAGGGCCGCGACGGCGGCGCGGGCGCGGCGGGCCTGGACAGTGGGGGGCGCGGCGGGCATGCAGATTCCGATCAGGTGGTACGGGCGGGAGTGCGCGGTCAGCGCAGGAAGCGGTGGACGGCGTGCCGGATCTGCTCCGGCGTCATCGGGTCGGTCGACAGGGCGCTGTGCAGCACCAGGCCCTCGATGAGCGCGTCCAGCTCCCGCGCGGTGGTGGGGTCGAAGTGGCGTTCCAGCGCGCGGCGGCTGCGTGCCATCCACGCCTGGGTGACGGCGCGCAGGGCGGGGTCGCGGGCGGCGGCCACGTACAGCTCGACGCTCAGGACGAAGTCCCGCCGGGAGCCGAGCAGGTCGTCCGACACCAGGGCGATGACGGCCTCGGCGGCGGCGTCGCGGTCGGCGGCGGCCGCCAGGCGTTCGTCGAAGACGCGGGCGACCGCGTCGGCGTGCCGGGTGAACGCCTCGGCCAGGACCTCCTCCAGGGAGGCGAAGTGGTAGGTCATCGAGCCGAGCGGCACGTCGGCGGCGCGGGCGATCTCGCGGTGGGTGGTGCGGGCGACGCCGCGTTCGGCGATGACGGTGAGCGCGGCGTCGATCAGCCGGTCGCGCCGCCCGGGATCGTGCCGGCGCGGACGCCGCCGGCCGGGCGACGGCGTGGCGCCGGTCATCCGGCGCCGGGACCGGGACCGGGTCCGGCGGCAGGTCCGGCGGCGGGATCGGAGCCGGCGGCGGGTCCGGTGGCGCGGATCACGCGGGCGGGGTTGCCGACGGCGACGACGTTGGCGGGCAGGTCGCGGGTGACCACGGCCCCGGCGCCGACGACGGTGTTGTCCCCGATCGTGACCCCGGCCAGGACGATCGCGCCGCTGCCCAGCCACACGTTGTCGCCGATGGTGATGGGCGCGGCCGCCTCCCACCTGGCTCGGCGCAGCTCCGGGTCGACCGGGTGGGTGGGGGTCAGGAGCTGGACGTACGACCCGATCTGGACGTCGTCGCCGATGGTGATCGGCGCCACGTCCAGGGCGACGAGGCCGAAGTTGGCGAAGCAGCGGGCGCCGATGCGGATGTGGCCGCCGTAGTCGACGTGCAGCGGCGGCCGGATCTCCGTGCCCTCGCCGACCGAGCCGAGCAGCTCGGTGAGCAGGCGGCGTCGTTCGCCGGAGTCCCGGGCCGGCGTGGCGTTGAACGCCTCCGTCAGCTCCGCGGCGCGCATGAGATGCTCGGCCAGCTCGGGGTCGTCGGCGAGGTACAGGTCACCGGCCAGCATCCGCTCGCGCATCGTCCGGCCATCCGCATCAGGCATCATACGTACAAGCGTACACATGCCGATTTTTGCCGATCAGGCGCGGTCGAGCCGCTGGAGCAGCCCGTACACGAACAGCGCCCGGTAGCCCGCGCCCTCGTGGGTGAAGCCGGCCGTCCAGTGGTGCGGCGCCCCGCCCTCGCCCTGCGTCGCGCCGGGGAAGGCGGCGAGGTCCGCCACGACGCACGCCCACGGGACGAGCTCGCCGAAGGCGGGCGCTGCGCGGGGGCTCGGCCGGACGAACCACTGGTTCCACACCTCGCCGCCGGGGCCCGCCAGCGCCTCGAACTCCATGCCTGGCCACGACGGCAGCGCCCACCGGAACACCTCGCACGTCAGGCTGCCCGCCTGCCGGACGCCCCGGTGCGCCGGCGGGCCGAGGGCGCGGCGCAGCGCGGCGACGCCCTTCGGCGCCCCGGGCGCGTACGCCATCCGGGTCCAGCGGGCGTGCGCGTCGCGCAGCTCGGCCCGGGTCGCGCCCATCGCGGCCAGCGCCTCCTCCACCCGCGCCGGGTTGAGGTCGCGCATGCGGTGCATCAGGGCCAGCTCGAACTGGCGCACCTCGAACGTCATCCGCCCTGTATACCGTGCCGCGCCATGCCGGGTCAGGTGGCCGGGGTCAGGCGGGCCGGGTCGGGGGCAGGCACACCGGGTCAGGTGGGTGGGAAGGTGACGGTCACCGTCAGGCCGCCGCCCGGGTTGGGGCGGGCGCGGACGTCGCCGCCGTGGGCGGCGGCGATGGAGGCGACGATCGACAGGCCGAGCCCGGCGCCCTGCTCGCGGGTCGTGTCCAGGCGGCGGAACGGCAGGAAGAGGTCGCCGAGCCGGTCGGCCGGCACCTCGGGGCCGGTGTTGCCGACGGTCAGGCGGCGGCCGGCGAGCGTCACCTCGACGGTCCCGCCGGGCCGGTTGTAGCGGACGGCGTTGTCGACGAGGTTGGTGACGAGCCGGTTGAGCAGGACGGCGTCACCGTCCACGACGCACGGCTCGATCCGCGCCGTGACGCTCACCGGGCCGCCCGCCTGCTCGGCCAGCACCAGCCGGGTCACCTCGTCCAGGGCGACGGGGGCGCGTTCGCGCAGGCCGTGCTCGGCCTGGGCGAGCAGCAGCAGGGCGTCGATGAGCCGTTCGCTGCGGCGGTTGTGCGTCAGCAGCTTGTCGCGGATCTCCCCCAGGTCCGGGGGCAGCCCGATCTCGATGGCGGCCCGCTGCACGGCCAGCGGGGTGCGCAGCTCGTGCGAGGCGTTGGCGATGAAGCGCCGCTGCGCGTCCACCGAGCGTTCGAGCCGGTCGAGCATGGCGTCGAAGGTGTCGGCCAGCTCCTTGAGCTCGTCCTGCGGCCCGGTCAGGGCGATGCGCTCGTGCAGCGTCGACAGCGACAGCCGCCGGGCGGTGGCGGTGATCCGGTGCAGGGGCCGCAGCAGCCTGCCGGCCACCAGCCAGCCCGCGAGCAGCGACACCAGCGTCAGGACGCCGACCGCCAGCCACGTCACCTCCCACTGGTAGCCGACCACGTCGTCCACCAGCTCGGGCAGCGGCGGCCGCACCCCGTCTCCGCCTCTGCCGCCGGGCGGGACCTCGGCGGCGGGGGGCGGGACGGGCAGCCGCCCGACCCGGGTGGACAGCGCGTGGCTCAGCAGCAGGTTGACGGTGACGAGCAGCACCACCGACGTCAGCAGGAACAGCCCCGAGTAGACGAGCGTCAGCCGGACCCGGATCGTCGTCACAGCAGGTAGCCCGCGCCGGGCACCGTCTGGATGCACGGCGGGTCGCCGAGCTTGGCCCGCAGCCGGCTGACCACGACCCGGACCACGGTGGTGAACGGGTCGACGTTCTCGTCCCACGCCTCCTCCAGCAACCGCTCGGCGCTCACCACGGCGCCGTCGGCCCGCATCAGCGTCTCCAGGACGGCGAACTCCTTGAGCGACAGGTGCAGGTGGCGGCCGTCGCGGGCGGCCTGGAGGCGGTGCGTGTCGACCACGATGCCATGCTTGGTCAGCACCGGCGGCACCCCGGGCACGCTGCGCCGGCCGAGCGCCCGCACCCGCGCCACCAGCTCGGCGAAGTCGAACGGCTTGGGCAGGTAGTCGTCGGCGCCCATGCCCAGCCCCTCGATCCGGTCCGGCACCGACCCGGCCGCCGTCATCATGAGGATCCGGGTCCGGCAGCCGCGCGCCACCAGCTCACGGCAGACCAGGTCGCCGTGCGTCCCCGGCAGGTCCCGGTCGAGCACGAGCACGTCATAGTCGCTGACCGCCAGCCGCTGCGAGGCGGCCATGCCGTCGTACACCACGTCCACGGCCATCGCGTGACGGCGCAGCCCCACCGCCACCAGATCGGCCAGATCCCGCTCGTCCTCTGCCACCAGAACCCGCATGCCGCCGTTCGTATCGCGGCGGGCGTAACAGCGGCGTTAACGATCGCGTTCACAGCCGCGCAACGGGGCGGCCGCCACGCTGGCGGCCATGATCAGAACACTCTGCGCCGCCGCGCTCGCCGCGGCCTGCGCCCTGTCCCCGGCACCCGTCCCCAGCCCGTCCAGTCCCTCGGAGCCCGGCGGCCGGTGCGCCCCCGCGACCGCGCCGCCGCCGCAGCCGCCGCCTCCCACCACCGTGAACACCCTGCGGATGGCGTACCACTGCGTGCTCGACCACTACTACAGCGGCCCCGCGATGGACCCGCGCGAGCTGCTGAAGAGCGCGTTCTCCGCCTACACGCAGGACCTGATGCGGCGCGGCGCCGACCGGCCCGGGCTGCACCTGCCCGCGCTGACCGGCGACCGCGACGGCGACTGGGCGGCGTTCGCGAAGGTCCTCGGCGACGGCGACCCCGCCGCGCTGCGGGCCGCGATCACCGGCATGGTGGACTCGCTGCAGGACAACCACGCCCGCACGGCCCGCCCGTCGCCGCCGCCGGACGGCGGGCCGGGGGACGGGCCGGTCGGCACCGGCATCGCGGGCCTGTCGGCGGCGCAGGGGCCGAGGTTCGACCCCGCGGCCCGGCCGCCGCTGTTCATCACCCGCGTCCTGGACGACAGCCCCGCCGACCGGGCCGGCATCCGGCCGGGCGACATCGTGCTCAAGGTCAACGGCATCCCGGTGTTCGTCGGCGACCGGCCCAACACGACCGTCTTCGACGTCCTGCCGGGCCCGTCCGTCCGGCTGACGCTCAAAAGGCCCACGTCCGGGCAGGTCCGCACCGTACGGCTCGTCGAAGGCCCCCTCGACCCGCCGCGCGACGAGGTCACGTCGAGGAAGCTGCCGGGCGGCGCCGTGTACGTGAAGCTGCCCGGGTTCTTCCCCGGCGCCGCGGACCAGGTGCTGGCCGAGCTGCGGGACAAGCCGGAGGCGGTCGTGCTCGACCTGCGCGGCAACGGCGGCGGGTCGCCCCGGGAGGTGACGCGGCTGCTCGGCGCGTTCGCGCACGGCAAGGTCACCAGCTACTTCTGCCCGCTGAAGGGGGAGTGCGCGGCCAACCGCACGGACGACAGCGTCCCGCTGCTCGGCGCCCGGCTGGTCGTGCTCGCCGACCGGGGGTGCGCGTCGGCCTGCGACGACTTCAGCGCCGCGGTGAAGGGGCTGCGGCTGGGGACGATCGTGGGGACCCGCACCGCCGGCGCCGTCTCCGGGCCCGCCGCCGGCTACCTGCTGGACGACGGCACCGTGCTGGGGCTGCCCAAAGTCCGGCATCTCGGTCCGAACCGGGAGACGATCGACACGATCGGCACGCCGGCCGACCACCACGCCCCGATGACCGCCCTCGCCCTGGCCACCGGCCGCGACCCGGGCCTGGCCAAGGCGCTGGACCTGCTGCGCTGAAACGCCGGTTGCGCCCGTGCCGCTCGCTCTTCTATGTTATGCCCCGTAACTAAGGTAAGCCTTACCTGGGAGAGCGAGTGGCGAGCAGGGGTTACGCCGGGGCCATGATGAAGACCTTCGGCGCCGTGGAGCACACGCTCACCGTCGCCGCCGTCGACGACGTCACCCCGCACTACCGTCGCATCACCTTCGACGCGCCGACGCTGTTCGACGGGCAGCCGATCGAGCCCGCGAGCTGGGTACGGCTCTGGGTGCCCGACCCCCGCCGGCCCGGGCGCGAGCACCAGCGCGGCTACACGCTGCTCGACCCCGACCCGGAGACGCGGCGGGTCAGCATCGAGTTCCTCATCCACGAGCCCGCCGGACCCGCCAGCGCCTGGGCCGCCCAGGCCGGAACCGGCGACACCGTCCAGGTCACCCGCTGGGCCTCGGGGCACTTCGCCCCGCCCGACCCCGCGCCCGACGGCTACCTGCTCGTCGGCGACGCCGCCTCGCTGCCCGGCATCAACGCCATCCTCGCCGCCCTGCCCGACACCGCCGAGGTACGCGTCCACCTCGAACGCCACCACGAGCACGACACGCTCATCCCCGTCACGCCGCACCCCCGCGCCACGGTCACCTGGCAGCCCGCCACCGGCGACCCCGCCGCGCTCGCCGACGCCATCGAGGAGCGCGACTGGTCCAACTGGTACGCCTGGGTCACCGCCGAATCGGCCGCCACCAAGCACGTCCGCGCCCGGCTCAAGGACCTCGGCTTCCCCCGGGGCGACGTCAAGGCCCGCGCGTACTGGATCCGCGGCCAGGCGATGGGCACCGGCCGCGACCACACCCCCGGTGAGGAAACCCCCACCACCGGCACCACGCGAAACCACCCCGCGACGCCGACGGCGGCGGGCGCATCGGCGGGCGCGCCCGCTGGGCGCGCGGGCTCGGGGGTGGGCGCTGCGGCCTCGGCGGGGTGGCGGTCGCGGGCGGGGGCGCGGCTGCTGGCGCCGTTGCGGGGGCGGCTCCTGCTGGCCGGGGCGTTCCAGGCCGTGGTGAGCCTGGTGCAGCTCGCGCCCTACCTGCTGCTGGTCGAGCTGTGCCGCCGCCTGCTCACTGCCGGCCCGCAGGCGGAGGGACTGGCCGGGCTGGGGGTGGGGGCGCTGGCGCTGATGGGCGGCGGCGCGGCGCTGGCGGGCCTGCTGGTGGCGGCGATGCACGTGCTCGACGCGCGGTTCGGTCACCGGGTGCGCGCGGACGTGGTGGGCAAGCTGGCGCGGCTGCCGCTGGGCTGGTTCACCGAGCGCTCCTCCGGCCGGGTCAAGCAGGCGGTCCAGGACGACGCGGAGAGCGTGCACTACCTGGTGACGCACGCTGTGCTGGACGTGGTGGCGGCGCTGGTGGCCCCGCTGGCGGTGCTGGTCTACCTGTTCACGGTCTCGCCGGCGCTGGCGGCGGTGCTGCTGGCGCCGCTGCTGGCCTACCTCGTCATGTCGGCGCGCATGGTGCAGGCGTCGGCCGCCGAGCTGGCCGGGTTCACCGTGTGGGAGCGGCGGGTCGGCGCGGAGGCGGTCTCGTACGTGGACGGCCTGACCGTGGTCAGGGCGTACGACGCGGGCCCGGCGGGCGGCTTCCGGGCGCTGCTGGGCGAGCGGGCGCGGTTCCTGGAGCGGTGGCAGCGGCCGCTGGTCCGCCGCCGGACGGCGGTCGACCTGGTGACGCGCCCGCTGACGAGCCTGCTGCTGATCGTCGTGGCGGGCGCGCCGATGGCGGCGGGGGGCCTGCTCGCCACCGCGGACCTGCTCCCGTTCCTGCTGCTCGGCGCGACGTTCGGCAGCCAGTTGCTGGCTGCCGCGTTCGGCCTGGGTTCGGTACGTGACGCGCTGGCGGCGGCGCGGCGCATCGGCCTGCTGCTGGTGGAGCCGGAGCTGCCCGAGCCGCGGCTGCCCCGGCCGCTTCCCGGGGCGGCGGGCCGTACGGTCCGGTTCGAGGGGGTGGGGTTCGGCTACGACGCGCGGCGGCCGGTGCTGTCGGGTGTCGACCTGGAGTTCGCGCCGGGGACGGTGACGGCGCTCGTGGGGCCGAGCGGCGCGGGCAAGTCGACGCTCGCCGCGCTGCTGGCGCGCTTCCACGACGTGGGCGCCGGCCGGATCACCGTCGACGGCGTCGACCTGCGCGAGCTGTCGCAGGCCGAGCTGC
This sequence comes from Nonomuraea sp. NPDC023979, assembly GCF_040639085.1. Taxonomy (NCBI): domain Bacteria; kingdom Bacillati; phylum Actinomycetota; class Actinomycetes; order Streptosporangiales; family Streptosporangiaceae; genus Nonomuraea; species Nonomuraea sp. NPDC023979. The sequence goes on from NZ_JBEZZG010000013.1 coordinate 87,682, forward strand.
ACCGTACGGTCGGGTTCGTCTTCCAGGACGTGTCCCTGCTCCGGGCGAGCGTCCACGACAACATCGCGCTGGCCAGGCCGGACGCCTCCCGGGAGGAGGTGGAACGGGTGGCCAGGGCGGCGCACGTGCACGACCGGATCGCCCGGCTGCCGGACGGCTACGACACGGTGCTCGGCGAGCGGGCGCGGCTGTCGGGCGGCGAGGCGCAGCGGCTGACGATCGCGCGCGCCCTGCTGGCCGACGCGCCGGTGCTCGTGCTGGACGAGGCGACGGCGTTCGCCGACCCGGAGTCCGAGCACCTGGTGCAGCGGGCGATCAGCGAGCTGGTCGCGGGCCGTACCGTCGTGGTCATCGCGCACCGGCTGCACACGATCACGGGCGCGGACGCGATCGTGGTGCTGGACGGCGGCCGGGTCGTCCAGCGTGGCACGCACGAGACGCTGCTGGCCGCCCCCGGCCTCTACCGCGACCTGTGGCAGGCCGCCGCCGCTCCCCTGGAGACCCTGACATGATGATCTTCGACGTGCTCCGGCTGGCCGGCGACCGGGCCGCGGTCGTCCGCTACCTGGTCCTGCTCGTGGTGAGCGCGGCGGTGCGGGCGGGGGCGGTGCTCACGCTGGTGCCGCTGCTCGGCGCGCTGTTCTCCGCCGGGCCCGGCGCCGCCGCGGGCTGGATCGCGCTGCTGGCGGCGCTGGTGGCGGCGGGCTGGGCCGCCGACCGCGCGGTCGCCGCCGCCGGGTTCGCGATCGGCTTCGAGCTGCTGTCCGGCATGGAGGCGCGGGTCGTGGACCGGCTCCAGCGCATCCCGCTCGGCTGGTTCACCGCCGGGCGGCGGGCCGAGGCGCAGCGGGCGCTGACCTCGTCGGGGCGCGAGCTGTGCCAGGGGGTGGCGCACCTGCTGACGCCGGTCGCCGGGGCGCTCATCACGCCGCCGCTGATCGGGGCCGGGCTGCTGCTGGTCGCCTGGCCGCTCGGCCTGGTGGCGCTGGCGGCGGCGCCGGTGCTGCTGGGCGCCATGTGGGCGAGCGGCCGGTGCCTGCGCGCGGCCGACGACGCCTACACGGCGGCCTCCGCCGAGGCGGGGCAGCGCGTCATCGAGCTGGCGCAGGCCCAGCCCGCGCTGCGCGCCGCCGGGCGGACCGGCGTGCGCGGCACGGCGGTGGGCCGGGCGCTGGACCGGCAGCGGTCGGCGGCGCTGCGGCTGATCGGCTTCAGCCTGCCGGGGCAGGTGCTGTTCGGGCTGGCCACCCAGGCGGCCCTGCTCGGCCTGGTGGCGACGGCGGTCGTGCTGGGCGTGACCGGCGAGCTCGGCGGCGCGCAGGTGGTCGCGCTCGTCATCGTCGCGGTGCGTTTCGCCGAGCCGTTCGCCACGCTGGCGGAGCTCTCCCCGGCGATGGAGGCGCTGCGCGGCACCCTGACGCGGGTCCGCAGTGTGCTCGACGCGCCGGTGCTCGGCGCGGACGCCCCCGCCCCGGTCGTGCCCGACCCGGGCGCGCCCGCCCTGGAGCTGCGCGACGTACGCTTCGGCCACGAGCCGGGGCGGGACGTGCTGGCCGGGGTCTCGTTCACGGTGGAGCGCGGCACCACCACGGCGATCGTCGGCCCGTCGGGCGCGGGCAAGTCGACGCTGCTGGCGCTCGTCGCCCGCTTCCACGAGGCCCGCGAGGGCAGCGTGCTGGTCGCTGGGCACGACGTGCGCCGCTACGACCCGGCCGCGCTGATGGGCGGGCTCGGCATCGTCTTCCAGGACGTCTACCTCTTCGACGCGAGCCTCTACGACAACGTCCGGCTCGGCGACCCGGACGCGCCGGACGAGCGGGTGCGCGAGGCGGCGTCGGCGGCCCGGCTCGACGAGGTGATCGAACGGCTGCCCGACGGCTGGGACACCCGCGTGGGCGAACGCGGCGCGGCGCTGTCCGGCGGCGAACGCCAGCGGGTGAGCATCGCCCGCGCCCTGCTCAAGGACGCGCCGCTGCTCCTGCTCGACGAGGCCACGGCCGCCCTGGACGCCGCCAACGAGCGGGCCGTCGTCGCCGCGCTGGAGTCGACGGCGGGACGGCGGGCCACCGTCGTCGTCGCCCACCGGCTCAGCACGATCGCCCGCGCCGACCAGGTGGTCTTCCTGGAGGACGGGCGGGTGGCCGAGGCGGGCGCCCCGGCCGAGCTGCTGGCCCGGGGCGGGCGTTTCGCCGCCTACTGGCGGCAGCGCGAGCAGGCCGCCGCCTGGACGCTCGCCTGACCGCGGCTGCCGCCTTCCGCCCCGGGTACGGCCGGGCCTATCGTGTGGTCGTTCATGAAAGGTCCGGAAAGGAGTGGGATGTCGGACATCCGGCCGCTCCGCCCGGGCGACCCCGAGCGGATCGGCGGCTACCGCCTCACCGGGGTGCTCGGCTCCGGCGGCCAGGGCGTCGTCTACCACGGCACCGCCGACGACGGCCGCCCGGTCGCGATCAAGCTGCTGCACAGCCATCTGGGCCACGACGACGACGTCACCCGGGGCTTCCTGCGCGAGGTCGAGGCGGCGCGCCGCGTGGCTGCGTTCTGCACGGCGGCCGTGCTGGACGTCGGCACGCTGGACGAGCGGCCCTACATCGTCAGCGAGTACGTCGCCGGAGACACCCTCCAGGCGCTCGTGCGCTCCTCCGGGCCGCGCACCGGCGGCGGGCTGGACCGGCTCGCCATCGCCACGCTCACCGCGCTGGCCGCCATCCACCGGGCCGGGATCGTGCACCGCGACTTCAAGCCGGGCAACGTGCTGATGGGGCCGGAGGGGCCCACCGTCATCGACTTCGGCATCGCCAAGGCGCTCGACGCCACCACGCACGCGTCCGGGCCCGTCGGCACGCCCACGTACATGTCGCCGGAGCAGTTCACCGGGGAGCGGGTCGGGCCGGCGTCCGACGTGTTCAGCTGGGCGGGCACCATGGTGTTCGCGGCCACCGGGCGGCCGCCCTTCGCGGGCGGCACGGTGCCGGTCATCCTGAACGCGATCCTCACCGACGAACCCGACCTGACCGGCGTCCCGCCGCACCTCGCCGAGCCGATCCGCGCCTGCCTCGCCAAGTCGCCCGCCGCCCGCCCGGCCCCCGCCGACCTGCTCGCCGCCCTCACCCAGTCCGGCGCGCCCCGGCGCCGCCCAGCGCCTCATCCCCCGCCCGGACCACCCCGCCGGCCAGCACACCCCGACCCCGCCTGGTCCGTACGTCCCGGCCCCGGCACCGGGCAGGCGCGGCCGTCAGGGCAGGGCTCGTACAGCGCGCCCCAGGACGCCGGGCAGGGGCCGGCGCAAGGCGGGGGCGGCGGGGGCGGCCATGCCGGGCGGGCGGACCGGAAGCCGGAGGGGGCGTACGGCGCGGCGCCCGGGGCGCCGCGTGCGCAGGGGCCGTACGGGCCCGGGGCGCCCGTGCCGCCGTTCGGGGCGCCGGGGGCGGGTGGTCCGGAGCGGGCCTTGCCGCCGGGGCCCGGAGCTCATACCGCGTCGTCCTCCGGCGAGCCCGAGACGGTGGCGGGGCGGGGCGGGGCGGTGAGCCGGCGGGTCCTCATCGGGGGCGTCGCGGCGACGGCGGCCGCGGCGGTGTCGGCGTTCGCGATCCTCCGGCCGGGAAGCGGCGTCTTCGAGGCGAACGGACCGGCGGACCCCACGGCGACCGGGACCGCCCGTACGGCGAGCCCCGGCACGACCGGGACGACCGGCACCACGGGCACGACCGGCACGGCGACCGCCGGGGCGACGCCCACCGCGACCGAAGGCACCCCGGGCGCGGCCACCGCGCCCGCCACGGCGGCGCCGCAGCCCGTGCCGTTCGGGTCGTTCGTCGTGGAGCCCGTCACCCTGCCGCGCGGGAGCGGCACGCCGGTGACGCTCGCCGCCTCGGGCGCGCGGGTCGCGTGCGGCACCGGCAACGGGACGGTCCTGACCTGGGACCTGAGCACGACCGCCACCGCCGCCCGGATGGCCAGGCTGGGCGACGGCGGCGCGGCCGTGACGTGCGTCGCGTGCGAGGACGGCGACCGGGTGGTGTCCGGGCACGCCGACGGCCGGATGCGCGTGTGGGGCCCGGACGCCCGCCACGGCGCCGGCGACCCGATCATCGGCGTCACGCTCGCGGGCGGCAAGGCGGTGGCGATCTCCCAGAAGTACGACCTCGTCAGGGACCTCTACAGCGTCGCCCGCCTGTGGGACGTCGCCGGGGGCGAGCAGCTCGGCAAGCCGATGGGCGAGCACTTCCAGGGCATCGGCGCGCTGGCGTTCGGCAGGCTGGACGGCCGCGACGTGCTCGTCACCGCCGACGGCCGCAACCGGGTCCGCGTCCGCGGGCTGTCCGGCGGCGGGGTGGCGCACGACTTCCGCACCGGGGACATCGGCGGCGTCGAACGGCTGGCCTGCGTCGAGCGGGAGGGCCGCACGCTGCTCGTCTCCACGCACCTGGACGCCACCCTGCGGGTCCACGACCTGGCGAGCGGGAAGCGGTCGGGGAAGTGGTCGTTCGGCGCGCGCGGGACCGCCGCCCTGGTCGCGGGCCTACTGGACGGGGTGCCGGTCGCGGTGGTCGCGCACAGTCCTGGCGGCGGCACGTACGTGCGCGTCTGGAACCTCGACACGGGCGAGGTCATCGGCGAGCTCCTCACCACCGGCCCGGAGGTCCGCGCGCTGGCCCTGGCGGAGGTCGCCGGCCGTCCCGTGGTCGCGGGCGCGGGGGGCGGGGTCCTGTACGTGTGGAGTCTGGGAGGTACGTGACCCGCGTGGTTGCCGACCCTGGTCCACCAAAAGACGCACATACCGGGAAACAAAGGGTATTGGACGATTTTCCGGATCGGCGTTTCAGGGAAGGACCGGATCATGGTGAAGAGAGCGCGGGTCGTGGTCGTGGGTGCGGGGTTCGCGGGGCTCGCGGCCACGAAAAGGCTGGCCCGCGCCGGCGCCCTGGTGACGCTGGTCGACCGCAACCCGTACTCGACCTTCCAGCCCCTGCTCTACCAGGTCGCCACCGCCGGGATGGGCCTGTCGGACGTGTCGTACCCGATCCGCACGTTCGCCGCCAAGTGGCCGAACGTGCGCACCCGCCGGGCGACGCTCACCAGGGTGCTGGCGGACGAGCGGCGGGTGGAGTTCGAGGACGGGACGGGGCTGGACTACGACTATCTTGTGCTGGCCACCGGCGTGACCACCAACTGGCTCGGCATCGAGGGCGCCGAGGCGAACGCGCTGCCGATCTACTCGCTGCACGACGCGGCGGCGCTGCGCGACCGGCTGGGACAGTACCTGGAGGACACGGCGCTCGGCCGCCGCAAGAGCACGCACGTCGTGGTGGTGGGCGCGGGCGCGACCGGGGTGGAGATGGCGGGCACGCTGGCCGAGCTGCGCCGGCGCACGCTGCCGCTGACGCATCCGGAGATCGGCCCCGACCGGACGAGCGTGACGCTGGTGGAGCGCTTCGAGTACGTGCTGGCCCCGTACAAGCCGAGGCTGCGGGACGCGACGGCGGCGGCGCTGCGCAGGCGGGGCGTCAAGCTGCGCCTGGGCTCCACGGTCGCGGCGGTCGAGGAGGACGCGGTGCTGCTGAGCGACGGCACGCGGCTGCCGAGCGACCTGACCGTGTGGGCGCTCGGCGTGACGGCCCCCGAGCAGGTCGGGAGCTGGGGCCTGGAGCAGGGCAAGGGCGGCCGGATCACGCTCACCGACGCACTGAACGTGCCCGGCCACCCGGAGATCTTCGTGGCGGGCGACCTGTCGGGTCAGCCCGAGCCGCAGCCGCAGCTCGCCCAGCCGGCGATCCAGATGGGCGACCACGCGGGCCGGCAGATCGCCGCGGCCATCCAGGGCCGGCCGCCGCAGCGGTTCTCCTACCGGGACCCGGGCATCATGGCCACCGTGGGCAAGGGCGAGGCGGTGCTGCAACTGCCCAACGGGCTGACCGTGCGCGGGTTCCCGGCCTGGCTGGTGTGGATCTTCATCCACGTGTCCTACCTGCTGGGCGGGCGCAACCGGGCCAGCGTGCTGCTCAACTTCTTCTGGCGTTACGCCGGGCCGCGCCGCAGCGCCACCAGCGTCTCCCGCTGACCGCCCGAGCCGTTCTCAGCGCGTCACGGCCTCGTGCTCGCCGTCGCGGGCGTGGGGTGCGCCGTGATCCGCGCGGGGTCCGCTCTCCAGGGGGATCTTCTCGCCGCCGTACGCCCGGCTCAGGCGGGCGCGCAGCCGGCCCAGCGGACCACGCCGCTCCTGGGCCGGCACACCGTCGCGCCCGGCCCCGTCGGCGCCGCGGATCACCGGGATCGCCGCCTTGCCCCTGATGTGGGCCGCGACGTCCTCGGCCGGCGGCACGTGGGCCTCGACGAACTCGCCGTGCGGCAGCCGCCTGACCACCCCCGACTCGACGCCGTGCGCGAGAAGTCCGGCGTCGCCGCGCTGCAGGCCCAGGCACAGCCGGTACGTGATCACGTACGCGAGGACCGGCAGGACGATGACCCCGGCCCGGCCCGCCCACGTCAGCGCGAAGAGCGAGATGTGGAAGTTGGCCGAGATCTCGTCGTTCGCCCCCATCAGCCACAGCACGCCGTAGAAGGCGATGGCCGCCATGCCGATCGAGGTGCGGACCGGGTTGTTACGCGGGCGGTCGGCGAGGTGGTGCTCCAGGGTGTCGCCGGTGACCCACCGCTCGACGAACGGGTAGAGGGCCAGGCCCGTCACGATGACGCCCAGGGGCACCAGTCCTGGGATGATCACGCTCAACGGCAGCGTGTGCCCCAGGGCGTTGATCTCCCAGGCCGGCATGACGCGCAACGCCCCCTCCAGGACGCCCATGTACCAGTCGGGCTGCGAGCCCGCGGAGATGTCGGCCGGGTTGAACGGACCGGCCAGCCAGATCGGGTTGATCTGCGCGAAGGTGGCGAGACCCAGTAGGACCGCGAGCGTGAAGAAGAAGTACGCGCCCGCCTTGGCCATGAAGGCCGGGTAGAACGGGGAGCCGACGACGTTGCGTTCGGTGCGGTTCCTGCCGGGCATCTGGGTGTGCTTCTGCACCCACATGAGGACCATGTGGGTGCAGACGAGCGCGACCAGGAGGCCGGGGATGAGCAGGACGTGCAGCGTGAAGAACCGGGAGATGACGTCCTCGCCGGGATACTCGCCGCCGAACACGAAGAACTGGACGTACGTCCCGACCACCGGCAGGGAGATCGCCACCCCCTGCGTGATGCGCAGGCCCGCGCCGGACAGCAGGTCGTCGGGCAGGATGTAGCCGGTGACGCCCTCGGCCATGCCGAGCGCCAGCAGCAGCACGCCGATGATCCAGTTCAGCTCGCGCGGCTTGCGGTAGGCGCCGGTGAAGAACACGCGGAGCATGTGCACCAGCATCCCGGCGACGAACAGCAGCGCCGCCCAGTGGTGGGTCTGGCGGATGAGCAGGCCGCCGCGCACCTCGAAGCTGATCTCCAGCGTCGAGGCGTAGGCCTCGGACATCAGGATGCCCTTGAGCGGCGCGTACGACCCGTCGTAGACGACGTGTCCCATGCTGGGCTTGTACCAGAACGTCAGGAACGCTCCGGTGAGCAGCAGGATGACGAAGCTGTAGAGCGCGATCTCCCCCAGCAGGAACGACCAGTGGTCGGGGAAGACCTTGCGCAGGTTGCGCCTGGCGAAGCCCGCCGTTCTGTCAATCATCGATCCGCCGCTTCTGTCGCGATGCCCCGGACGGGGGTCGGGTTCTCATCGGGAGGGTCCTCTTTCGGGTGCCGGTGAAGGCCATCTACGAATGTAGAGTAGCAACGATGCTCTACAGAAGTAGATGCGGGGAGGCGGGATGACGCAGGAGTCCGCGCTCGCCTGTCCGGCACGCACGAGAGGGAGGCCATGCCCACCGTCACCACGTCCGACGAAGCCCGCATGCGCGCCGCGCTCCACGAGGCGTTCGAGCGCGACCTCGCCCTCCTGGCCGCGGCCGTGGCACGACAGGGCGGCACCGAGGCGCGGACCCGGAACCGATGGGCCCGCTTCGCGTACTTCCTGCTCATCCACCAGCGCGCCGACCGGAACCACCAGTGGCCGGTGCTACGGGCGAAGGCGGGCCGGGCCGACCTGGCCCTGCTCGGTGTCATCGCCGAGGAGCGCCGGAGGCTCGCCACGCTGGTCGACGCGGTCGACGCCACCGCGAGACGCCCCGCCTCCCCGGACCGGGCCTGGCGCGCGCTGTCGAATCTGATGATCGCCCTGACGCGCCACCACCGGCACGAGACCCGCCTCGCCGAGGCGACCGCCGAGCTGTTCACCCGGGCCGAGCGGGTCGCGCTCTACTGGGAACGCCGCCGGCTGGCCGGTCTGCGGGAAGCCGCCTCCTTCTACCCCTGGCTTCTCGACGGCGCCCCCGCCGCCGTGCGCGGTTCCGTGCTGCGCCATCTTCCCCCGACCGACCGGCTGCTGTACCACGCCCTCTGGCGGCCGCGCTACGCCAGGACCCGCGCCGTCGATCACGTACCGGAGAGCCGGATCCTCACGTGAGCGCCGCGCGCGAGGGTCAGGGCGAGAGCCCGCTCATCAGGGGATGGAGCACGGCCCGCAACTCGACCGGGTCGAGGTCGAGCCCGTCGGGGCCGGTCAGGTGTTCCAGGATGAGCCCGTCGATGCAGGCGACGATCAGGTGGATACGCTTCTCCAGCCCGGGGATGCCGGCCGTCGCGAGCACGTCGACGATCGGCCGGTGAGCGACGTCGGACGCCTTCTGCAGGGACGCGCGCAGCTCGGGGCGGCGGGTCGCCTCCAGGGAGAGCTCGTGACGGGCCAGCGTCCGGACGCGGCCGGCGGTCGTCCAGTGCCCGATGGCGAACATCGCCAGCTCGACCGCCCGTTCCGTCGGGCTGTCGCCACGCAGCTCGGGAAGCGAGGAGAGCTCCGCCATCTCAAGTTCGAGGAGCCGGTCGAGAGCCGCCTGGAGCAACGCCAGCCGGGTGCGGAAGTAGAAGGAGCTGGAGCCCTCCGGCAGCCCCGCCGCCCGGTCGACGGCCCGATGGGTGAGCCCGCGCGAACCCGCCTCCGCCAGCGTCTCGATCGCCGCGTCCGCGATCTGCTGCCGTCGCGTCGAGCCCTCCGCCGTCATCTCCGCCCACTCCCCCGCCGGACCTCTACGGGCGTAAAGTACCATGTCGCCTTCGGCCTCCGTGGGCACGGCCTGCCTGACCGGAGCCCCGGCCGCCCGGCCACCGGCGGGCGATCACCCACTGACCGGCGCCGGCGACGACCAGGCCGGCGCCGCCCTCCGCAACGAGCCGATCCGCGCCGACCAGGGCATCGACGTGACGTTCGAGAGGGCGGCGGCCGTCGTCGATCGGCTTTTGATCTGTCTGTGACCTTGGCGGCCGAACATGCGATCATGATCAAGGGGACCCTGCGGATCGTCTTCACCGGTGAGGACCTGGCTCGCGTGCGCATCGCCAGCCGACTGGACATCATGTGGGAAATGGTGCTGAGCCTGCACACACTGCAGCGGCCAGGCGGCACCGGCGCGATGTCCGGCTGGCGGCGGCAGGTCCGCGCCGACCTGGCCGAGGCCGGGCTGCTCACACCGGTACGGGAGAAGCTGGTGCCCCTGGCGCCGATCAAGGCGTACTTCCCCGACTTCCTGACCCCCTACGAGTCGACGAACGGGTTCCAGCAGGGCCTGGACGTCCTGGCCGACACGCCGTCGGCGCGCGTGCGGCATGAGCTCGACCAGTTGCGCCCGCACGCGCCCGTCCCCGCGACGCTGGACGACCTCGCCCGCGGCAGCCGGCGCGCGATCCGCGACCTGGCACGGCTGAGCGAGCGGTACTGCCAGGTCGCCTTCGGCTCCCGCCGAACCGCGATGGAGCACACCCTCGGCCGCGAACGCGCCAGGCTGGCCCGCCTGCTCACCGACCAGGGCGTGGACACGATGCTCGCCGGCCTCGGACCGTCGATCCGGTGGCGGCCCCCGGTGCTCGAGACCGACTACGCCACCGGCCGGTACGAGATCCACCTGCGAGGCCGCGGCCTGACCCTCATTCCCTCCTACTTCGGGCGGTTCACCCCGGTCGCGATGGCCGACCCCAGCCTGCCGCCGGTCCTGGTGTTCCCGACCCCGCACGGAACACCAGAACCCGGCCCCGGCCCCGACCCGCTGCCCGACCTGCTCGGCGCGACCCGGGCCCGCATCCTGCGCTGCATCGCCGCCACCACCGGCTGCACCACCAGCGAACTCGCCCGCCGGACCGGCGCCTCCCTGTCGTCGGCCAGCGCGCACGCGCAGGTGCTGCAGCGGGCCGGGCTGATCACCAGCACCCGGCACGCGAACATGGTCATCCACCAGCTCACCCGGCTGGGCGGCGACCTGATCCACCGGCAGCAGTGATCGCGTCCCCGGCCCGGTGAACGCCTAGGACCGTCCTCGGGCTACCCGTTGCACGGCGACGTCCAGCGGTTGACCCAGTCGATCTTGATGACGGTCACGTAGACGCGCCCGTCGGGCCACTCATGTCCCGACCCGAGATCCCCGTCCTCGGCGCGGTGAACGCACGTCGTGTGCCTGGATCCGGTGTCACCCCGGATGTACGTGACCAGGACGTGGTCCTCGGTTTGCGCCGTGCCGTTGTTGAAGAAGGACCGGACGTTGTAATACGGGCTCTTGCCCTCACTGGACTCCCCCCTCGTCGGCCAGTCCGCGCCATGGTCGCCAATTTTCGTCTGTGCGGAGATGACCTCGGTCGTATACATGCAGAAGTCCCCGCTGTCGCAGCCGTACTCCCTGGAACTGGAAAGACTTTCCGCGCCCGCGGGCGGCGTGAATGTCAGACCTGCCAGGGAAATGGCAGCCACGGCTGCCGGAATGAATTTCTTCAGCATGAATTTCTCCTCGCTCGTGGCCTGAATAGCCGATTGGGCGCGGAGTCAGTACATCCCACCGGCCCGGAGATCGTCACCCAGTTCCGGCCTGAGCAGGAACACGCAGGTCAAAGGCGCTATTGTCCGCCGCTCCGGTTGTAGACCAGGAGCTTCGACCTGTATGTTCCGGGAGGGAAATCTCATTCGCCGTTGTCGGTGCAGGGCGCCCGGCAACCGCCGAAAGCAGCGCCTGCCGGCTCGCATCTTTTCTCCTCGCGCGAGAGCCCCGGCGGATTGTTCCGCATCCCCTTTTCGCCGGTGCGAAAAATTCCCGGACACCGGACGTGTTCACCGCTTGGAGGAGAAGAGTTGGGACGTCGTGAGCAGCCGCTGAATCCGGCGGACGGGCCGATCGCCCGTTTCGCCCACGAGTTGCGCGAGCTCCGCCACAAGGCCGGTACGCCCACGTACCGCATGATGGCCGCCCGCGCCCACTACTCCGTCACCACGCTGGCGCAGGCCGCCGCAGGTGAAAGGCTGCCGTCGCTCGACGTGGCGCTGGCCTACGTCCGGGCGTGCGACGGCGACGCCGAGCACTGGAGGCGACGCTGGGAGGAGGCCGGTGAGGAGGCGCGCGAGCTCGCCGCGGCCGGCCGGGACGACGCTCGGGCCCCCTATCTCGGGCTGGCCCGCTTCGAGGAAGCCGACCACGGCCGGTTCTTCGGCCGTGACGCGACGGCCGGCCGGCTGGCCGCGCTGGTCGGCGCGCACCGCCTGGTCCTCCTGGTCGGTCCCTCGGGCAGCGGGAAGTCCTCGCTGCTGCGCGCGGGCCTGCTCCCCCGGTTGCGCGAGCGGGAGGATCGGCCGCCCCCCACGGTTCGCGTGCTGGCGCCGGGAGCGGATCCGCAGCGCGTCCGCCCCGGGCAGGCCGACGAGGTCATCATCGTCGATCAGTTCGAGGAGCTCTTCACCCTGTGCGCCGACGCGGAGCGGCGGGACGCCTTCGTCGATGCGCTCCTGGCCGAGGCGCGGCGTGAGAACGGCGCCCGGGTGGTGATCGCCGTGCGGGCCGACTTCTTCGGCCACTGCGCCGGGCACCGCTCCCTGGCCGAGGCCGTACAGGGATCGACGCTGCTGGTCGGGCCGATGAGCACGGCCGAGTTACGTGAGGCGATCGTCAGGCCCGCGTCCGCCGCCGGCCTGATCGTCGAACGCGAGCTGACCGCCCGCATCATCGCCGAGGTCGACGGCGAGCCCGGCGGGCTGCCGCTGATGTCCCACGCGCTGCTGGAAACGTGGCGCCGCAGCAGTGGCAAGGCCCTGACCACGGCCGCGTACGAGGCGTCCGGCGGCATCCACGCCGCCATCGCCCGCACCTGCGAAGCCTGCTACGCCGATCTCAGCCCGCCGCAGCGGGAGCGGCTGCGGCATCTGCTGATGCGCCTGGTCGAGCCCGGCCGTGGCACGCCCGACACCCGCCGCCCCATCGGCCGGAGCGAGCTGCCCGCCGACGGCGACACCCGGCTGCTCCTGGACCGGCTGGCCGCGGCCCGCCTGCTCACGCTCGGCGACGCGCAGGTGGACCTCGCCCACGAGGCGCTGCTCACCGCCTGGCCACGGCTGCGCGGCTGGATCGAGGCGGATCGGGAGCGGATCCGGCTGCAGCGCCGCCTGACCGAGGCGGCCACGGCCTGGCGGGATCACGACCGCGATCCGGGCGGCCTGTATCGCGGCGCGCCTCTGGCGGCTGCCCGCGAGCACTTCACCGTCTCCGGGAAGAGCCGGGGCAGCGGCCCGGGCAGGTTCCTCGGCAGGCGGCCGGAGCAGCTTTCGGAGGAGCTCACTCCGCTGGAGCGCGAGTTCCTGGCCGCCGGGCTGGCGGCCGGGGAGCGGGAGCGCCGCTCGGGCACCCGACGGACCGCGGCGATCTCCGGACTGCTCGTGCTGACGCTGGTGGCGGCCCTGCTGGCCTGGCAGCAGAACACGACGGGCCAGACCCGCCAGCGCGAGGCCGAAGCCCGGCGCGCCGCCGGCATCGCGGAAAGCCTGCGCGAGACGGACCCGGTCAGGGCGATGCGCCTCAGCCTGGCCGCCTGGCGGGTCGCCGACCTGCCCGAGACCCGGTCCGCCCTGCACGCGGCGGCCACGCAACGCCACCAGGACGTCTTCACCGATCCCGACGGCGCCCCCGGGACCATGCGTCACCTCAGCATCGACGGCCGCACCCTGGTCAGCGTGGGCGCCGCCCAGGTCTCCGCCTGGGACGTGGACACTCGCCGCCGGACGGCTCTCCTGCCGGGGCTCGGCGCCGAGCACCTGCGGGCAGGGGCGAGGACGGGCGACGCATGGACGCTGCCCATCCTCACGCCGGACGGAGCCGTGGCGTCGTGGGATCTGGCCACCGGACGCCGTGACGACAGGGAGCTGGGCCCGGCGAAGGACGGGTTCGAGATGGGGACGAGCGGGCGCAGCGTCATCGGGTACAACGCCGAGGGATCCCGCTACCGGATCCTGGCGTGGGACCTCGCCCGGAGGCGTGAGCTCCTGCGGGTGAGCGTCCCCAGAGAGCCCTCGGCGGCGTTGGAGTCGACGTGGGATGCCGCGCCCGCCATGGCGCGCAGCCACGCCGAGAGGCGGACGGTCACCGCACCGGACTTCCCGGACGCGACGCTCAGCCCGGACGATCGGTACCTGGCGCTGTGTGTTCCGGGGCGGCGGTTGCAGGTGTGGGACGTGCGCACGGGCAGGAAGACGGACACCGCCTGGGCGCCGGTTCTTGGCCGGCGTCAGTGCCAGTACCAGTTCGTGCGGTTCACGCCCGACAGCCGGCGCCTGGCGGTCGTCACCGATGAGCGGGTCCGCCTGTGGGACCTCGCGTCGGGCGCCGAGGTGGCCTCCATCGCCCATCGGAACGTCCAGGAGATCGGGTTCAGCGCGGACGGGGCCTTCCTGGCCGCTTCCGACGGGACCGACCTCCTGCTGTGGCGAGTCTCCTGGCCGGGCAGACCGGTCTTCCGCCACTCGCTCATGGGCGAGCAGGTCGCCGACCTGCGCATCGACACGCAGGCGAACCGCATCCGCTTCCTTGCGGGCTCCAGCTGGGCGTGGCCGGCTGCCGTACGCACGCTCGATCTGGGCGCCGCCCTCACCCCGCAGTGGCACAAGGACGAGGCCGATCAGGCGGTGTTCAGCCCGGACGGGACCCGGCTGGCGCTCGCCTACGAGGCGCGGGAGCGGGGAAGCGTGCTGTTCCGGCTCCACCGGACGCTGTCCGGCGGGCCGCCCGCCGACCTCCCGGAGGTTGCGTGCCCTCCGAAGGAGCACGCCATGCCGGGCTGCTCGATCCTGCTCGCCTTCGCCTCCGACGGCAGGACGCTGGCCTTCGGCAGTTCGGAGTCGTATCCCGCCACGGTGCCGACCCGCGTGTCCCTGTGGGACGTGGCCGGCCGGCGCACGACGGACACGCTGGTGCTGAGCACGGAGAACAAGCCGCCGACCGGGGCGATCGCCTTCGGGCCCGGCGACAGGTCGCTCCTGGACGCCCAGCCTCACCAGGGAGGAGCCACGATGGTCTGGGACCTGCGCCGGCGCACCATCACGAGGGCGTTGCCCGACGTCACCGCGGACCGGATCGCCGTGCACCCCGTCCGGCCGCTCGTCGTCACGTCAGCGGGTGATGTCGTGGACTTGCGGTCGGGCGCGAAGAATCCGCCCTCGGCCGGGCCCGGCCTCATCGAGGCGCACGCTTTCAGCCCCGGCGGCAGGTACCTCGCCACGGGGGACGCCTCGGGCAAGACCGTCCTGTGGGACGGTGCCGTGCGGCGCCGCATCGGCGTGCTGAACGCGTCCGCGGCGAGCGGCTCTGATCCGAGCCGGGATGTCACCGCGCTGGCGTTCTCCCGTGACGAGTCCGTGCTGGCCGTCGGGACGGCGGACGGCACCCTGCGACTGTGGGATGTCGCTTCCCGGCTGCCGATCGGAGCGCCCCTGCCCACCCCCGGCGACGGCATCCTGGCCCTCTCCTTCAGCGCCGGCGGCGACTCCCTGTACGCCGCCGGACAGCACGTGCCCGTGCGGCGCTACGACGTCGGCCCGGACGCCTCGGCGGCTGCCGTGTGCCGTCGCGCCGGAGGCGGGCTGCCGGAGGCGGACTGGCGGACCTACTTTCCGCGGCTGCCGTACCAGCGGACGTGCCCACCGGTCACCGGGGCGACGGCGTCACCCTCTGCCGTCCCTCCGGGACGCGTCAGGGAACGGTGATGTTCGGGCTCTCGAGCGAGCCGATCGATCTGTCGTTGCGGTCGTAGGTCGTGATCTTCGACCTGAACGTCCCCCGGGCGTTGTAGAGGCGGACCCTGCCCGAGTGGGCCCGGCTGCACGCCTCCTCCGGACCGGTCGTCCATACCGTGTCGTACGCGCCGCTGACGATGGAGACCTTGTAGTAGGCGCAGGCCGATGGCATCTCGTCCGCGTACGCGTCCGCGATGACGGTGGTTCCGCTCTTCGAAATGCACGGATAGACGCTGACGAAGCCGTTGCCGGTGTAGGCGGGGCGGCATCCGCCGTCCGCCGCCGAAGCGACGGCCTGGGCCTGCGCCGCCGGGGACTGCGACAGAAGCAGTGCCGCGCCGAAGGCGCCTGCCAGAAGAGCCTTGCTGACTCGCATCATTCTCCTCGTGTGTAAGGGAACGTTCGTGGTTTCCGCATCGCAGTCTTCGGGCTGGGGAATTGTTTGCCAGCCCCGTTTCACCAGGGCAAACAAAAAACGCCGGAGGCATCGGAACGGCAGGATCGGCATGGTGCGACTTCGGCTACCATGAGTCACGTTGCTCCACCTCAGGCTGAGGGGCCCGCGACGTCACCGCCAGTGACGGAGCCAGTGGAGCGGCCCGGCGAGTTCCTCCACGCCGGGCGCTCGGGCCCCGTGGATCTTTCCCCCCTTTTCAGGACACCTCCCCTGGGCCCGTGTGCTCATTCGATCAGAGATGTCAAAGGAAAGAACCTTGGCCCGCTTCGACACCATCGCCGCCCTTCGCATCGCGAAGGCGCTGCTCACCTTCACCGTCGGCGGCTTCGCGCTGCTCGTCGTGTTCGGCAACCTCACCGACTACGGCACGAACTTCGAGTTCGTCCGGCACGTGCTGGCCATGGACGCGCAGAAGCCCGAGCTCGCCGCGGTCAGCCAGATCAACTACCGCGCCATCCCGTGGACGTGGGCGCACCACGCCGCCTACATCGGCGTCATCCTCACCGAGGCGGTCATCATGGTGACCTGCCTGATCTCCGCCTGGCAGCAGATCAGGGCCGTCGGCCGCGACGACGCCGCCTTCCACCGGGCCAAGCGCTGGGGCGTCGTCGGCTGCACGGTCGGCCTGCTGCTGTGGTTCTTCGGCTTCCAGGCCATCGGCGGCGAATGGTTCGGCATGTGGATGAACGGCACCTGGAACGGCATCCCCGACGCGGTGCGGCTGTGCACGTACATCGGGATCGTGCTGATCTTCCTCAGCCTCCGCAACGACGCCCGCGAGAGCGCCTGATCGGAGCGGCAGGGGTGGCGGCTCGTGGCCGTGTCAGCCGAGTGACGCGTAGGCCAGATAGGCCGCCACCCCGTACGCCAGGTGAGGGACCACGTCCGAGATCCAGTCCGCGGCCGACCAGGTGCGCGGGTCGGTGATCCCGAGCGCGGTGAGCGGCCCGGTCGAGCCGATCATCGCCAGCCCGGCGAGCATGGGCACGCCGACGGGCCAGGCCGGCCGCCTGCCCGAGGTGAGCAGGCCGTAGCAGAGCGCCGCCATCGCGCCGGTGCCGTAGCCGAGGAGCGCACCCAGGGCGTCCTTGCGATGGCCGGCCCGTTCGTCGTCGCCGAGGTCGACGTGCGCGCGTGCGGCCAGGTCCGCTATCGCCCGGCGGGGCGTCCCGCTGGCCGGACGGGCGCGGATCGCCATGTCCAGGTAGGAGCAGGTGTTGAGCGCGCTGGTGCCGGCGGCGCCGGCGAGCCAGCTTTTGAGCAGGACGTGCATGTCGGCCACCTCCGCGCCGAGCCGGATCTCCGGTTCCCCTGCCCGGTGGGAGCCTGTCGATTCCCCTCGTCCCGGCGGCTCTAGGCGTGCCAGAGGGCGGCCAGTTGCCGGGTGGCGAGCCAGGACGGGATGGCGCGCAGCAAGGCGTCGCGCAGCCAGGCGGGGGCGCCGGTCTGGCTGGTCAGGCGCGACTGCCGGGAGGCGGCGCGCATGACGCGGTCGGCGCGGGGCCGCCGCTCGGCGTCGTAGCGCAGCAGCCGCGCGGCGACGTCGCCGGGTCCGGCGCCGGTCAGGCAGCGGGTGAGCGCGGCGGCGTCCTCGAACGCCTGGCTGGCGCCCTGGCCGAGGTCGGGCGGCATGGCGTGGGCGGCGTCGCCGAGGAGCGCGATCCGGTCGGCGGCGTAGGAGGGGAGCGGTTCGGCGAGGCGGGCGATCGGGTCGACGTAGACGTCGCCGGGCGGGGTGGCCTCGATGAGGGACGTGACGAGCGGGTGCCAGTCGGCCATCAGGGACAGCATCCGCCGCCGTGCTTCGTCCGCTCCGGGCGGCGGGCCGTCGAGGGCGGAGTCGGTGAACCAGTACAGCCGGTCGGGGCCGACGGGGAACAGGCCGAACATCGCCCCGCTGCGCCGGTCGACGAACTGGCCGGCGAGCAGGCTCGGGTCGAGGCCGGGCGGGCGGGGCAGCATCCCGCGCAGGTCCATCCGGCCGGTCCGGCGCACCCCCGGGTGTCCGGGGAAGAGCTGGGCGCGCAGCCTGCTGCCGATGCCGTCGGCCGCGACCACGGCGTCGGCCGTGGCGACGGGGGCGCCGTCGGCGATGACGGTCACGCCGGTGTCCCGCGCCTCCACGCGGTCGACCGGGACGCCGGTGCGCACCAGGTCGGCGGGCAGCGGGGCGCGGATGGCGCGGTGCAGCTCGGCGCGGTCGAGGATGGCGAGGCTGCCCACCTTCCGCTGGCCCTGGACCGCGTCGGTGACCAGCAGCGGCCGGCCGCGCCAGTCCCGCAGGCCGCCGCTCGCGGCGTGCAGGCCGTGCCGGCGCACGTCCGCGGCCAGGTCCAGGCTGTCCAGGGCGCGGAGGCCGTTCGGCATGACGACGATCCCGGTGCCGGCCTCCCTCAGCTCGGCGGCGCGCTCGAAGAGCGTCACCTCGTGGCCCGCGCGGTGCAGGCCGACGGCGGCCGCCACTCCCCCGAGCCCCGCTCCGACGACGGCGATCCTCATGCGCCCTCCTCATTCACTACGATCGTACTAGTACGGTCATTGGTAGCATGGGGGTGTGCCGCCCACCAATCCGGCCCGGCGCCGGGCCATCGCCGACGCCGCCATCGCGCTGCTGGCGTCGGCGGGCGCGCACGGGCTGACCCATCGGGCGGTGGAGAAGGAGGCGGGGCTGCCGCCGGGCACGGCGTCCAACTACTTCCGCAGCCGGGAGGCGCTGCTGGTGGCCGCCGCCGAACGGGTGGCCGAGCTGCACCACGCCGACACCGACCGGGCCACCGACACTGACCAGGCCGCCGACACCGACCGGGCCACCGGCACCGGCCAGGCCGCCGGCATGGTCGAGTTGCTGGCCGAGTCGCTGCTGACGGCGGCGACCACGCTGCGCACCCGCTACCTGGCGATCTTCGAGTTGCAGCTCGAGGCGGCCCGCCGCCCGGCGCTGGCGGCGGCGCTCGCGCGCCTCCAAGGATCGGCGCTGCGGTTCACCGCCGGGCATCACGACAAGGTGGGCGTGACGATCCCGCGCGAGCGCATCCCCGCGATGCTCGCGCTCTACGGGGGCGCGCTGTTCACGCTGGTCACGGGGCCGCCGGAGGCCGTCACCAGGGAGGCCGTCCGCCGCGTGGCCGAGGTCATCGTGGACGGCGCCGTCGTACGGAAGGCCGGGGACGGCGGGTCAGTCGGGCGCTGAGGCCACGGCGAGCACGACGGCGCGGACCGCCTGCCGGACCCGGTCGTCGCCCACCTCGGCGCGGACGGCGGTGACCGTTTCGGCGCCGAGCGGGGCCAGCAGGGCATGGGCCAGGGCGTCGGCGTCGCAGCCGGGGCGCGCCTGGCCGAGCAGGATGGCCACGTGCCGGTGCCAGAACCGGTAGGCGCCGATCCGGTAGCGGGCGCCGGGGCCCGCGGTCTCCGACATGCGCACCAGGTCGAGGTGGCCGGCGAGGTAGTCGAGGTAGGCGTCGGCGAAGGCGGCGAGCCGGTCGGCGGCGGGCGCGCCGGGGCCGAGCGGCGGCGGGCCGGAGATGACGCGCTGCTGCAGTTCGCGTTCGCGTTCGTCGAGCAGCGCCACGGCCAGGCCGGACCGGTCGCCGAAGCGGCGGAAGACCGTGCCCTTGCCCACTCCGGCCTCGGCGGCCACGGCGTCCATGGAGACGTTCTCCACACCCTGCTCGCGGAACAGTTTCGCGGCGGCGGCCAGCACTTTCTCGCGGTTGCGCGCGGCGTCGGCCCGTTCCTTGGGCGGCCTGTTCCGGAGGATCTCCAGCGGCTCGCTTGACGAAGCGGACTGCGGTCCGCTAACTTCCGAATCATCCACAGAAACGGACTGTAGTCCAGTTATTCGGAGGTCGCAATGACCGCACTCATCACCCGTGACGAGCTCAAGGCCGCCATCGACGCCGGGACCGTCGTCGTCGTGGACGCGCTCGGCGGCGAGTACTACGCCCAGCAGCACCTGCCGGGCGCGATCCCCCTGGTGGAGAGCGAGGTGGCCGCACGGGCCGCCGAGCTGCTGCCCGACAAGGACGCGGCGATCGTGACCTACTGCTCCAACCCGGCCTGCCCCAACAGCGAGGCGGTCGCCCGGCGGCTGGCCGCGCTCGGCTACACGGCCGTGCGCAAGTACCGTGAGGGGATCCAGGACTGGGTCGAAGCCGGCCTTCCGGTCGAGACCGGCCTGCGCGTCTGACCCCGGCCCGCCCCGGCCCGCGCCTCAGCGGACCGGGGCGGGACCCGCCTTCGGGAGGCCGGGGAAAACGTGTGCGCGGGGTATGTCAAGACGGCGCGGACGGCTCCGACCATCAGCCGGAGGGCGCCACCGGGCGCCCCGACCGCCGAAGGAGATGTCATGAAATTTCTGCTGATCATGCATGTGAACCCGCTGATCTGGGACTCGCTGACCGAGGAGGAACGCGACGAGGTGATGAACGGCCACGGCGCCTTCATGGACACCGTGAAGCGGTCGGGCGAGCTGCTGGGCACCACCGCGCTGGCCGAGCCGGCGCAGAGCGCCGTCGTCCGGGTGCGCGACGGCGTTCCGGCCGTGACGGACGGCCCGTACCTGGAGGCCAAGGAGTACCTCGGCGGCTACTACCTCGTCGAGTGCGAGAGCCGGGAGCGGGCGCTGGAGCTGGCCGCGCTCATCCCCGACGCCGGCGTGCCGGGGCTCGGCATCGAGGTGCGGCCGGTCGTCTTCTCGGGCTGAGCGCGATGAAGTTCTTACTGAGCCTCTACGCGGACGCGGCGGGCCACGAGGCGTTCGTGACCGCGGCCCGGCAGGCGGGCGAGCTGGTCGGCGGGCACGCGCTCGCCGACCCATCCCTCAGCGCCGTGGTGCGGGTGGTGGACGGCGTGCCGGCGGTGACCGAGGGCCCGTACGCGGGCGCCGGGGAACACGTCACCGGCCAGTACGTTGTCGACTGTGAGAGCCGGGAGCGCGCGCTGGAGCTGGCCGCGCTGCTGCCGGGCGGCGTGGAGGTGCGCCCGCTGATGGACCCGGCCGGACTGGAGATGTGAACGTGGACGCGAGCGCCACAGAACGGCTCGGGGACCTGCTGCGCGAGCTGGCGCCGCAGGTCCTCGGCGTGCTCATGCGCCGCTACGGCGGGTTCGAGGAGTGCGAGGACGCGGTCCAGGAGGCGCTGCTCGCGGCGGCGTCCCAGTGGCCCGCCGAGGGGGTGCCGGACAGCCCGCGCGCCTGGCTGATCACGGTCGCCTCCCGCCGCCTGGTCGATCACGTACGCAGCGAGCAGGCGCGCCGGCGCCGGGAGGTGGCCGCGGCCGTGCGGGAGGCGCCGGACGCCGACCTGGCCCCGGCGCCGGGCGAGGAGGGGCCGGGTGACCGGGACGACACGCTCACGCTGCTGTTCCTGTGCTGCCATCCGGCGCTGACGCCGGCGTCGCAGGTGGCGCTCACGCTGCGGGCCGTCAGCGGCCTCACCACGGCCGAGATCGCGCGGGCGTTCCTGGTGCCGGAGGCGACGATGGCGCCGCGGATCAGCCGCGCCAAGCAGCGGATCAAGGCGGCGGGCGCGTCGTTCGAGCTGCCGCCGCCGGGCGAGCGGGCCGACCGGCTGGACGCGGTGCTGCACACGCTCTACCTGATCTTCAACGAGGGCTACACCGCCAGCTCCGGCCCCGACCTGCACCGGGGCGAGCTGACGGCGGAGGCGATCCGGCTCACGCGGCTGGTGCACCGGTCGCTGCCGGACGACGGCGAGGTGGCCGGGCTGCTGGCGCTGATGCTGCTGACCGAGGCCCGGCGGCCGGCCCGCACCGGCCCGGACGGCGGCCTGGTGCCGCTGGCCGAGCAGGACCGCGGTCTGTGGGACGCGGCCCTGGCCGAGGAGGGCACGGCGCTGGTGACCGCCGCGATGTCGGCCTCGCCCCTGGGCCCGTACCAGCTCCAGGCGGCGATCGCGGCGCTGCACGTGCAGGCGCCGCGTCCGGAGGACACCGACTGGGAGCAGATCCGCATCCTGTACGGGATCCTCGGCCGGATCGCGCCGAACCCGATGGTGACGCTCAACCACGCGATCGCGGTGGCGATGACGCGCGGCCCGCGCGCCGGGCTGGACCTGTTGGAGAGCCTCGACGACGATCCCCGGATGGCCCGCCACCACCGGCTGCACGCCGTCCGGGCGCATCTGCAGGACCTGGCCGGCGAGCACGACGCCGCGCGGGAGAACTACCGGCTGGCCGCCCGGCTCACCACGAGCCTGCCCGAGCAGCGCTACCTGCGGCAGAAGGCCGAGGCGCACGGCGAGGCGGGCTGACCGGGACGCCAAGGGGGCCGGGCGGACAGCGCCGCCCGGCCCCACCTTCTCGTCCGGCGTTCCGTTCGCCAACCCCCCGATAGGCGAACGGCCGCCCGGTCATCGCCGTCAGCCTCCGCGCGGCTCTGACCTCGCCGTATTGCTACCCCGCCCGGCGTAATCCCCCGGTCAAGCGTGGCCAGTTTCACGGACAGATCGAACCTGGCGCACATTGTTGACCGGCGACGCGAATCTGTCTAACGTCGGCCGCAGGGCCGGCCCCGGCAGCCCCGATTCGCGGAAGGAGTCCCGATGACGGCGCTCGACCTGGACGAACTCACCGCCATCGACGTCCACACCCACGCCGAGATCTCCGCCTCCGGGCACCCGTCGCTCAGCCCGGAGCTGTCGGCCGCCTCCGCCGCCTACTTCAAGGTGCGCGGCGCCCGCGAGCCCGCCATCCCCGAGATCGCGGCCTACTACCGCGAGCGCAAGATGGCCGCCGTGGTGTTCACCGTGGACGCTGAGCACGCGACCGGGCACCCGCCGATCCCGGCCGAGGAGGTCGCCGCCGCCTGCGCCGAGCATCCCGACGTGCTGATCCCGTTCGCCAGCGTCGACCCGTGGCGGGGCCGGGCGGGCGTCCGGCTGGCCCGCCGCCTGGTGGCCGGGCACGGCGTGCGCGGCTTCAAGTTCCACCCCAGCCTGCAGGGCTTCGCCCCGAACGACCGGATGGCCTACCCCCTGTACGAGGCGCTGCAGGAGCTGGGCGTGCCCGCGCTGTTCCACACCGGGCAGACCGGCATCGGCGCGGGCGTACCGGGCGGCGGCGGCATCCGGCTGAAGCACTCCGACCCGATGCTCGTCGACGACGTCGCCGCCGACTTCCCGGACCTGACGATCATCCTGGCGCACCCGTCGTTCCCCTGGCAGGACGAGGCGCTGGCGGTGGCCACGCACAAGCCGTCGGTGCACATCGACCTGTCCGGCTGGTCGCCGAAGTACTTCCCGCCGCAGCTCGTCCGTTACGCCAACACGCTGCTGAAGGACAAGGTGCTGTTCGGCTCCGACTATCCGGTGATCACCCCCGACCGGTGGCTGGCCGACTTCGCCGAGCTGGACATCAAGCCGGAGGTACGGCCGCTGATCCTCAAGGACAACGCGGCCCGGCTGCTCGGCCTGGGCAAGAGCGATGCGTGACGGCGGCGTCGGCTCCTGGCCGGAGCGCCGGGCCCGCCGGACGCCGGACCGGGTGGCCGTCGTCCACGGCGGGCGGCGCGTCACGTACCGGGAGCTGCACGAGCGGGTGCTGCGGCTGGCCCGCGTGCTGCGCGGGCGGGGCGTGGGGCGCGGGGACCGGGTGGCGTACCTGGGGGCGAACCATCCGGCGTTCCTGGAGACGCTGTTCGCCACCGGGACGCTGGGGGCGGTGTTCGTGCCGCTCAACGTCCGGCTCGCCGCCCCCGAGCTGGCCTACGTGCTGTCCGACTGCGGCGTGGCGGCGCTCGTGCACGCGCCGCCGGCGGCGGAGCTGGACGTGCCGTGCCGGATCCCGCTCGGCGACTACGAGGAGCTGCTGGCCGAGGCGGAACCCGAGGCGGCCGTCGAGGCCGTCTCCGGCGAGGACCCGTGCATGATCATGTACACGTCCGGCACGACGGGCCGGCCCAAGGGCGCGGTGCTCTCCCACGCCAACGTCACCTGGAACAGCCTCAACGTGCTCGTGGACGTCGACCTGGCCGCCGACGAGGTGACGCTGGTGGTCGCGCCGCTGTTCCACACCGCGGGGCTGAACATGACGTGCCTGCCGACGCTGCTCAAGGGCGGCCGGGTGGTGCTCATGGACGCGTTCGACCCCGGCCGGGTGCTGGAGACGATCGCGGCCGAGCGGGTCACGTACCTGTTCGGGGTGCCCACGATGTACGACGCGCTGGCCGCGCACCCCGGCTGGGCCGGGGCGGACCTGTCGAGCCTGCGCACGCTCAACTGCGGCGGCGCGCCCGTCCCGCTCCGCACGATCGAGACGTACCTGGCGCGCGGGCTGGCCTTCAGCCAGGGGTACGGGATGACCGAGGCCTCCCCCGGCGTGCTGTATCTGCCGCCGGACCAGGCGGTGGCCAGGGCGGGCTCGGCAGGCGTGCCGCACTTCTTCACCGACGTGCGGATCGCGCTGCCCGACGGCCGCGACGCCGCGCCGGGCGAGCCCGGCGAGGTCCTGGTCCGGGGCCCGAACGTGATGACCGGCTACTGGGGCGGCCCGCCCGCCGCCCCGGACGGGTGGCTGCGCACCGGCGACGTCGCCCGCGCCGACGCGGACGGCTACGCCTACATCGTCGACCGGATCAAGGACATGTACGTCTCCGGCGGCGAGAACGTCTACCCGGCCGAGGTCGAGGCGGTGATCGCGACCCATCCGGGCGTCGCCGACTGCGCCGTGATCGGCGTCCCCGACCCGACGTGGGGCGAGACGGGCCTGGCGATCGTCGTCCGCGAGCCGGGCGCCGACGCCGGGGACCTGCTGGACTACCTGGATGGGCGGCTCGCCAGGTACAAGATCCCCCGGTCGGTCGTCTGGGCCGGCAGCATCCCGCGCACGGCCTCGGGGAAGATCGTGAAACCCGCGCTGCGCGCCCTCCACGGGGCCGGCCGGTCGCGTACGGCTACCTGACGCCCTCGCTGATGGGCCCGCCCGCCAGGTCGGTGCGGCTGGTCTCGCGCAGCGCCAGCGCGCACCCGATCGTGAGCAGGCAGAAGGCGGCGATGACGGCGGAGATGACCATCGTGCCGCCGCCGTCGTTCGCCGCCCGGATCTGCGCGAAGACCACGGGGGCGAGTCCCGCGCCGAGCCCGGCGAGCTGGTAGCCGAGCGAGGCTCCGGTGTAGCGGCTGCGGGTGGAGAACAGCTCGGCGTACAGGGCGGCGAGCGGCCCGTACATCATCGGGTGGATGACCGACTGGCCGAGCACGAGCAGGAGCGTGAGCAGGGCCACGCTGCCCGTGTCGGCCACCGGGAAGAGCAGGAAGCTGTAGACGGCGGCGAGGACGGCGCCGGCCAGGACGACGGGCCGGCGGCCCACCCGGTCCGACAGCGCCGACCAGCCGAGGATGCCGAGGATCGCCAGCCCCGAGGAGAGCGTCAGCCCGTTGAGCACCTCCTGCCGGGCGAAGCCGGCCTCCACCCCGTAGGCCAGCAGGAACGTGGTGAGCGTGCCCTGCAGGACGAACGCGGACAGGCCGACGCCGACGCCGAGCAGGAGCGTCCTGGGGTGGTGGCGCAGCACGTCCAGCAGCGGCGCGGAGGCGTCCTGCCGCCGGGCGGCCGTGAACACCGGGGTCTCCTCGACGCGGGCGCGGACGAACAGGCCGACGCCCAGCAGCGCGATGCTGATCAGGAACGGGACGCGCCAGCCCCAGCTGAGGAACTCCCGCTCGCCCAGGACGGCGGCGCTGCCGCTGAGCACGGCGGTGGACAGCAGCATGCCGGAGGGCGCTCCGGCGTTGGTGAAGCTCGCCCACAGGCCGCGCCGCCCGGTGGCGTGCTCGGCGGACATCAGCACCGCGCCGCCCCACTCGCCGCCGACCGCGACGCCCTGGACGACGCGGAGCAGGACGAGCGTGATGGGGGCGAGGCTGCCGATCTGCTCGTAGGTGGGCAGCAGGCCGATGAGGAAGCTCGCCACGCCCATGAGGACCATCGTGAGGATGAGCATGCGCTTGCGGCCCAGCCGGTCGCCGAAGTGGCCGAAGATCACGCCGCCGAGCGGGCGCGCCAGGTAGCCGGTGGCGAACGTGCCGAGGCTGGCGACGGTGGCCGCGAGCGGGGGCAGCCCGGAGAAGAAGACCTTGCCGAACACCAGGGCGGAGGCGGTGGCGTACAGCAGGAAGTCGTAGTACTCGATGACGCTGCCCAGGTAGCTGGAGGCGACGGCGCGGCGGAGCTGGACGGGTTGCGCGGAGGCCGGCGATTCGGTCATGGCGTTGGTTCCTTCGCAGGGGGGTGACGGAACACCATTGAACGCGGGGCAAACTCCCGATCTGCGTCATAGCTTTGCCCAACAAATGAGACCCGTCTACCCTCTACTCGTGACTTCCGACGACGGGGACGGCGCCGCGCACTCCTCCTCACCGCGCCCCCAGTCGCTGATGTTCAGCTTCCTCGGCGTCTACGTGCTCGGCCGCCGCGTCGCCGTCTACTCCGGCAGCGTCATCGACGTGTTCGCGCGCCTCGGCGTGACCGAGGAGGCGGTACGCTCCACGCTGACGCGCATGGTCAACCGGGGGCTGCTGGCCCGCCACCGGCAGGGCCGCAAGACCTATTTCGGGCTCACGCCCAAGGCCACCGGCGTGCTGGAGGACGGCCGCCGCCGCGTCTGGGAGACCGGCGCCGTCAACCGCGACTGGGACGGCACCTGGACCCTGGTCGGGTTCTCGCTGCCCGACAGCCTGCGCGGCGCCCGCCACGACCTGCGCTCACGGCTCGTGTGGGCCGGGTTCGGGCTCCTGCAGAGCGGGCTCTGGATCGCTCCCGGCGTCAAGGACGTGACCGAGACGGTGACGGAGCTGGGGCTGCACGAGCACGTGACCGTGCTGGCCGCGCGGGCGCTCAAGCCGACCGAGTCGGCCGACCTGGTCCGGGCCTTCGACACGCCGCGCATCGCCGAGCGCTACCGCGCCTTCCTCGACCGCTGGCACGACGGCGGCGCGCGGCTCGGGCTGCCCGACGACCTGGCCCGGCAGCTCCTGCTCCACACCGACTGGCTGCGGCTCGTCCGCCAGGACCCGCACCTGCCAGCCGAGCACCTGCCGGCCGACTGGCCCGCCATCCGGGCCGAACGCGCCTTCCACGAGCTGGCCCGCGCCTGGGAGGAGCCCGCCCGCGCCCTGGCCGCCGCCGTCCTGGACGAGCTGCCCGTCGGCCGGTGAGCGCGGTCAGCGCCCGTCGTCGCCCACGCCCCGACGACCGCGATGTCCGGCTCCCCCATGCCGGACACCTACCCGGCGGCGGCGCCTACTTGCCGAAGCCCGCCGTCAGCCCGCTGAGGAGCTGGCGGCGGCCGACCACGTACAGGACCAGGATGGGCAGCGTGGTCAGCACGACGGAGGCGAGCACCGCGGGGACGTTGATGCTGTATTGGCCCTGGAAGCTCCACAGCGCCAGCGGCAGCACGCGCTTGTCCGGGCTCTGGGTGAGGATCAGCGGCAGCAGGAACCCATTCCAGATCGTCAGCGCGTTGTAGACGGTCACCGTGACCACGGCCGGCCGCGTCAGCGGGAAGGCCAGCCGCCACAGCGTGCCCCACTCGCTGGCGCCGTCGAGCCGCATCGACTCGAACAGCTCCTTGGGCACGTCGCGGATGAAGTTGGCCAAAATCAGCACCGACAGCGGGATCGCGAACGCGATCGACGGCAGGATCAGCGCCAGCAGCGAGTCGTACAGGCTCAGCCGGATGATGATCAGGTAGATCGGGATGACGGTCGCCTGCAGCGGGATGGCCAGCCCCATGAGGAACAGCCAGTTGACCGAGCGCAGGAACCTGCCGTTGCCGCCGCGCACGATCGCGTACGCGGCCATGAACGAGACCGTGACCGCGGGGATGACCGCGCCGGCGGTGACGATGAGGCTGTTGGCGAAGTACAGGACGAAGTCCGACTCGATGACCAGCCGGTAGGCGTCGAGGTTCGGCTCCGTCGGCGGCGCCAGCGGGTTGGTCGCGTAGTAGGTGCTCTGCGTCTTGAAGCTGGTGATGACGATCCAGTAGATGGGGATGACGACGATCGCCAGCCACGCCAGGCTCACGGCGCCGGCGGCCCAGTTGGGACGCTCGCGCCCGGGGGTTCTGGTGGCCATGTCAGGCTCCCTCCAGCCTGCTGTCGCTGCCGGTCCCGCCGCCGAGCCGGCGCAGCAGCAGGGCCAGGGCGAGGCCGACCAGGACGAGGATGACGGCGATCACGCTGGCCGGGCCCATGAGGTTGGCCTGGAAACCGCGCTTGTACATGTCGAGGGCGAGCACCCGGGTGGCGTCGCCGGGCCCGCCCGCCGTCAGCACGAAGATCAGGTCGAAGAACGTCAGCGACCCGACGACCATGAGCGTCGAGGAGGTCACGATCGTGTACTTGAGCTGCGGCAGGGTGATGCTGAAGAACTTGCGGATCCGGCCGGCCCCGTCGAGCTCGGCGGCCTCGTACATCGAGCGCGGGATCTGCCGCGCGCCGCCCTGGTAGATCAGCGAGTGGAACGGGATGAACTGCCAGGACACCACGAAGATGACGACGCCGAAGGCGAGTGCGGGCTCGCCGAGCCAGTCCTGGGCGAGGATCTCCAGCCCGAGCCCGGCGCCGAGCCCGAAGTTCGGGTCGAGCAGCGCCTTGTACGTGATCGCGATGGCGGCCGAGCTGAGCAGCAGCGGCACGAAGTACACGACCGACAGCACCGCGCGGTAGCGCTGGTGACCGGCCAGGAACACGCCGAGCAGGATGCTGGCCGGGGTCTGCACCAGCCAGGAGACGGCCATGACCAGGAACGTCACCCACAGGGCGTGCGGCAGCCCCGGGTCGGCGAGCACCGCGGCCCAGCTCTCCAGGCCGGTGAAGTGGATGTCGCCGAGCCCGTCCCACGAGGTGAAGCTGAGCACGAGCACGCCCACGAGCGGGACCACGCCGAAGGCGCCGAAAAGCAGTAACGCGGGCACGGCCAGCCACGCGAGCGAGCCGTGCCGCGGGGGTGCGCTCACTTGCCGATGACCGCGTTCAGGTTGGTGGCGAACTCCTCCGGCGTCACCGAGAGCTGGAAGAGCTTGGCGATGTTGTCCAGCAGCGTCTCGGCCGCCGTCGGGCTGAGGGCCTGGTCCCACGACTGCTGGAAGGTGCCGGCCTTGCTGGCGACGCCGTAGACGAAGTTGAGCCATTCGGCGTCCTTGGAGCCGGCGAAGTTGCTGTCGGCGCCCTGGACGATCGGCACCGCGCCGGTGCCGACCCAGCCCTTCACCTCCTCGCCGTCGAGCACGCCGGTGGCGAAGAACTTCTTGGCGATCTCCTTCTGCTCGGCGGTCGCCTTGGAGGAGATCGACAGGTACTGGCCGGGGTTGCCGACGGTGTTGGAGGGGTCGCCCTTGCCGCCTTCGACGGGTGGGAAGTTCATGAAGCCGAGGTTGCCGCCGGAGACGAAGTCGCCGCCGTCGGCGGCCATCATGCCGTACGTCCACGAGCCGTGCAGCATCATGGCGGCCTTGCCGGTGTAGAGGAGGGCCTGGTCGGCGTTGGAGTCGGCGGTGATCGAGGAGAAGCCCTTGATGAAGCCGTCGGCCTTGATCAGGTCCTGCATCTTGGTGAGCGCGTCGATGGCGGCCGGGTTGGACCAGGCGTCCTTCTGCCCGTCGAAGACGGCCTGGAAGACCTCGGGGCCGGCGATGCGGTCGAAGAGGAACTCCAGCCACATCATGTTCGTCCAGCGTGACTGCCCGCCGAGCGAGAACGGCGCGATGCCGGCCGCGTTGAACTTCGGCACCAGGGCCATGATGTCGCCCCAGCTCTGGGGCGGCTCTGCGCCGATCTTGTCGAACAGCTTCTTGTTGTAGAACAGGACGATCGGCTGGACGGTCTCGCACGGCATCGCGTAGATCTTGCCGTCGATGGTGGCCGCGCCGAAGGAGGAGGGGAACAGCCGGTCCTTGACGGCGGCGTTCTCGCCGAACCACGGCGTCAGGTCCTCGACCTGCCCGGCCTGGACGTAGCTGCGCAGCGTGCCGCCGCCCCAGCCCCAGATGAGCGTGGGCGCCTGGCCCGCGCCGATCGCCGTCTTGATCTTGGCCTTGTAGGCGTCGTTCTGGAAGGTCGTCCCGGTGATCTGCCCGCCGGGGTTGGCCTTGTTGAAGCGCTCCACCGCGCCGGCCCGGATGCCTTCCTGGGGCTGGCCGGAGAGGTACCAGTAGGTTGCTCCGCCGCCCCCGCCTCCGCCGCCTGTCGGCGTGCCGCCGGCCCGGGTGGGCCCGGAGGTGCCGCAGGCGGCGAGCGCCGCTCCCAGGGGCAGACCCATGGAGAGGCTGAGGAAGGTACGGCGAGACGTTGTCCTGGGCTCCACGCTGATCTCTCCCTGTCGAAACATTTCGAAAATGACCGCGCGGGAGGCAATCTAGAATCGGCCCATATGCCTGTCAACCCCCTGTATCCAGACGTGTCCATGTTGTACTCTCACACGGGCGCCTAGCTGTTCAAACGGGGTCAGGCAAGATCTCCGCGCGGGTCGCCCGGCATTGTCGACAATATTTCGAAACTTTCGGCGGCTTTAAGGAGCAGCAGATGACGGCACTTGATCGGACGCCCACGCCGGGCCAGGTTACCCGCCCCTGGCGGGACCCCGCCCTTCCCGTGGCCGACCGGGTCGACGCCCTTCTCGCGGAGATGACGCTTGAGGAGAAGGTGGCGCAGCTCGGCAGCTGGTGGCCCGGCAACGACATGCAGCCCGACGGGGGCGAGTCGGGCACGGCCAACGTGGCGCCGATGCAGGACGTGTTCGCGGCCACCAAGTCGGCCCCGCCGGGCCCGGTCCACGGGCTCGGCCATCTGACGCGGGTGTTCGGCAGCGCGCCGGTGACGCCCGAGCAGGGCGCCGCCGAGGTGGTGCGGCTCCAGCGGGCCGTCGTGGACGGCTCCCGGCTGGGCGTCCCGGCGATCGTGCACGAGGAGTGCCTGACGGGTTTCACCACCTACGGCGCGACCGTCTACCCGGCGGCCATCGCCTGGGCGGCGACGTTCGACCCCGAGCTGGTGGAGCGGATGGCCGCGGCCATCGGGCGCGACATGCGGGCCGTGGGCGCCCACCAGGGCCTCGCGCCGGTGCTGGACGTGGTCCGCGACTACCGGTGGGGCCGGGTCGAGGAGACCATGGGCGAGGACCCGTACCTGGTCGCGACCCTCGGCACCGCGTACGTGCGCGGACTGCAGGGCGCCGGGATCATCGCCACGCTCAAGCACTTCGCCGGCTACTCCGCCTCGCGGGCCGCGCGCAACCACGGGCCGGTGCCGATGGGCCGGCGCGAGCTGATGGACGTGATCCTGCCGCCGTTCGAGACGGCCGTCACGCACGGCGGCGCCGGGTCGGTGATGAACTCCTACTCCGACGTGGACGGCGTCCCGGCCGCCGTCGACCCGTGGCTGCTCGACGAGGTGCTGCGCCGCGAATGGGGGTTCACCGGGACCGTCGTGTCGGACTACTGGTCGATCCCGTTCCTGGCCACCATGCACGGCGTCGCCGCCGACGCCGCCGAGGCCGGCATGCTGGCGCTGAGCGCGGGCGTCGACGTCGAGCTGCCCGACACGCTCGGGTTCGGGCAGCACCTGGCCGACCGGGTGCGCAGCGGCGAGCTTCCCGAGGAGGTGATCGACCGGGCGGCCCGCCGCCTGCTCACCCAGAAGGCCGAGCTGGGGCTGCTCGACGAGGACTGGACGCCGGAGCGGTCGGTCGCCGGGGCCGCCGCCGACCTCGACTCCCCCGCCAACCGGGCGCTGGCCCGCGAGCTGGCCGAACGCTCGATCGTGCTGCTCGACGCGGGCACGGCGCTGCCCCTGGCGCCGGGAGCGCGCCGGGTCGCCGTCGTCGGCCCGTGCGCCGACGACGCGCGCACGTTCATGGGCTGCTACGCCTTCCCCAACCACGTGCTGCCCCGCCACCCCGGCCTCGGGCTCGGCATCGAGGCGCCGACCGTGCTGGAGGCGCTGCGCGCCGAGCTGCCGGACGCCGAGATCGTCCACGAGCGGGGCTGCGACGTGCGCGACGGCGACCGGTCCGGCTTCGCCGCCGCCGTCTCGGCCGCCGCCGGGGCCGACCTGTGCGTGGCCGTCGTGGGCGACCTGGCCGGCATGTTCGGGCTCGGCACCTCGGGCGAGGGCTGCGACGCGGAGGACCTGCGGCTGCCCGGCCCGCAGGAGGACCTGGTGACGGCCCTGGCCGCCACCGGCACGCCGGTGGTCGTGGTCGTCGTCTCCGGCCGCCCGTACGCGCTCGGCGAGGTGCACGCCCACGCGGCGGCGCTGGTGCAGGCGTTCATGCCCGGCGAGGAGGGCGGCGCGGCGATCGCCGGCGTGCTGTCCGGCCGGATCCAGCCCGTCGGCAGGCTGCCGGTGCAGATCCCGCGCAGGCCCGGCGGGCAGCCCGGCACCTACCTGCAGCCGCCGCTCGGCGTCGACAGCGCGGGCATCAGCAACCTCGACCCGACGCCGCTGTTCCCCTTCGGGTACGGGACCTCCTACACCACGTTCGAGGTGGGCGAGCTGCGCGTCAGCGACGCCGAGGTGCCGACCGACGGCGAGTTCACCGTCTCGGCCACGGTGCGCAACACCGGCGGGCGGGCCGGCGAGGAGGTCGTCCAGCTCTACCTGCGTGACGTGCTCGCCCAGGTGACCAGGCCGGTGCGGCAGCTCACCGGCTTCGCCCGGGTCCGGCTGGAGCCCGGCGGCAGCGCCGAGGTGCGCTTCCGCGTGCACGCCGACCGCACCGCCTTCACCGGCCGCGACCTGCGCCGCGTCGTCGAGCCCGGCGACCTCGACGTGCTCGTCGGCACCTCGTCCGCCGACCTGCCGCTGCGCGGCCGGGTCCGGCTGACCGGGCCGCTGCGCGAGACCGGGCCCGGCCGCCGGCTCGACACGCCCGTGGAGGTCGTCCCGCTGGACGGGCCCGATGCCGGCGCGTCCTAGGCGCGCCACGCTGGCCACCGTCGCCGCCTCGGCGGGGGTGTCGGTGGCCACCGTGTCCAAGGTGCTCAACGGCCGCAGCGACGTCGCGCCGGAGACCCGGTCGCTGGTGCAGGAGCTGCTGCGGCGGCACGACTACGTCGCGCCGCCGCCGCGCCGGGCCGAGGCCGGGTACGTGATCGAGGTGCAGTTCGACGCCGACCTGAACGCGTACTCCAGCGAGATCATCCAGGGCGCGGTGCTGGCCGGGGCGGAGAGCTGCGCGTCGGTCGTCGTGAGCATAGCCAAGGTCGCCGACCGCACCGCCGCCTGGGCCCGCGACCTGGTCGCGGGCGGGCGGCGCGCGCTGGTCGCGGTCACCGGCGAGATCTCGGCCGCCGAGCTCGACGCGCTGGCCAGGGCGCGGCTGCCGCTCGTCGTGATCGACCCGCTGAACCTGCCGCGCGCCCGCGTGACCAGCGTCGGGTCGACGAACTTCGCGGGCGGGCTGGCGGCGACCCAGCACCTGCTCACCCTGGGCCACCGGCGCGTCGCCTACCTCGGCGGGCCGCCGGCCGCCGCCTGCAACCAGGCCCGGCTGCACGGTTACCGGGCCGCGATGGAGGCCGCCGGGGCGCCCGTCCCGCCCGGCCACGTCCGGTACGGCGCGTTCCGCTACGACGACGGGCTGACGGGCGGGGCCGCGCTGCTCGGCCTGGCGCAGCCGCCGACGGCCGTCTTCGCGGGCTGCGACGAGACCGCGCTCGGCCTCATGGAGGCGGCCCGTGCACGCGGGCTGCGCATCCCCGAGGACCTCAGCATCGTCGGGTTCGACGACACGCAGATCGCCCAGATGGCCTCGCCGCCGCTGACGACCGTGCGCCAGCCGCTGCGTGAGATGGGCGCCGTCGCCCTGCGTACCGCGCTGCGGCTGGCGGCGGGCGGCACGGTCGAGTCGCACCACGTCGAGCTGGCCACCGAGCTGATCGTCCGGGCCTCCACCGCCCCGGCCCCCGGCGGGTAGACCCGGGGGCGCCGGTGTCAGGCGGGGGCGGCCTCCTGCTCGTCCTCGCGGGGAGCGGGGGCGGCGGCTTCGAGAGCCTTGTCGCGGCGGTAGGCGCGCACCGAGTAGGCGACGGCGGCGGCCCAGACGATGGCGATGGCGATGTAGACGACGGACTGGACGCCGCCCGGCGCGTCGATCCAGTCGCTGCGCAGCAGGCTGCGCACGTTGGTGAGCACGATGACGCCGCCCACCGCCGAGCCGAGGACGCGGGGCGGCACGTGCCGCACCAGCCAGGCGGCGATCGGGGCGGCGATCACGCCGCCGAGCAGCAGGACCCCGACCCAGGCGAAGTCGATGTTCTCCGAGCCGAGGCCGACGATGAAGCCGACGGAGGCGGCGATGGCGACCAGGAACTCGCTGGCGTCGATCGAGCCGATGACCTTGCGCGGCTCCATCCGCCCGCTGGCCAGGATGGCCGGCGTGCCGACCGGGCCCCACCCGCCGCCGCCGGTGGCGTCGACGAACCCGGCCACGACGCCCAGCGGCGCCAGGAACCGCCGGCGCAGCGGCTTGCCCAGGTTGCCGCGCGGCAGCCCGAACGCGGTGAAGCGGATGAGGATGTAGACGCCCAGGGACAGCAGGATGAGCGACATGACCGGGGCCGCGACCTCGGTCGAGAGGCTGGACAGGAACGTCGCGCCGGCGAATGCGCCGAGCGCGCCCGGGATGCCGATCCTGGCGACGACCTTCCAGTCGATGTTGCCGAAGCGCCAGTGGGACAGGCCCGAGGCGAGTGTGGTGCCGATCTCGGCCAGATGCACCGTGGCCGAGGCGGCCGCCGCGTTGGTGCCTACGGCCAGGAGCAACGTGGTCGAGGTGACCCCGTACGCCATGCCGAGGCTGCCGTCTACGAGCTGCGCCGCGAATCCGACGAGCCCGAGCAGGATGAGCGCCCGCACGTTCCCACCTTTCCGATGTACCCTACTTATTAAGTAGGAATAATCATTTATGAGAACGGGCATCCGGTCAAGGGGGTGGCCCCGCCCGGCCGCGGGCGCGGGGGCGCATGGGCGGGGCCCGGAGGGTCAGCCGCTCCAGTGGTTCAGGTGCAGGACCTCGTCCAGAGGCTGGCGGCGGGCGGGCTTGAAGGTGTCGCCGGTGTAGTAGGCGGTGGGGATGAGCGCCCCCTGCCGGACGTCGCCGGGGAGGCCCAGCAGCTCGGCGACCTCGCGCTCGTACGCCAGGTGCAGGGTCGTCCACGCGGTGCCGAGCCCGCGGGCGCGGGCGGCGAGCATGTAGCTCCACGCGGCCGGCAGCAGCGAGCCCCACAGCCCGGCCTGGCTGCCCTCCGGCAGCTTCCCGTCGGGCACCCGGATGCACGGCATCACGAGCACCGGCACCTCGCCCATGTGCTCACCCAGGTACGCCGAGCTCGACGACACCCGCCGCTGCACCTCGGCCCGCGCCGGGTCGTCCTGGAACAGGTTCCCGGCCGACGAGCCCGACGCGTGGTAGGCCCGGACGGACCGGCCGTAGTAGTCGCCGATCCTGGCCCTGGTGGCCGGGTCGGTCACCACCACCCACTCCCACCCCTGCCGGTTCCCGCCGGTCGGCGCCTGCAGCGCGATCTCCAGGCACTCCCGCACCAGCTCCATCGGCACCGGCCGGTCCAGGTCCAGGCGCTTCCTTACGCTTCTGGTGGTGGTGAGGACCTCGTCGATTCCTAGCCTTTGTGTGGTCATGACGGCATTCATCCCCAGGGACGTCACCGGCGAAAGATCCGCTCAGCGGCGGCCCCGGAAGGTGCGGCGCAGGTCCGCCACCCACTCCCGGGGGAGCTCCCACGGGATGAAGTGCCCGCCGCGCTCGTGGCAGGTGATGCCAGCATGGTTGTACCAGGCGGCCCGGTCACCGTCGAGGAAGCTCCGGATCCGCTGCTCTGCCGTCGTCACGCCCGGCGGGTTCTCGTAACTGACGAACGTGATGCCCGTGGGCGCCTCGACAACGGGCCACCGGTCGTGCGACGGGGTCCACGGGTAGCGGTTGTTGTTGGCGTACGTGCGGATCGAGCTGGCGACCGCGTCGCCCGCCCAGAAGATCGTCGCATGGGTGAGCAGGTCGTCCTTGGAGAACACGTTCTCCACGTCGCCGCCGTTGTCGGACCACTTCGTCCAGCGTTCGAGCATCCAGGCGAGCATGCCGGCCGGGGAGTCGGTCAGCCCGTGCGCGAGCGTGGACGGGGCCAGCACGTGCGCCGCCAGATGCGCCGCGAACCGCCGGTCCAGGGCCACGAACCGGTCGTGCGCCTCGGCGGGCAGGCCCTCCGGGATGGGCAGGCCGCCGCTCAGGTCCCAGGCGCGGTCGCCGTTGAACATCGTGAGCTTCTGGGCCGAGCCGATGTGGATGCCGTACAGCTCGGCGGCGTACTTGTGGCCGAGCTGGCCGGTGACCAGCGCGCCGACGTCGCACCCGGCGGCGGCGTACCTGTCGTGCCCCAGGACGCCGGTCATCAGCTCGTGCCACACGTCGGCGATCTTCCAGAAGTTCATGTCCGGCCGGTGCGTCAGCGGGGTCGAGAAGCCGAACCCGGGCAGCGAGGGCACGATCACGTCGAACGCCTCCGCCGGGTCGCCGCCGTGGGAGGCGGGGTCGGCGAGCTCGTCGACGACCTTCGACCAGTGCCAGAACGTCCAGGGCCAGCCGTGGCTGAGGATGAGCGGCACCGGGTCGGGGCCGACGCCGGGCCTGCGCATGAAGTGCACGGGCACGTCGCCGACGTCCACCCGGTAGTGCTCGTAGGCGTTGATCTCCCGCTCGGCCGCCCGCCAGTCGTAGCCGTCCGCCCAGTAGGCGACCAGCTCGCGCAGGTGGTCGCCGCGCACGCCGTAGAAGCCGTCGTCGTTGCCCGCGTCCAGCGGCAACCTGGTCATGGCGAGCCTGCGGCGCAGGTCGTCGAGCACCTCGTCGGGCACGTGCAGCGGCTCGGGGCGGAGGGGGAAGGGGCGGTTCGTCAAGGGAGGCGTTCTCCTGGTCATCGAGCGTCTAGTCATCGAGCTTCTGGTCATCGAGGCGGGCGGCGATCTCGGTCAGCCGGGTCAGGACGGCCGCGTAACCGGCGAGCGCCGCGCGCTCGTCGTCGTCCAGGTGCTCGACGAGGCGGGCGACGCGCGTCACCCGTTCGGCGTGCCGGGAGCGGACGATCTGCGCGCCCTCCTCGGTGAGGGTCAGCAGGACGGCGCGCCCGTCGCGCGGGTCGGGGCGGCGTGACACCAGCCCGTCGCGTTCGAGCTTGGCCACCAGGCTCGTGAGCGCGGGCTGTTTGAGCTGCTCGGTCGCCGTCAGGTCGGTGAGCCGCATCGGGCCCCGGCGCGCGAGCGTGTGCAGCACGGACAGGGTCGAGAAGCTGAGCCTGCGGACCGACGGCAGGCGGATGAAGTGGGTGTTGAAGTCCTCGATCGCGGTGACGAGCGCGCCGAGATCGAGGGCCTCCGGTGAGGGTGCCACCCGGCATTTATATCAATGTTCGATGTAACCGCGCAGGGGGGTCGCCGGCCGGACGGCCCTCTGTCCGGCCGGCAGAGCGGGGCATACCCGGCGTCAGACCGGGGCGTACCCGGCCGGGCGGCTGGTGAAGGCGCCCCGGCCCTGGGTGCGGCTGCGCAGCCGGGTGGCGTACCCGAACAGCTCGGCCAGCGGCACCGTGGCGGTGACGACCGCCGTGCCGCCCCGCGCGGCCGAGCCGGTGACGCGGCCGCGCCGGGCGGCCAGGTCGCCGAGCACACCGCCGACCGCGTCGTCCGGGACGGTGACCGTGACCTCGGCCACCGGCTCCAGCAGCACCATCGCGCAGGCGCGCAGCGCCTGCCTGAGCGCCAGCGCCCCGGCAGTGCGGAAGGCCGCCTCGGAGGAGTCCTTCACGTGCGTCGCCCCGTCGGTGAGCGTGACCCGCAGGCCGGTGACCGGGTGCCCGCCGAGCGGCCCGGCGGCGAGGGCGTCGCGGCATCCGGCCTCGACCGCGCGGACGTACTCGCGCGGCACCCGCCCGCCGGTGACGGCGGAGCGGAACGCGAAGCCGGCCGCCGCGTCGAGCGGCTCCACGTCGAGCTGGACGTGCGCGAACTGCCCGGCGCCGCCGTCCTGCTTGACGTGCCGGTACAGCACGCCGGTCACGCCGCGCGCCACCGTCTCGCGGTGGGCGACGCGCGGCCGCCCGGCGGCGACGTCCAGCCCCCGCTCGCGGCGGATCTTCTCCACGGCCACCTCCAGGTGCAGCTCCCCCATGCCGGACAGCACGGTCTGGCCCGTCTCCGGGTCGGCCCGCACCGACAGCGACGGGTCCTCCTCGGCCAGGCGGGCGAGCGCGGCGGCCAGCCGGCCCGCGTCCACGCTCCGCCTGGCCTCGACCGCCATCGAGACGACGGGCTCGGCGGCGGCGGGCGGTTCGAGGACGAGCGGCGCGTCCGGCGCGCACAGCGTGGCGCCGGGCCGGGCCGCCTTCAGCCCGGTGACGGCCACGATGTCGCCGGCCACGGCCCGGTCGACCTCGGTGTGCCGGTCGGCCCGCACACGCAGGACCCGCCCGGCGCGCTCGGTGCGCCCGGCGCCCGCGTCCAGCACGGCGTCCCCCTTCCGCAGCGTCCCGGCGTACAGGCGCAGGTAAGTCAGCCGTCCGCCGCCGGTCGAGTGGACCTTGAACACCAGCGCGGCCAGCGGCTGCGCCGGGCCGGCGGCCCGGCCGGGCACGGCCGGGACGTCCAGCGGCGACGGCAGGTAGGCCACGGCGGCGTCGAGCAGCGGCTCGATCCCCCGGTCCCGGTAGGCGGAGCCGCACAGCACGACGACGGCCCGGCGCGCCAGCGTCAGGTCGCGCAGCGCCGCCCGCAGCGTCGCCTCGCCGACCGGCGTCCCCGCGCAGAACTCCTCCAGCACGGCCGGGTGCAGCTCGGCCACGGCCTCCTCCAGCAGCCCGCGCCGCCGCCGCGCCTCCTCCAGCAGCTCCGCGGGGACGGGACGCTCCTCGTACGCGCCGTCCCAGACCAGCGCCCGCATGCGCAGCAGGTCCACGACGCCGGTGAAGCCGTCCTCTCGCCCGATGGGCAGCTGGACGGCCAGCGGCGTGACGCGCAGGCGGTCGCGGATCGAGGCGACGGCGGCGTCGAGGTCGGCGCCGGCCCGGTCGAGCTTGTTGACGAAGGCGATGCGCGGCACGCCGTGGTGGTCGGCGCGCCGCCAGACGGCCTCGCTCTGCGGTTCGACGCCCGCGACGCCGTCGAACACGGCGATCGCGCCGTCGAGCACCCGCAGCGAGCGCTCGACCTCGTCGGCGAAGTCGACGTGGCCGGGGGTGTCGATGAGGTTGACGCGGTGGCCGTCCCAGGCGCAGGTCACGGCGGCGGCGAAGATGGTGATGCCGCGTTCGCGTTCCTGGGCGTCGTAGTCGGTGACGGTGGTGCCGTCGTGCACCTCGCCGCGCCTGTGGGTGGCGCCGGTGACGTACAGGACGCGTTCGGTGATGGTGGTCTTGCCGGCGTCGACGTGGGCGAGGATGCCCAGGTTGCGGACGAGGCCGAGCTGGTTGGTGTCACGCACGGTCCGTGGCCCTTTCGGGATCTCTCTGGACAGGACAGCGCGATTCGCCCGGTGGCCCCTCGTGTCAGGGGGCCGCCGGGGACGTCCGGCGCCGGCCGCGCAGCGGGCGCCGGGCGGACGGGGACACCAGGATCACCTCGTACCGTGACAGATGCCGCGACAGGGGAACGGCGCTGCGGCGCATGGCGGTCCCCCTCACTGGTCTCGGCGGTCGTCGCCGACCCTACAGAGATCGGTACGGGACGGGCATCCGATTTGTTTCCTACCACGTGGTAAGTTCGGTTTTCCGGGCACCCGGGTGCCCTGGACAGCAGAAAGGCCGGTCGGTGACCGAACCCACCACACGCCGGGTGACCAAGGGCGAGCGCACCCAGGCGCGCATCCTGGACTCCGCCATGGAGCTGTTCTCCCGCTCCGGCTTCCACGCCGTGTCCCTGCGCGACATCGCCGCGCACGCCGGGCTCACGCACGCCGGGCTGCTGCACCACTTCCCGGGCAAGGACGCGCTGCTCATCGAGGTGCTCAAGCGCCGCGAGGTGCTCACCGCCGAGCTCGTGGCGGCCACCGGCCCCGGCCTGGACCCGGTGGAGATCATCAGGCGGCACGTCGACCAGCTCGCGGCCAGCATGCGGACGCCGGGACTCGTCGGGCTGTTCGTGAAGCTGTCGGCCGAGGCCACCGACCCCGGGCATCCGGCCCACGCCTACTTCGTCGAGCGCTACCGCCGGCTGCGCAAGGGCGCCGCCTGGGTGCTCGCCGAGCTGTTCGCGCAGGCCACGCCGCCGCTGCCCCACGACCCGGACGTCGTCGCCGGGCAACTCCTCGCCGTGGTCGACGGCCTGCAGACGCAGTGGCTGCTCGACCCCGACCGGGTCGACATGCGCGCCTCGGTCGCCGCCTTCCTCACCGAGCTGGGATTGGACATCAGTTGAAGGATCTGACACTCGCCGAGAAGGCCTCGCTCACCTCCGGGAGCGACACCTGGCACACCACCGCCGTCCGCGACGTCGTACGCGCCCTGACCCTGTCGGACGGGCCGCACGGCCTGCGGCGGCAGGACGAGAGCTCCGGCGACGCGCTCGGCCTGACCAGGAGCGTGCCCGCCACCTGCTTCCCGCCCGCGGTGGGGCTCGGCTCGTCCTGGGACCCGGAGCTGGCGCGGCTGGTCGGCGCGACGATCGCGCGTGAGGCCCGCGCGCAGGGCGTGGACGTGGTGCTGGGGCCCGGCGTGAACATCAAGCGCTCGCCGCTGTGCGGGCGCAACTTCGAGTATTTCTCCGAGGACCCGCGCCTGTCCGGGGTGATGGGCGCGGCCCTGGTCGACGGCATCCAGTCGCTGGGCGTCGGCGCGTGCGTCAAGCACTACGCGGTCAACAACCAGGAGACCGACCGGATGCGGATCAGCGCCGACGTGGACGAGCGGACGCTGCGCGAGATCTACCTGCCCGCCTTCGAGCACATCGTCCGCGAGGCCGCCCCTTACATGGTGATGTGCGCCTACAACAAGATCAACGGCGTGTACGCGAGCCAGAACCGGTGGCTGCTGACCGAGGTGCTGCGGGAGGAGTGGGGGTTCGACGGGCTCGTCGTGTCCGACTGGGGCGCGGTGGCCGACCGGGTGGCGGCGCTGGAGGCGGGGCTCGACCTGGAGATGCCGCCGACCGGCACCGACGCGGAGATCGCCGACGCGGTCCGCGACGGCAGGCTGCCCGAGGAGGTGCTGGACCGGGCCGTCGGGCGGCTGCTGCGGCTCGCCTCGCGGGTGCCCGCCGCCCCGGCCACGACCGGCTGGGACGCCGACGCGCACCACGAGGTCGCCCGGCAGGCGGCCCGCGCGTCCGCCGTGCTGCTGAAGAACGACGGCGACGTGCTGCCCATCGCCCCCGGCCGCAAGGTGGCCGTGCTCGGCGAGCTCGCCCGCACCCCGCGCTACCAGGGGCACGGCAGCTCGCACGTGGTGCCGACCCGGCTCGACTCGGCCTGGGAGTCGCTGGCGGCGGCGCTGGACGGCGCGGTGTTCGCGGCCGGCTACCGGCTCGACGGGCAGGCCGACCCCGAGCTGGAGCGGGAGGCGGTGGAGGCGGCGGCCGGGGCCGACGTGGCCGTGCTGTTCCTCGGGCTGCCCGACTCGGCCGAGTCCGAGGGCTTCGACCGCACCGGCATCGACCTGCCCGGCGACCAGACGGCGCTGCTGCGCCGGGTGGCCGGGACGGGCGTGGACGTGGTCGTCGTGCTGTCCAACGGCGGCGTCGTGTCGGTGTCCGGCTGGCAGGCCGCGGTCTCGGCGATCCTGGAGGGCTGGCTGCTCGGCCAGGCGGGCGGCTCCGCCCTGGCCGACCTGCTGCTCGGCACGCACAGCCCGTCCGGCCGCCTCACCGAGACGATCCCGCACCGGCTCGCCGACGTGCCCTCCCACCTGCACTTCCCCGGCGGCGACGGGCACGTGGTCTACGGCGAGGGCCGCTACGTCGGCTACCGCCACTACGACACGCTGGACGTGGACGTCGCCTACCCGTTCGGCCACGGCCTGTCCTACACGACGTTCGCCTACTCCGGCCTGGAGGCCCGCGAGACCGGCGCGAACGAGTGGCAGGTCGAGGTGACCGTCACCAACACCGGCAGCCGGTTCGCGCACGAGGTCGTCCAGCTTTACGTGGCCTTCGACGAGGAGCGCCCCACCCGGCCCCGGCACGAGCTGCGCGGCTTCGCCAAGATCGGCCTGGAGCCGGGCGCGAGCGAGCGGGTCTCGTTCACGCTGACCGGCCGCGACCTGGCGTGGTGGTCGGCGTCGCGGGGCGGCTGGCGGATCGACCCGGGCGCGTTCACCGTCGAGGTGGGCGCCTCCTCGCGCGACATCCGGCAGCGGCTGGAGCTGAGCACGCCGGGCGACGGCTGGGCGCCGCCGCTGACCGCGATGTCGACGCTCGGCGAGTGGCTGGACCATCCCGTGGGGAGCCGGGTGCTGAAGGAGGCGTTCGGCGGGTCCGCGCTCGACCGGTTCAGCCCGGCGCTCATGGGGCTGGCCAGGGGGATTCCGCTGGCCAAGTTCCGGACGTTCGGCATCGGGCTGTCGCCTGAGGTGGTCGACCGGCTCGTCGCCGCCGTGGATGGGTGACGTTTCCGGGCGTATCTGGATATGTCGGGGGCTGGGGGTCATGGCCGGTGATTTCGATAGCCTTGCCTGATTCCACTCCCCCGACGGAAGGACGGGCACGTGCTCGACGATGCCGGCCTCCAGGCGCTCCGCGAGGCGGCGCGCCTGTCTCCGGACAATCTCCCCCTGCGGCGGCACCTCGCCGACCAGCTCCTGGCCAAGGGCTACCTGGCCGAGGCGGAGGCCGAGTTCCGGGCCGCACTCGTGCTCGCGCCCAAGGACGCGGACGTCTCGGCGGGGCTGGCGGAGGCGTTCGTCCGGCAGAGCTCCTTCGGCGAGGCGCTGGCGGCGCTGGAGCCGTTCCTGGGCGAGCCCGGCTGCCCGCCCCGGCTCGGTGTGCTCGCCGCGCGGGCGCTGCTGGGCGAGGGTGACGTCGCGGCGGCGGCGCACCGCTACCACGACGCGGTGACCCGCGACCCGTCGCTCGCCGATCCCGCCCTCGCCGCCCGCCTCGCCGCCCCGCCCCAGGCCCTGG
This sequence comes from Nonomuraea sp. NPDC023979, assembly GCF_040639085.1. NCBI lineage: Bacteria > Bacillati > Actinomycetota > Actinomycetes > Streptosporangiales > Streptosporangiaceae > Nonomuraea > Nonomuraea sp. NPDC023979. Next base: position 130,400 of record NZ_JBEZZG010000013.1, read on the forward strand.
GAGGGCCGGCACCGTACGGCGGTGCGCCGTCGGGGCCGGCGTACGGGGGCGGGGCTTACGATGCGCCGTCGCCCGCCACGCCGGCGGCGGAGGCGAGCGCCGAGGTGGAGCGGTCCCGGTTCACGTTCGCGGACGTGGCGGGCATGGAGGCCGTGAAGGAGGCGCTGAAGGTCAAGCTGCTGCTGCCGATCCAGCAGCCGGAGCTGTTCGCCGCGTTCGGCAAGCGGGCGGGCGGCGGCGTGCTGCTGTACGGGCCGCCGGGCGCGGGCAAGACGCACCTGGCCAGGGCGGCGGCGGGCGAGCTCGGCGCGTCGTTCGTGAACGTCGGCCTGGCCGACATCCTCGACATGTACATCGGCTCCAGCGAGCGCAACCTGCGGGCCACGTTCGACCTGGCGCGGCGCAACCGGCCGTGCGTGCTGTTCTTCGACGAGGTGGACGCCTTGGCGGCGCGCCGCTCCGACATGCGGCAGGCGCACAACCGGCAGATCGTCAACCAGTTCCTGGCCGAGCTCGACGGCGTGGACCAGGACGCCAACGAGGGCGTCCTGGTGCTGGCGGCGACGAACGCGCCCTGGTACATCGACGTGGCGTTCCGCCGCCCTGGCCGGTTCGACCAGCTCGTGTTCGTGCCGCCGCCGGACGCCTCCGCGCGGGCGGCGATCCTGCGCATCCTGTGCCGGGACAAGCCGATCGCGGAGATGGACTACGACGCGGTGGCGCGGGTGACCGAGCACTTCGTCGGCGCCGATCTGAAGGGCGTGGTCGACCGGGCCGTGGAGGCGAAGCTGCAGCAGTCGATCAGCGCGGGCCGGGCGATCCCGCTGGCGACGCCCGACCTGCTGGCGGCGGCGAAGAGCGTGCGGCCCACGTCGGTGCGGGAGTGGATGGCGACGGCGCGCAACTACGTGCTGCACGCCAACGACTCGGGGGCGTGGGACGAGCTGATGCCGTGGATCAAGGCCAAGTGGTGAAGGCCAGCTCGTGAAGGCGCGATGGTGAAGGCCCGATGGTGAAGAAAGCCCGATGGTGAAGGCCGCCGGCCCGGTGCAGCGGGCGCGGGCGCTGCTGGAGATGCGCCGGCCCGCCGACGCCGAGCGGGAGCTGCGCGGCCTGCTGGCCGAGGAGCCGGAGCACGCGGTCGGGCACGCGCTGCTGGCGCTGGCGCTGGCCGAGCAGCGCCGGCCGGGCGAGGCGGTGGCGGAGGCGCACGAGGCGGTGCGGCTGGCGCCCGACTCGTGGTTCCCGCACTACGTCGCGGGCCAGGTGCACAACCGGGCGCGGCAGCCCGACCAGGCGATCGCCGCCGGGCGGGCCGCGCTCGCGCTGTCGCCGGAGTGGCCGCCGATCTGGGAGCTGCTGGCCCGCGCGCACGTGCTGAAGGGCGAGTGGCCGCTGGTGGCGGGCGCGGCGGAACGCGGGCTGGCGCTCGACCCGGAGTCGGCGGACCTGATGAGCCTGCTGTCGCTGGCGCAGACGGCGCTCGGGCAGACACGGGCGGCCACGGAGACGGCGGGGCGGGCCGTCGGGCTCGCGCCGGAGAGCACCACGGCGCACCTGGTGTATGGGCGGGCGGCGCTGGCGTCCGGTGACGCGCGCGTGGCCGCCGGCGCGTTCCGCGAGGTGCTGCGGCTCGACCCGGGCTACGGGCAGGCCAGGGACCTGCTGGTGACGGCGCTGAAGGAGCGCAACCCGCTCCACCGGTGGCTGTCGCGGGTGCGGCGCAGGTTCCTGGGCGGCTGGTGGCTGGTGTTCCTGCTGCCGGCGCTGCCTCCGGTCATCGCGGTGTTCGTGGTCATCGCGCTGCTGCACTGGGCGGCGTGGGTGACGGAGGCGGTCACCGTGCTGCGGCTGGCCCGCGCGAAGGCGACCGGGCTGCTGTTCGACGGCGGCGAGTCGCGGGTGGCGCTGGCCTGCTGCGGCCTGCTCGTGGCGGGCGCGGCGACGCTGGTGGCGGGCGTCGTGCTCGGCAGCGACGTCCTCGGCACGGCGGGGGCCGCCGTCATGGCGCTGGTCACCGCCGTGCAGGAGGCCGCGCACACCGGCTCGCCGCGCGGCCGTGCCGTCCTGTACGGGTGGGCAGCCCTGCTGGGCCTGGCGGTGGTGGCGTCGCTGGTGTCGGGGGTGTGGCCGATCGCACTGCTGACCGTGTACGCGGCCCTGGCCACGATCTGGATCGCGGCAGGCGTACGACGGGTCTTTGGGCCTCTTGGAGATGCCCGCACTTATTGAGAATCTGGGAGGCGGGACCCCGGAGGAGGCGATCGATGAGCGGATCCGCAGGCCGCCATGAGATCCGGCGGATCCGGCTCGAAGGAGGCAACGACGGGGGCGCGATCCGGATCGGCGCGACCGTCAGGCGGGCGGCGCGGGCGTGGACGCCCGCCGTGCACGAGCTGCTGCGCCACCTGGAGCGCAAGGGCTTCGCCGGGGCGCCGCGGGCACTGGGCTACGACGAGCAGGGCCGGGAGGTGCTCACGTTCCTGGAGGGCGAGACGCTCGGCAACCGGCTGGTGTGGCCGGAGTGGACGCGGACGGAGGAGGCGCTGCGCCAGGTGGCCCGCTGGCTGCGGGACTACCACGCGGCCGTGGCCGACTTCACGCCGCCGCCCGACGCCCGCTGGCGGGTGGGCGGGCAGTGGTCGCCGGGGCAGATCATCGGGCACAACGACGCCAGCCCGTTCAACGCCGCCTGGCACGAGGGGCGGCTGTCGGGCTTCTTCGACTGGGACTTCGCCGGGCCGGTGGGCGCCGAGTCCGACCTGGCGTGGACGGCGCTGAGCTGGGTGCCGCTGCACGCGCGCCGGGTGGCGGAGCTGGAGGGGTTCCGGGCGTTCGACAGGCGGGCCGAGCGGCTGCGGACGTTCCTGGACGCGTACGGCTGGCACGGCGACCCGGCGGTGATCGTCCGGGAGATCCAGGCGCGGATGAGCGCGCGGGCCCGCGACATCCGCGCGGGCGCGGTCGGCGGCGACCCGCTGTATGCCAAGCTGCTGCGGCAGGGGCGGGCCGAGGACATGGACCGCGCGGTGCTGGAGCTGGAGGACTTCGCCTGGTGAACGGGGAGGGGCCCGGCGCGAGGCTGCGCTTCGGGGCCGGCGCCGAGGGGATCGAGCGGATGGCGGCGTCGCTGGTCGGCGAGGCGTTCGCGCCGCACCGGCACGACCGCTACGCGATCGGGATCACGCTGCGGGGCGTGCAGACGTTCCGCTACCGGGGCGAGGCGCGGCACTGCCTGCCGGGCGAGTGGCACATCCTGCACCCGGACGAGGTGCACGACGGCGCGCCGGGCACCGAGGAGGGGTTCGGCTACCGGATCTTCTACGTGGATCCGGCGCTGGTGGGCGAGGCGCTGGGCGGCGGGCCGCTGCCGTTCGTGCCGGACCCGGTGGTGCGGCGGATGCCGCCCGCGCTGGCCGCGTGCCTGCGGCGGCTGGACGAGCCGCTCGGCGAGCTCGAACGGGTGGAGGTCGCGCTGGCGATCGCCCGCTCGCTGGCGGCGCACGCGGGAGCGCGCCAGGCCGGGCGGGGCGCCGGGCGCGCGGCCGCGGCGGTGGAGGCGCTGGCCCGGGTGCGTGACCTGATCGCGGCCGACCCGGCGGTGCGGCATCCGGTGGCGGTGTTCGAGCGGGTGTCGGGGCTGGACCGGTGGACGATCGCCCGGCAGTTCCGGGCCGTGTTCGGCACCAGCCCGACCCGGTTCCGCACGATGCGGCAGCTCGACGTGGCGCGGCGGGCGTTGCGCGCCGGGCTCCCGCCGGCCGTCGCCGCGCAGGCGGCCGGGTTCGCCGACCAGAGCCATCTGACGCGCAGGTTCAAGGGCGCGTACGGCCTCACGCCCGCGCGCTGGCAGGCCGCCTGCGGTTCAGCCGGTCCTGGCCTCGATCGCCCGGATGACGGCGGCCATGTCGAGGCCGCCGTGCCCGAGCGCGAGCGTCTCGGCGAACAGCTCGTGGCAGGCGTCGAGGAGCGGTGAGGCGAGCCCGGCGGCGCGGGCGGCCTCGGCGATGAGCCGGTTGTTCTTGAGCACGTCGGCGACCGCCGCCTGCGGGGACAGCTCGCCCTCGACGAGCTTGGCGGCCTTGCCGCGCGACACGGCGCTGGCCATCGGGCCGGTGGCCAGCACCTCCTGGAAGCGGCGCAGGTCCAGCCCGTGCCCGGCGGCGAAGTGCGTCGCCTCGGCGAGCCCGGTGACCATCGTGATGAGGAACAGGTTGACCGCCAGCTTCATCAGCAGCGCCGACGGCGCCGGGCCGCAGACGACGCTCTTGTGGCACATCGGCCGCAGCAGCGGGCGCACGTCGGCGACGGCGCCGGGGTCCCCGGCGAGCATGGCGACGAGGCGTCCCTCCTCAGCGGGGCCGCGCGAGCCGGAGACGGGCGCCTCCACGTACCGGCCTCCGGCGGCGCGCACGTCGGCGTCCAGCCCGGCGGAGTAGGCGGGCGAGGTCGTGCCCATGTGCACCACGGTGCGCCCGGCGACGCGGGCGGCGAACTCCGGCGTGCCCCGGCGCAGCACGTCGTCGACGGCGGCCTCGTCGGCGAGCATGAGGAGAATCGTGCCGGCGCGGCCGAACACCTCGGCGGCGCTCGCCGCCACGTCGGCGCCGGCCGCGCGGACCGGCTCGGCGCGGGCGGGGGTGCGGTTCCAGACGACGAGGCCGCCCGCGCGGGCCAGGTTGACCGCCATGGGCCCGCCCATGAGGCCCAGGCCGATGAAGCCGATGTCCATCCCCTCGTTGTAGCCGCAGCGGGCGGGCGGGGTCTTGAACGGTTGTGCTCAGGGCGCGGGCGGCGGGAGCGTGAAGCGGGCGTGGACGCGCGCCTGTGCCGCGTGCCCGCGCAGCAGGACGATGCCGAGCGGGCGGCCGTTCGGGTTGCCGTCGGCGAGCGCCGCGTACGCCTCGAACCCGTCCGGGACGGTCAGCTCCAGGGACGGCGCGCCGTCGGCGTCCCAGGCGCCGCGCAGCACCCCGGCATGCGCCCGCAGCCGGCGCACGTCGCGCAGCCAGGCGTGGCCGAGGTCGCCGGTGAGGAGGGCGGGCTCGCCGTCCGCCGTGAACGGGCCGTCGCCGTGGAAGGTCCACTCGATCGCGTCCGGCGCGGCGGGCGTCACCGTGAACTCGTCGGTCCAGCCGTCGCCGGTCACCGTCAGGGCGCGGCGCAGCGTGTGGCCGTCGAACGCGGACTCGGCCGCCAGGTGGCCGGGCGACGAGGCGACGAGGCGGCCGGTGTGCGGCGGCTGGGGCCGTCCGCCGACGGTGACGGTGTTGTGGGCGACCGGCGAGCGCAGCCACGCGGTGAAGCCGGAGCCGTAGCCGCTGGTGCCGAGGTCGAGGCTGGACCAGCCGGTCGCGGTGGCCACGTCCACGCCGAGCTTGTCGCGGTGGTCGTGCCAGCCGGCGTCGGGCCCGTACCGGAGGGCGGCGCGCACCCGGCCGGACCTCGGCAGCCCGATCCCGGCCCCCGGCCACACGAACGAGCGCGGCGGGTCCGGGGGCGGCGGCGGGAGGTCGCCGGGGCCGAAGACGAGGGCGGCGACCGACGAACGGCCGGTCAGCGGCGGCGCGACCCCGTCGGGGAGCTGGGCGCCGTACCAGAGGCGGACCGGGGCGGGGCGCGGGTGCGCGTAGTAGGGGGCCGGGCTGGGCGGCCGTTCGGGCAGGAGCGACCAGGCGGCCTCGGCGTGCGGGGCGAAGTCGGCGGTGAAGCACTCGGCCCAGCCGTCCCCGTACGCGGGCAGCCGCCCGTCGTCGTAGGCGAGCATCGGCGGCGCGGTGACCGCCCGGGCCAGGCGTTGCGCGGCCGTCGCCGACAGCCCGGCCGGGCCCGCCGCCTCGCGGTAGGACAGCAGGGCGGCGAGCGCGTAGTAGTGGTAGTGCGGGTTGACCTCGTACCACAGGCCCTCGTCGTGGAACCCGCGCCTGACCTGCGCCTCCACGCCGAACTCGGAGTCGCGGCACCAGGCGAGCAGCGCGGTGTCGCCGAGCCGGACGGCGCACTCGGCCAGCGCGGCGAGCAGCCAGCACGGGATGTTGTGCACGGCGCCCGCCTGCGGGCGCAGCAGGGCGGCGACGTCGCGGGCCAGGCCGTCGAGGGCGGCCGAGGTGGCGGGGGTGAGGGCGTCGCCCGCCCAGCGCACGGCGCGCAGCAGCCCGATCGCCCACACGGCCTCGTCGAGCCCCTGCGGCTGGACGCGGCCGGTCCCGGCGGCCTGGCCGTGGGGCGCGTAGTCGCGGTAGCGGCGGGCGTAGCCGCCGACGACGCGTTCGAGCTCGTCGCGGGCGGGGCGCGAGCCGGTCAGGCGCAGCAGCAGGGCGGCGCGCTGGGCCTGCGCGGCGGCGGCGTTGTGGGTGATGGCGCGCCAGGCGCCGTCCCACGGCTCGCCCGAATAGACCTTGCCGCAGCCGGTGCACGCGTGCCGGTCGGGCGTGGCGGGGTCGTGGCGCAGGGGCGCGCCGTCGGCGTCGCAGAAGTAGTGGTGGGTCCAGGCGGACGGCCGGTCCGGGCCGGGCAGCGGCAGGCCCGACCAGTACCCGAAGTCGGCCTCCAGGGCGCCGAGCACGCGGGCGGCCCACGGCGCGTCCGCGACCCGCCGCCGCACCGCCGCCCAGTCCGGCTCGTACGGGCCCGTCACGTGCACTTTCCGGCCAGCCAGCGGCGGTAGTCGGCCGGGTAGTCGGTCAGCACGCCGGCCGGGCCGCGCTTGAGGATCTTCGTCCAGCGGGGCACCTGGGCGCGCCAGCCGGGCGGCGGCTCGTCCCAGGGGACGCCGTCGGTCCAGCGGACGGCCTCGCCCCGCAGCAGGCCGGGGTGCCGCGTGGCGAGCTCGCGCTGGATCCACGGGTCGGCCGAGTAGAGGAGGATGCGCTGGGTGTCCTGCCGTTCGAGGATCGGGCCGGACAGCTCCTGCCAGGCTTCCTCGGAGCGTCGCAGGACGGGTCTGGCCTGGCGTTTGATCTCCAGCAGCGCGATCAGCCCGGCGGCCGCGGCGTGGTCGAGCCAGGAGCCGAGCGTGTGGACGCGCTCGCCCGCGTAGGGGCCGCGCGAGACGCGGCGGGACCGCAGGCCGCCGTCGTCGTCGGCCCACCACAGGTCGGTGATCTCGCGGTTGGGCCCGGTCAGGCCGTTGGTGGTGGTGTTGTGCCACATCACCGCCTGGGTCCCGTCGCGGGTGAGCTGGACGTCGGCCTCCAGGCCGTCGGCGCCCTCGGCGCGCATGTGCTCGATGCCGGTGGGGTGGTTCGGCTGGCGGATCAGGTCCTTGGCGCTGGCTCCGGGGTTCTTCGGGTAGCCGCCGTGCCCGAACACCAGCGGGCAGCCGGGCAGCCGTCCGGCGGCGGCGGGCACGAGCGCGGTCGCGGCGAGCTCGGTCACTGCCACGGCCACCGCCAGCGGGATGGTCACTACGAGGCCCCCTCGTCGTAGGTCCGGCACGACGAGGCTATGGGCGGGGCCGGACCCGATCAAGCATCCGCTCCGGCCTGTCACCAGGGCCGTCTCTACGGGCCGGTGGGCTCGCCGCCCGCGGGGCGCCGGTGGAGCAGGCCGAACTTGGTCCACATCCGCTCGGCCGTCTCGATGGCGGCGGCCGTGCGCGCCGGGTCGACGGCGGCGAGCTGGGCGACCAGTGCCTGGGCGACGGCCAGCCCGGCGGTCAGCGACGGGAAGAACGCGACCCCTTCCGCCGGGACCATCACGACCTCCTCGGCCGCGTCCGCCAGGGCGGGGCTGGCCGCGTCGGTGAGCGCGAACACCCGGGCGCCACGCGCGCGGGCCTCGTGCGCGGCCAGGACCGTGCTCTCGTACAGCCGCCAGAAGCTGATGGCGATCAGCACGTCGCCGGGCCCGATCGCCGCGACCGTGTTGGACAGCTCGGAGTCGCCCGCCGTGACGGCCGCGACGGGGTAGCCCGCGATGCGGGCGTTGTGGGCGAGCGCCATGCCGACCGCCGCGTAGCTGCCGTCGGCGACGATCACCGTGCGGCGGGCGGCGGCGACGGCCTCGGCGACGGTCCGGATCACGCCCTCGTCCAGGCGGCGGTTGAGCAGGGCGAGGCTGTCGAGGTCGCGCCGGAGCGAGCGGGCGCTGGGCGAGCCCTCGCCGCTGTGCTCGGCGGCGACCTGCGGCGCGCTGAGCGACGAGAGGTAGCGGGCGCGCAGCTCCTGCTGGAGGGCGGGCCACCCGGCGAAGCCGAGCGCCTGCGCGATGCGGGTGACGGTGGCCACGTTGACGCCCGCGAGCGCGGCGAGCTCGGCCGCCGAACCGAACGACGCCCGGCGTGGCTGCGTGATGAGGATGTCCAGCACCGCCGCGGCCTTGGGGCGCAGCCCGCGTTCCGGCACGCGGTCGCGCAGCCACTCCTCGAAGCTGTCCGTCACGCGCCCCTCCCTCGCCGGGAGACATCGTACATTTTCCAAATATTGCAAGGACCATTGCATCTTGCCCGATTTGCACTATACGTTGCAATAACTCCCCCTCCCTGGCAGGGCCCCGTGCCCTAGGAAGGCTGTGCCATGACCTTGCTGGCCCGGCTGGACCGGCTCCCCCTGAGCCGTCCGCACTACCTCCTGCTCCTGATAGGCGGCCTCGGCTACACCTTCGACGGCATGGACTCAGCCGTCGTCGCGTTCCTGCTGCCGAGCGCCCAGGAGGCGTGGAACCTCAGCAACGGCCAGCTCGGCATCATCGGCTCCGCCTCGCCGTTCGGCTTCCTGTTCGGCGCGATCGCGGCGGGCCTGCTCGGCGACCGCATCGGCCGCAAGAAGGTCATGATGTACGCGCTCGCCTTCTACGCGGTGTTCTCCGTCGTGGCCGCGTTCGCGCCGAACTACGAGGTGTTCCTCGGCGCGCGGGTGCTGGCCGGGGCCGGGGCCGGCGCGGAGAGCGCGATCATCGCGCCGTTCCTGTCGGAGTTCGTGCCCGCCAAGCGGCGCGGCTGGTTCATCGGCGCGCTGGCCGGGTTCTTCTCCTTCGGGTTCGTCGGGGCCGCGCTCATCGGCCGGTTCGTGGTGCCCACGTTCGACGACGGCTGGCGGATCGCGCAGATCATCACCGCGGTGCCCATCCTGATGCTGCTGTGGTGGCGGCGCTCGCTGCCGGAGTCGCCGCGCTTCCTGCTGCAGCACGGCAGGACCGCCGAGGCCGAGGCCGTGGTCGCCGACATCGAACGGCGCGTCGAGCTCGCCACCGGCCGGCCCCTGCCGCCGGTGCCCGAGACCGCGACCGCGCTGCCCGTCCAGGAGACGCCGAAGGTCACGCTGGTCAACGCCCTGCGGTTCCTGTGGAGCCGGGCGATGGCCAGGCGCACCGGCGTCATCTGGCTGATCTGGTTCGTGATCACGTTCTCGTACTACGGCTTCTTCTCCTGGATCCCCACCCTGCTGGTGGAGCGGGGCATCACGGTGACGAAGAGCTTCGAGTTCTCGCTGATCATCTACCTGGCGCAGATCCCCGGCTACTTCTCCGCCGCCTGGCTGTCGGAGCGGCTCGACCGCAAGAACACCATCGCGATCTACCTCGCCGGATCGGCCGTCAGCGCCTTCTGGCTGTCGCAGATGGACACGCCCGTGTCGATCACGGTCGCGGGCGCCGTGCTGTCGTTCTTCCTGAACGGCACCTACGCCGGCGTCTACTCCTACACCCCCGAGGTGTTCCCCACCTGGATCCGGGCCACCGGAACCGGCCTGTCGAGCGCGTTCGGCCGCGTCGGCAGCATCCTCGCTCCCACCATCATCGGCGTGTCGTACGCGAGCCTCGGCTTCGGCGGCGTGTTCGGCATGACCACCGCCGTGCTCGCGGCCGGCGTGATCTGCGTGATGGTGTTCGGCCTGGCGACCGCCGGGCGTTCCCTGGAAGACCTGACCGAGCGGGGCGAGCCCGCCGGCGCAGCTAAGGAGATGACGTCGTGACCGGGCTGCCGGAACTGCAGGAGAAGGTACGCGAGCAGGTGGGCGCGCGGTTGTTCACCGTGCTCGCCTGGATCCCCGAGCGGCGCGCGCTGCGCCGCGTGCACAGCAGCCACCCCGAGCAGTACCCGGTGGGCGGCGAGAAGACGGTGGAGGTCGCGCAGGAGTGGCTGAGCCGCTGCATCGAGCAGCGGCTGCCCTACCTGGGCCGCGACCGGGCCGCCGTACGCGAGATCTTCGCCGACCACGAGCTGATCGAGAGCCTCGGCTGCGGCGCCATCGTCAACGTGCCCGTCGTGGACGGCGGCACCGTGCTCGGCGCGCTCAACATCCTCGACGCCGAGGGCAGCTACGACGAGACGTCCGTGGCCGCCGCCCAGGCGCTCGCGCCGCTGGCCGTGCCCGCGCTGCGAGGCGCCCGATGAGCCTGCTGCTGCGCGACGCCCTGCTGCTCGACCCCGACACCGGCGACTTCACCGAGACCGACCTGCGCTGCGCGGACGGGCGCGTCGCCGAGACCGGCCGCGGCCTGACCGCCCCCGACGGCACGCGCGTGGTCGACCTGGCCGGCGCGGTCGTCGTCCCCGGCCTGATCGACGCGCACGTGCACGTCACCGCCGCCACCGCCGACCTGGGCGGGCTGACCTCCTGGTCGCCCTCGTACGTGGCCGCGCACAGCGCCCGCATCATGGGCGGCATGCTGGCGCGCGGTTTCACCACCGTCCGCGACGCCTCCGGCGCCGACTACGGGCTCGCCGACGCGCAGGCCGAAGGGCTGATCCGGGGGCCGAGGCTGCTGTTCTGCGGCCGGGCGCTCAGCCAGACCGGCGGCCACGGCGACTCGCGCGGCCGGGGCACCCGGGTGCACGACGACCACCCGTGCTGCGCCGGGCTCGGCCGGGTCGCCGACGGGGTCGACGCCGTGCGCGCCGCCGCCCGCGACGAGCTGCGCAAGGGCGCCCACCACATCAAGGTGATGGCCTCCGGTGGCGTCGCCTCCCCCACCGACCGCATCGACTCCACCCAGTACTCGATGGAGGAGCTGCGCGCCATCGTGGAGGAGACCGAGGCGGCCAACCGCTACGTGGCCGCGCACGCGTACACCGCACGCGCGGTCAACCGGGCGCTGGAGGCGGGGATCCGCTCGATCGAGCACGGCAACCTGCTGGACGACCGGAGCGTGGAGCTGTTCCTGGAGCGTGACGCGTTCCTGGTGCCGACGCTGGTCACGTACTGGGCGCTGAAGGAGGAGGGCGTGGCCCACGGGCTGCCGGAGCCGAGCTGGCGCAAGGTCGACGCGGTGCTCGGCGCGGGCCTGGCGGCGCTGGAGCGCGCCGCCAGGGGCGGTGTGCGGCTGGTGTACGGCAGCGACCTGCTCGGCGGCATGCACCGGCACCAGAACCAGGAGTTCCGCCTGCGCGGCGAGGTGCAGAAGCCGCTGGACGTGCTCCGCGCCGCCACGGTGAACGCGGCCGAGCTGCTCGGCATGGCCGGCGAGATCGGCACCCTGGCCGTGGGCGCGCACGCCGACCTGCTGGTCCTCGACGGCGACCCGCTCGCCGACCTCGGCGTCCTGGCCGACCCCGGCCGCATCCGGCACGTCGTCCAGGCCGGGGAGCTCGTTTCCTGACCCACCACCGCCGTGGCGGCCCGTCCCGGGCCCGGCGTGGGGACGTCCTCCTCCGGGCCCTGGCAGGGTAAGACGGCCGGGCGCCGGTCTTCCACGACCGGAAGCGCCTGATCCATAATCAGGCGGTCGGCTGTCGATGAATTGCTGAGGCAATGACGGAAATTTCCCCATTACAGCGATCCGATCCCGCGGACCTCGGCGGGTTCGTCCTGCTGGGACGATTACGGCACGACGACCGCGGGCCCGTGTTCCTGGCCCGCGACGCCGGCGGCCGGCACGTCGAAGTCGCCTGGCTGCCCGGCGGGCCCGGCGCGGCGGACCGCGTGACCGCCCTGACGGAGCTCGACGCGCCGTCGCTGGCCCGCGTCCTGGCCGCCGGGGTCGCCGGCGGCCGGGCGTACGCGGTGACCGAGCACGTCCCCGGGCGGTCGCTCGCCGACGCCGTCGCCGCCGACGGCCCGATGACGGGCACCACGCTGCACCGGCTCGCCATCGCGACGGCCTCCGCCCTCGTGGGGCTGCACCAGGGCGGCGTCACCCACGGCGATTTGCGCCCCGGCACCGTCGTCCTCGGGCCCGACGGCGTCCGCGTCACCGGCTACGGCCTGGCCTTCCCCCCGGCCCCCACCGGCGCTCCCGAGCAGGTCATGGGCCCGGCGGACGACGTGTTCGCCTGGGCCGCCACCATCCTGTACGCCGCCACCGGTTCGGCCGATCGCGGCCTCCGCCACGAGCCCGGCCTGGCCGCCCTCGAAGAGCACCTGCGCCCCGCCGTCGCCGCCGCCCTGGCCGAGGACCCGGCGGCGCGGCCCGACTCGGGCGACCTCCTGCTCCGCCTCATCGGCCACTCCACCCGCACGCTCATCCCCGACACCGCGCCCCACTCCCCCACGGACGAGTTCCGGGCGAGCCCGGAGGCGGACGGCCCGGCGAGTCCGGCGGGGGCCCGCCCGGCTGTCCCTCGCCCGGCGTCGGAAGGCCACACCCCTGGGATGGCCGCACCGTCCCAGGCCGGAGCGGCAGGGCGTACCCCGGGAGGCGGCGCCGCAGCCTCGGGCGGGGTGGCGTGGCGGGGGTGGCCGGGGCTGGCGGCGGGGGCGCTGGCCGTGGCGGTGGTCTCCGCCGGGGCGGGCCATCTGATCGCCGACCGGGTGGGCGCGGCCTCCCGGCCCGTCCCGTCGCCGACGCTGTCGCTGCCCGACCTGTCGGTGACCGCCGCGGGCCCGCGCGCGCTCCCGTCCCCGCAGGCCACGATGCGGGCGGCCGGGATCGCACTCTCCCTGTACGAGCATCCCGGCGATCCCCAGCGCGTCGTCGCGTACCGGAACGAGCGCGGCACCTGGCTGCGCGCGGCCCAGTGGGACGGGTTCATCGAGGCCGGGGTGGCGGCGGACGACGTGGCCGCCTCGCCCGACGGCACCCGGGTGGCGTTCCAGGCGGGCCGTGACGTGACGGTCGCCGACCGCCGCTCCGGCGAGCGCTTCACCGTACGGGTGCCCGAGCGGGCCGCCTCCCCTGTGTGGGACCGGGCCTCGTCCCGGCTGCTCCTCACGGTGAGCGGCCCGAAGCGGAGGACGGCCGGATTCGCCGTCCTGGACACCGCCACCCGGCAGGCCCGAACCGTCCCCACGGAAGGCGACACGGGACCGTACGCCTGGACCCCCGGCGGCGACGGCGTCGTCGCCTCGCACGACAGCGGCGGCCACACCGGCCTGCGCTTCCGCGACCTGAACGGCCGGGAGGCGCGCACGATGCCGTGGACCGGGCCGAGCGTCGGCCGCGCCCTGTTCTCGCCGTCGGGCCGGCTCATGCTGACCGACTGCCCCAGCGGCGGATCCCATTGCGCGTGGGACGCCGCCACCGGCGTCCGCGTCGCCACCTACGTGAACACGATCAAGGGCGCGGAGATGTGGGGCTGGTACGACGACGACCACCTGATGATCCTGGACCCGGGCCGGACGCCGCACGAGTTCGTGGCGCTGGACTTCCGTGAGGGCACCCGGCGGCTGCTGGCCACCCTGGAGGCGGCCGACGACACCCCCGGCCTGCGCCTGGCCCGGGCGGCCCGGTGAACGCCCGCGCCGTGGGCGGCTACCGCCTCGCCGGCACCCTCCACACGGGCTGCTGCGGCGTCTCGCACCACCTGGCGACCTCCCCCTCGGGGCGCACGGTGGTCGTCCGCCACTACGGCAGGCCGGCCGAGCGCCGCCCCGACCTCGCCCGGCTCGCCCGTCTGCGCGAGGCCGCCCCCGTCGGCGCCGTGGCCGTCCTGGACGCGGGCCCTGACCACGTGGTCACCGAGTACGTCGAGGGCGGCTCCCTCCTGGCCCGCCTCACCCCGGCCGCCGCCGCCGGCGGTCCCGGTGAGAGCGGAGGCGGAGCGGCCCGTACCCGGCCGGACACCCCCGCCGACGGGCCAGGTGATGCGGACAGTGATGCAGGCAGTGGGGCGGTTGAGGGGGCGGCGTTGCGGCGGCTGGCGATCGGGACGGTGACGGCCGTGGCGGCGGCACACCGGGCCGGGCTGGCTCCCGTGGGGATCCGGCCGAGCCGGGTGCTGCTCGGGCCGGACGGGCCGCGGCTGCTGTGCGCGGTGCCGGAGGTCCACGACGTGCTGAGCGGGGGGCACGACACGTCGCCGATCGATCTGGAGCCGGGTGACCTGTTCGCCCCTGAGCGGACGCGCGGCGGGGAGCTCGGGCCCGCGACGGACGTGTGGGCGTGGGCCGCGACGGTGGCGTACGCCGCCGCCGGGCGGGATCCGTTCGGCGGGGACGGTTTCGGCGGGCGGCTCGCCCGGATGGCGGAGGGGGCGGCGAGCCTGGCCGCGCTCCCGCAAGGGCCGTTGCGTGAGCTGCTGGCCGACTGCCTGGCCGTCGACCCGGAGGTGAGGCCGACGGCGGAGCAGGCGCTGTTGCGTCTGATCGAGGAGACGGTCCTGGTCGTCCCGAGGCCCGTCCCTGGTCCCGTCCCTGGGCCCGTCCCGCAGTCGGCCGGCGCGAGCGCGGTGGAGGCTGCCGGGGCGGGGAGGAAGCGGCGGCGGGGGGTCGTGGCCGCGGCGGGGGTGGTGATCGCGCTGGTGGCCGGGGGTGTGTCGGCCGGAGTGACGCTGGCCGTGGGCGAGCCGGGAGCGGGGGCGGCGCGGGTGGCGCAGCAGGCGCGGCCCGGAGGGACGTGGACGCCGAGAGCGGTGGCCCCGGCGGACGGGCCTCCTGCGGAGGGGGCCGAGGTGCCGCTGCCGGGCGGGCTCGGGGTGGCGTACGAGCATCCCGGCGACCGGGTGCGGCTGACGTCGGTGCGGGTGGGCGAGAGCCGCCGCTACACGCGGGACCCGCGGACGGGCCGGTTCGGCGACGCCGGGCCGCACACCGTGGTGGCGGAGGCGTCGCCCGACGGGCGTTACACGGCGAGCTTCAACACGCTGTACGCGGCCGCCGGGGATCATCTGGCGGTGTGGTTCGCCGACCATCTGACCGGTGAGCGGTTCAGCGTGCCGGTGCTGCGCCCGCCGTACCAGTCCGTCGGCCTGAGCTGGTCGCGGCGGGGTGACCGGCTGCTGCTGTCGGTACAGCGGTTCGAGAAGGTCGGGGAGGAGAACCAGCCGTTCAGCGCCGGGTACGTGATCATCGACGTGGCGGCGCGGTCGGCCAGGTTCGTGCCGACGGGTGACGGGGCGGAGGTGCGGCAGGCGGCGCTGGCGACAGGCGGGAAGGTGAACCCGCTGAGCTTCTACGCCGAGTACCGGTGGATGCCCGACGGGAGGTCGGTGATCAGCCGCTACCTGACGGCGGAGTGGGGGCAGGGCGTGCGCGTGCGGGACGCGGAGTCGGGCCGGGTGACGCGGATGATGCACTGGGTGGGGCATGTCGTGGGGGCGGCGGACATGTTCTCGCCGAGCGGCGGCCGGTTCGTCACGAGCGGGTGCGCGAAGCGGTTCGCCGCCTGCGTGTGGACGGCGGCGGGCGGCGCCCGGGTGGCCACGGTGCCGACGCGGAAGGGGGCGGGCATGGTGGGCTGGTACGACGAGGAGCACCTGATCCAGGTCGTGCCCGGCGACGGCGACCGCAGCGAGGTGGTGGTGACGGACTTCGCCGGTGAGGTGGTGCGGGTGCTGGCCGAGCTGCGCACGCCGGGTGAGCCGCTGGTGGACGTGCGCTACACGCGGGGCTGACCGGTGGCCGCCGCGGTGCAGCCCGGCGATCCGGCGCGGATCGGCGCGTACGTGGTGCGCGGGCGGCTGGGCGCGGGCGGGCAGGGCGTGGTCTACCTGGCGCAGGCGCCGGGCGGGCGGCCGGTGGCGGTCAAGGTGCTGCGGGCCGCCGACGAGGAGGCCGCCGCGCTGCTGCGCCGGGAGGCTGAGGTGCTGCCCAGGATGGCGGCGTTCTGCACGGCGCAGGTCCTGGAGGTCGGCGCGGCGGGGGCCGAGCCGTACGTGGTGAGCGAGTTCATCGAGGGGCCGACGTTGCAGCAGGCAGTGGCGGCGCGCGGCCCGTTGCGGGGGCGCGAGCTGCACCGGCTGGCGGTGGGGACCGCGACGGCGCTGGCGGCGATCCACCGGGCGGGAGTGGTGCACCGGGATCTCAAGCCGGGCAACGTGCTGCTGAGCCCGGAGGGGCCGAGGGTGATCGATTTCGGCATCGCCCGGCCGGTGGGGGACGCGGGGGCGGGTGACGAGGTGGCGGGGACGCCGCCGTACATGGCTCCGGAGCAGTTCAGGCCGGGGGCGGCGGGCGCGGCGGCGGACGTGTTCGCGTGGGGGGCGACCATGGTGTTCGCGGCGTCGGGGGCGCCGCCGTTCGGGGCGGGGCCGCTGCCCGCGCTCGTCCACCGGATCATGCGGGCCGAGCCGGATCTCGGCGGGCTGGACGGTGATCTGCGTGAGCTGGTGGCGGCGTGCCTGGCCAAGGATCCGGCGCGGCGTCCGGCGGCCCGGGAGGTGCTGCTGCGCCTGCTGGGGCGCACGCCGTCGGCCGTGTCGGACCCGCTGGCGGCGGGCAGCGCCGCCGCCCGGGCCGGGGGTCCGGCTCCGGAGGGCACCGCGCGGCTCGCCGCACCGATCAAGGCGGGCGGGAAGGCCGGCGGGAAGGCGCGGGGGTGGGTGGCGGGGGCGGTGACCTCGGTCGCGGCGCTGGTGGCGGTCGCGCTCACGCTGCTGTACGTCGCCGCCCGGCAGGATCCGCCGGCTGCGGGCACCCGTACGGTCGTGGTGCCGGAGCTGGGCGCGACGCTGCACGAGCACCCGGCGGACCCGTTACGGCTGACGTCGTTCCTGCGCGGGTCCACGGACCTGAGCGAGGGCCTGGCGTTCGCCGCCGGTGTGCGGCTGCCGGGCGAGGACACGTTCCTGCCGGTCACGGAGCGGATGGCGCCGATGGTCTCCCCCGGCGGGGATCGGGTGGCGTACGTGCACGAGTCTCCGGACCTGGCCGTCGAGAACGCGGGGGCGGTGCGGTTCACCGCGCGCGACCTGACGGGCGCGTTCTGGGTGGACGTGGTCGAGCCGCCGCTGGCGCTGCGCCGCCCGTCGTGGTCGCCGGACGGCTCCCGGCTGCTGGTCACCGTGTGGGACCCCCGGCTGGACGACCGCACCACGGGGTTCGCCGTCGTCGACCCGGCCCGCCGCACCGCGTCCGTGGTCAGCGCCCCGGCGCCGGGCAAGGAGGACTACGTGTGGGCCTCCGGCGACACCCTGGCCCGCGCGTCGGGGACCGGCGAGATCACCGTCCACTCCCCCGCGGGCGCCGTGCTGCGCACGCTGGGCCGGGTGCGGCAGCCGGCGGGCACGGTCCCGGTGTTCTCCGCCGACGGCAGGCTCGCCACGCTCTGCCCGGGGACGGAGGACAGGGCGTGCGTGCTCGACGCCGCCACCGGCCGCCGTCTGACGACGCTGCCGCTGCAGGCGGGCGGGGTGCTCTGGTTCTGGTACGGGACGGACCACCTGGCCGTCTACTCCGCGGCCTCCTCGGCGGTGCGGGCGGTGGATCTGACCGGCGAGCCGGTGCGCACGCTAGCCGAGTTCGCGACGGGGGGCGCCTGGACCGTCCACTGGGCGGCGCGCTGACCCGGAGCATCGGGGACCGCCGTCAGGCGGACGGCTCCAGGCCGAGGATCGCGCCCGCGCCGCGCAGCAGCTCGGCGCGGAGCTCCGCCACGGGCACGTCGGGGAGCTGGCTGACGGGGTCGGCGACGGCGGCGAACGCCTGGGCGGCCCGTACGCGCTCGCGCCACCCTGCGCCGGGCCCGGCGAGCAGGTCGACCGCCCGGCCGGTGAAGGCGGTCACGCGCGAGATGACCTGCGCGCTCTCGTCAGCGTAGACGGAGGCGTCGCGCAGGAGCAGCGCCATCGTCCGGCGGTGGGCGAGCATGACGTCGAGGCACCCGGCGAGCAGGTCACGGCGGACGTCGGTCCCGGCGGGGGCGGACTCGGCGGCCCGGATGGCGGCTTCGAGCTCGTCGATCGGCGGCGTGACGAGGCTGTCGAGGATCTCGCTCTTGCTGCGGAAGTGGTGGTAGAGCGAGGGCTTGGAGATGCCGACCCGTTCGGCGACGTCGCGCATGCTGGCGGCGCGGTAGGTCTGGGCGGCGAACAGGTCGCGGGCCGCCTCCAGGATGCGCTGCCTGGTGTCGCCGGGTTCGTTACGCACTGACGCCGCCTCATCGAGCCGAAGGTGTGCCGCCCAGCCTAGCCGACCTTCCGGTCGGTAGGGTATGGTCACGTCCCGACCGACCGGTAGGTAGAGAGAAGGGCGTGGACGATGACACGGACCGACGGCATGACGGCGGCGGGCTACGAGCCGCTGCGGGAGGCGTTCGAGCGCAACTTCGCCGAGCGCGGCGAGGTCGGCGCCGGGCTGACCGTCTACCGGGACGGGCGGCCGGTCGTGGACCTGTGGGGCGGCGAGGCCGACCCGGGCACGCACCGGCCCTGGCGGCGCGACACCATCGCCCCGCTCGCCTCCACCTGCAAGGTGTTCGCCTCGGCCGCGGTGCTGCTGCTGGCCGAGCGGGGCCTGGTGGACCTGGAGGCGCCCGTGGCCCGCTACTGGCCGGAGTTCGCGGCGAACGGCAAGGCCGGCATCACCGTGCGCACCCTGCTCGGGCACCGCGCCGGCCTGCCCAGCATGCACGCGCGGCCCATCACCTGGGAGGACCTGCGCGACTGGACCCCGATCACCGACACGCTCGCCGCCGCGGCCCCCGAGTGGCCGCCCGGCACGGCGCACGGCTATCACGGGGTGAGCATCGGCCATCTCGCCGGGGAGATCGTCCGCCGGGTCTCCGGCGTGACGCTGAGCGAGTTCCTGGCCAGGGAGATCACCGGTCCGCTGGGCCTCGACTGTTACGTCCGGGTGCCCGACGCCGCGCTGCCGCGCCTGGCGACGATGGTCGTGCCCGACGCCGACACCGTGCGCCTGGGCATGGAGGTGCCGGAGCTCGCCGGGTTCGTCGCGGCGCTCGCCGACCCCGGCAGCCTGTCCTACCGCTCCTTCTACGGCAGCGTCGCCATCGGCTGGGACGCCACCAACGACCCGCGCACGTACCAGGTGGAGAGCCCGTCGATGGACGGCGTCGCCTCGGCGCACTCGCTGGCCCGCTTCTTCGCCGGCCTGATCGGCGAGATCGACGGCGTCCGGCTGCTCGGTCCCGGGCTGGTCGACCGGGTGCGCACCCCGCAGGCCGAGGGCATGGACCGCACCCTGTGCGCGCACACCGCCTGGGGGATCGGCTTCGCCGTGCCCGGCGGCCCGTTCTGGCCCGCGCCGCCGCGCCTGACGGGCCTGTTCGGGCAGGGCGGCGCGACCGGCTCGTTCGGCTTCGCCGACCCGGACCGCCGGATCGCGTTCGGCTACGTGCCCAACCGCGGCTCCGAGCTCCTCGAAGGCGGCGACTTCCGCGTCCGCTCGCTCATCGAGGCGCTGTACGCGACGCTGGAGGACCGGGAACGCGGGTGAGCAAGGGATTCGCGCACGAAGGGGCGTACATGTGGATCTTCAACGAGTAGGCTCGTCGGACATCCTGCCCCATTCGCCCGGGAAGGCGACCGATGACCGAAGAAGCGCTCAGCCGCATCAACACCGAGGTTCCCAGCCCCGCCCGCATCTACGACCTGTGGCTGGGCGGCAAGGACAACTACGAGATCGACCGGATCGTCAGCGAGCAGATCCTCCAGGCGGTGCCCGAGCTGCCGGTGCTCGCCCGGACCAACAGGGAGTTCCTGGGCCGCGCGGTGCGCTACATGGCGGGCCAGGCCGGGGTCCGGCAGTTCCTGGACATCGGCACCGGCATCCCGACCGCGAACAACACCCACCAGGTGGCGCAGTCGGTGGACCCGGGCTGCCGCGTCGTCTACGTCGACAACGACCCGGTGGTGCTGGTGCACGCGCGGGCGCTGCTGCAGGGCGAGTCGGAGGGCGACACCTCGTTCATCGACGCCGACCTGCGCGAGCCGGAGAAGATCCTGGAGGCGGCGCGCGACCTGCTGGACTTCGACCAGCCGATCGGGCTGATGCTCCTCGGCGTGGTGGACTTCCTGCCGGACACCGGCGAGGCGCGGTCGATCATCGGGCGGCTGATGGAGCCGATGGCGCCGGGCAGCCATCTGGCCATCTCGCACGGCCTGGTCGGCAAGCAACTGGAGGAGGGCGTGCGGCACTGGAACGAGAGCGGCGGCGCCACGATGACGCTGCGCACGCTGGAGGAGGCGACGAGCTTCTTCGACGGCCTGGAGCTGCTGGAGCCGGGCGTGGTCGCGCTGCCGCAGTGGCGGCCGGACCCCGACACGCTGTACGCGGACCGCGAGGCGGTCTACTACGCGGGGGTGGGCCGCAAGTCCTGAGCCGAGATGCCGTGCCGGGGCGTCCCCGGCACGGCATGGTCCCGCCCGTCAGCCGTTCTTCGCCTTGGCGTAGTCGCTCGCGCCGCCCGCGAAGTCGTAGACCAGGACCTGCTCGTCGCCGACCACCCAGGCGTCGTGCCCCGGCGGGCAGACGAACACCTCACCGGGGCCCACTTCGGACTCCGTGCCGTCCTGCATCCGGATGTGCAGCCGCCCGCGCACGACGAACCCGTTGTGGTGGACCTCGCACAGGTCGGTGCCCGCGATCGGCTTGACCGACTCCGACCAGCGCCACCCCGGCTCGAACGTGGCCACGCCGAAGCTCAGGCCGGTCAGCTCGCACACCTCCAGGTGGCCCATCGGGAAGTCGCGCCGTTCGTCCGGCTTGTCGATGCTCTTGACTTCGATCATGACGTCCCCCCTCCGTCACTTCCAGTCTTTCACCGGGTCCGGCGGGTCACAAGACGATCGGGAATTGGGCCTTGCCGCAGGTGGATGTCAAGGCTAGTGTCAGGCCAACTCTTAGGAAACTTTCCTATAAGTTTCACCCCCCGGCAAGAGAAGGTGATCAGGTGAAACGCGTCCTCGCGTCCGCGTGCGCCGCCGCCGTCGTGGGCGGGCTGGCCTTCGTGCTCCCGCTGTCCAGCGCCTCCGCCGCGACCTGCGCCGCCGCGTGGAGCTCCGGCGCCGTCTACACCGGCGGCATGACCGCCTCCCACAACGGCCGCAACTGGTCGGCCCGATGGTGGACGCAGAACGAGACCCCCGGCAGCTCCCAGGTGTGGGCCGACCAGGGAGCCTGCGACGGCGGCGGCACCACCCCGCCGGGCTCGTGCGACCACCCGAACTGGGTGGCGGGCACCTTCTACGCGGCCGGCTCGATCGTGCGCTACACCGACGGCCGCTACTACCGCGCCGAGCACGACAACCCGGGCTACGACCCGGTCGTCTCCACCTGGTACTGGGAGCCGTACACCTGCGGAGGGAGCACGCCCACGCCGACGTCCACGCCCACCGACCCGCCGGACCCGTCCGGATTCGTCGTCAGCCAGGCGCAGTTCAACCAGATGTTCCCGAACCGGAACTCGTTCTACACCTACAGCGGCCTGACCGCCGCGCTGAGCGCATACCCGGGCTTCGCCAAGACCGGCAGCGAGACCGTGCGCAAGCAGGAGGCGGCGGCCTTCCTCGCCAACGTCAGCCACGAGACCGGCGGCCTGGTCCACATCGTCGAGCAGAACACCGCGAACTACCCGCACTACTGCGACTCGAGCCAGCCCTACGGCTGCCCGGCCGGGCAGGCGGCCTACTACGGGCGCGGCCCGATCCAGCTGAGCTGGAACTTCAACTACAAGGCCGCCGGTGACGCGCTCGGCATCGACCTGCTGCGCAACCCGTGGCTGGTGCAGAACGACGCGGCCGTGGCGTGGAAGACCGCGCTGTGGTACTGGAACACGCAGAACGGCCCCGGCACCATGACCCCGCACAACGCGATGGTCAACGGCCACGGCTTCGGCGAGACGATCCGCAGCATCAACGGTGCCCTGGAGTGCGGCGGCCGCAACCCGGCCCAGGTCCAGAGCCGCGTCAACAACTACCAGCGCTTCACGCAGATCCTCGGCACCACGACGGGAGGCAATCTGACCTGCTGAGCATGTTCGCCGCCTGGCGGGTACGGCTTCCTCATGGTGACAACAGCCGACCGTGAGGACGTCCGGGACCTGCTCGCGCGGCAGGCTCAGCTCGTGGAGGTGCTGCCCGGCCGCGAGTACGCCTGGGCGCACCTCCCGGGCGCGGTCAACGTGCCGCTCAAGGGCTTCGACGAGGCGGCGACCGGCGCACTGGACCCGGGGCGGCCGGTCGTCGTCTACTGCCACGACTGGCTGTGCGACCTGAGCCCGCGCGCCGCCCGCCGCCTGGAACGCCTCGGCTTCGGCGACGTGCGCGACTACGTGGCGGGCAAGATGGACTGGCTGTCTGCCGCGCTGCCGTACGAGGGCGAGGCCCGGCTGGTCGTGCGGCAGGTGCGCCCCGACCCGGTGGTCGCCGGGCTGGACGAGCCGCTGGACGAGCTCGGCGACCGGGTGCTCGGCGATCCGGCCGGGCTGGCCGTGGTGGTCGGCGGCGACGGCGTCGTGCAGGGCGTCGTGGGCTCGGACGAGCTGGCCGCGGGCGGCTCGCGGGGCACGGCCGAGCAGGCGATGAACACGGGCGTCACCACGGTGCGGCCGAGCGAGCCGCTGGAGCCGCTGGTCGAGCGGATGGAGCGGGCCGGGGTCCAGCACGTGGTGGTGACCCGGGCGGACGGCACGCTGGTCGGCCTGTTCGGGCTCGGTGACACCCGGCCGCCGGAGAACGAGTCGGACCAGGGGTGAGTCATGGGGACGCTGGAGGCGCTGCTCGACCGCTACGGTCAGACCTACGCCGAGGAGGCCGGCATCAGGATGGCCGACCGGCCGATGCTGGCCTCAGGTCGCGCCGCACCTCGACGGCCGGGTGCTGGAGGGCGCCCGCGCGGTCGGCCTGCCGCACCGCGAGGGCCCGCTCGCCGACCTGGCGGGCTCCGGCCCGAAGCTGGCCCGGCTGTCGGCGGCCCTGGTGCGGGTCTCGCGCAGCAAGCAGTCGGCCGCCGAGGTGAAGGCCGCCGGACGCTGACCGGTCAGACCACCCAGGCCGGGACGAGCTTGCCCGCGTCGGGCAGCGCGCAGTGCGGGTCGACCGGGGCGGTCGTGCCGTAGGCGCGCATCCCGGCGGGGGCGACGACGATGGCGGCCAGCCCGCCGGACGCGGCGGCGGTGATGCGGCGCGGCACGTCGGCGGGGATCACGACCGTGTCGCCGGGGCCGGCGGTCAGGGTGTCGCCGTCCACCTCGACGGTCGCGCCGCCGTCGAGCACGGTCCACACCTGTTCGGCGTCGATGGCGTGGACCGGTCCCGCCTGCCCTCCGGTCATGTCGACCCGCCACACCACCTGGGACGAGCCGCCCTGGGTCGGCGAGGCGAGGGTGGTCATGACGGCGTTGGGGGTCTCGGTGCGGCGGCTTTCGGCGCTGCGGACGACGGGCATGGCGGGCTCCTCAGATAGGAAACGTGGTTGTCTAAATAGTGAACCATGTTGTCCATCTCTGTCAACGCGGCGCTATTGACGCCTCCGTAAAACACGGGTTACCGTCACCTGTACAACTAAAAGGAAACTTTCCTAACAGTTGGCGCGTACTCCCATCCCACCCCCCAGAGTTCACCCAACTCGGATGTCGGAGCATCATGAGACACAGCGTTCAGAGCAAGGTCCTGGCCGGCGTCGCGGCGTTACTCATGCCGCTCACCGCGGTGGTCGCCGCCCCCACGGGGGCGTACGGCGCGACGGCGCCGTCGGCGTCCGTCGCCGCGCTCGCCGCCTGGGCGCCGAACACGGCGTACACGGCCGGCACGGTCGTCACCTACAACGGCGTCTCCTACAAGTGCCGTCAGAGCCACACCTCCCTGCCCGGCTGGGAGCCGCCGAACGTCCCCGCCCTGTGGGAGGTCACGACCGGCGGCCCGGGTGAGGACACCGAGGCGCCCAGCGTGCCCGGCAACCTCCGCTCGACCGGCGTCACCTCCAGCAGCGTCTCGCTCGCCTGGAACGCCTCCACCGACAACGTCGCCGTCACCGGCTACGAGGTCTACCGCGGCACCACCCTGGTCAGCACCGTCACCGGCACCACCTTCACCGACACCGGGCTGACGGCCGACACCGCCTACAGCTACACGGTGCGGGCCCGTGACGCCGCCGGCAACCGCTCCGCCGCGACCGCCGCGGTCAGCGCGCGCACCAGCCAGGGCGGGGGCGACGACACCCAGGCGCCCAGCGTGCCCGGCAACCTCCGCTCGACCGGCGTCACCTCCAGCAGCGTCTCGCTCGCCTGGAACGCCTCCACCGACAACGTCGCCGTCACCGGCTACGAGGTCTACCGCGGCACCAGCCTGGTCGACACCGTCACCGGCACCACCTTCACCGACACCGGCCTGAGCGCCAACACGTCCTACAGCTACACCGTCCGCGCCCGCGACGCCGCCGGCAACCGCTCCGCGGCCAGCTCCTCGGTCAGCGCGCGCACCAGCGAGGGCGGCGGCACCGGCGGGGACAAGGTGCTCGGCTACTTCGTCCAGTGGGGCGTCTACCAGCGCGGCTACCACGTCAAGAACATCGACACCAGCGGCTCGGCCTCGAAGCTGACCCACATCAACTACGCCTTCGGCAACGTGCAGAACGGCCAGTGCACCATCGGTGACAGCTACGCCGACTACGACCGCTTCTACCAGGCGGGCGAGAGCGTCGACGGCGTCGCCGACACGTGGGACGCCGGCGCGCTGCGCGGCAACTTCAACCAGCTGCGCAAGCTCAAGAAGAAGTACCCGAACCTCAAGGTGCTGTTCTCCTTCGGCGGCTGGACCTGGTCCGGCGGCTTCGCCCAGGCCGCGCAGAACCCGACCGCGTTCGCCGAGTCCTGCTACCGCCTGGTGGAGGACCCGCGCTGGGCCGACGTCTTCGACGGCATCGACATCGACTGGGAGTACCCGAACGCCTGTGGCCTCACCTGTGACACCAGCGGGCCGGCCGCGTTCAAGAACCTGATGCAGGCGCTGCGCAGCCGCTTCGGCAGCAACAACCTGGTCACCGCCGCCATCACCGCCGACGGCACCGACGGCGGCAAGATCGACGCGGCCGACTACGGCGGCGCCGCGCAGTACGTCGACTGGTACAACGTCATGACGTACGACTTCTTCGGCGCCTGGGCGGCGCAGGGCCCGACGGCCCCGCACTCGCCGCTCAACTCCTACTCGGGCATCCCGATCGCCGGGTTCCACTCGGACCAGGCGATCCAGAAGCTCAGGAGCAAGAACATCCCGGCGAGCAAGCTGCTGCTCGGCATCGGCTTCTACGGCCGCGGCTGGACCGGCGTCACCCAGTCCACGCCGGGCGGCACGGCGACCGGCCCCGCGCCGGGCACCTACGAGCAGGGCATCGAGGACTACAAGATCCTCAAGACCCGCTGCCCCTCCACCGGGACCGTCGCGGGCACCGCGTACGCGTACTGCGGCAACCAGTGGTGGAGCTACGACACGCCGGCCACGATCGGCAGCAAGATGGGCTACTCGAAGAACCAGGGCCTCGGCGGCGCCTTCTTCTGGGAGCTCAGCGGCGACACCACCAACGGTGAGCTGATCACCGCGATGAAGAACGGCCTGAACTGACGCAGGCGCCCTGGGCGGGACGTGAGGTCGCGCCCAGGGCAGCACATCAGGAGCGCCCGCTCCTGCCGCGCCTACGGCGTGGCGGGAGCGGGTGTTCGCGTTGCGAGGCCGCGCACGGTCAGCTCGACGAGCTGGCGCAGCCGGGTGCGCAGGACCTCCGGGGGCGCCTCCTGCTGGGCGATGCCGGTCAGGGAGGCGACCAGGACGGCGGCGGCGTCGCGCGCCGGGATGGCGTGGCCCAGCAGGTCGAGCTCGCCGGAGGCCGCTTCCAGCGCCGCCGCGACCGCCTCGGTGTAGCCGTCCTCCAGGGCGAGCACCACGTCGCCCGCCACCTCGCGCGCCTCGGCCAGCAGCTCGGCGCGCAGCCGCGCCTCGACGCCGCCGGCGACGAGGTCGAGCTTGACGGCGAGCATCCCGTAGAGCCGGTCGGCGACGGAGCCGTCGCCGCGCCACGCGGCCCGCGCGGCGGTCACGAGGCCGTCGGCGAGCTTCTCGCCGACGGCGCGGAAGAGCTCCTCCTTGCCGCCGAAGTACTGGTAGACGGCGGGGCGGGACATGCGCGCCGCGCGCGCGATCAGGTCCATGGACGTGCGCCGGTAGCCGTGACGGACGAAGACGCCCAGGGCGGCGGCGACGATGTGGTCCTGCTTGGCCGCGGCCCCGTCTGACATGCTGACATTCTATGACGGCCCGTCAGGCCCGGGCCGGGGGCCGCCTGCCGAAGGCGCCGATCGTCGCGTGGAACACGCCGATGGCCAGCGCTCCGAGCGCCGCCGCCGCGAACGCCGCGACCGGCCGCTCCCCCACGTCCGCGCCCCAGGCCAGCAGGGCGGCGATGACGTACGACGCCCAGCCCGCCAGCAGGTTGGGCAGCGGCCCTGAGCCGAAGGCCGAGGGGAAGTGCTCCTTGGTGATGCCCTTGACGAAGTGCGGGGTCGCGTTGGCGGCGAACAGGCCCGCGAAGAAACTCATGACGACGGTCGGCAGCATGCGTCCTCCTGGACGGTCTCGGGTGCTGACATGTTAGACGCTTTTTGTCAGCTTGTCTGCCGCGTCGCGCGGCGACGGCTACGATCACGGCATGCCGATCGACTTCGAGGAGGCCAGGGTCGTCCCGGGCAGCGCTCCCGGCACGTACGTACTGGTCGTCAGCGGGAGCAAGCCGTACGCGAACATGGAGGTGCGGCTGGCGCCGCTCGTCTACATCACCCAGCCGGACTACTGGGTCATCGAGGTCGAGGGCACGCTGCCGGGCATCGGGCTGCCCGCGCTGGCGCCGTACACGGTGTCGCTGCCGCTCGACGCGGTCCTCGGCACGGCGGGGATCGAGGTGGCCGGCGCCCGCCGGAGGCAGAGGTTCGACGTGCCGTAGAACACCGTGCGCGCCTGGGTCGCTACCGTGGGTGATTTCGGATGGGCGTATTCTGCATTTATGGCGACTTTCGGCCCGGGGAGCAGGACGGGCTAGCGCGTGGGAGGCAGGTCCGCTTCCATCACGGGTTCCAGGCGGGGCGCGCCGGGACTCGATGACCTGCTGGTGCGCGCCGTCAGCGAGACCGGCGCGCACATCGGCGCGCTCTACCTGCTCGACCAGGACGGCCTGGTCCTGAGCATGAACACGGCGATGGGCTTCCCGGCCGCCGTCGCCAAGGCGTGGGCCCGCATCCGGATGTCGATGCGGATGCCGATGACCGTGTCGCTGCGCGAACGGCGGCCGGTGTGGACGGCCGACCGCGAGGACCTGGCCCGCCAGTTCCCGGGGGTCGCGCTGGCGATGCCGTACAACTTCGCCGTCGTGACGGCCCCGATCCTGTGCGGCGAGGCGGCGCGCGGCGCGCTGCTGCTGCTCCTGCCCGCCACCCGCGACACCGGGCCGGGCCAGCACGTGCTCGACGTCATGGAACGCGCCTGCAAGGACATGGGCGAGCTGCTGGCGCAGGCCGACCGGCTCGGCCGGCCGGTGCGGCCCAGGCCGCGGCCCCGCATCCTGGCCCCGTTCCGCTCCCAGCAGGACGACCCCGCCGTGAGCGCCGAGGCGGCGATGGCCGCGCTGGAATGCCTCAACGGCCTGCCCGAGGGCTACTGCGCGCTGGACGTGGACGGCAGGGTGACGTTCCTCAGCGCGCCGGCTTCCGGGCTGCTCGACACCACCGCCGCCGAGATGGTCGGCAAGCGGCCGTGGGAGGTGCTGCCGTGGCTGGCCGACCCGCCGCACGAGGACAGCTACCGGGCGGCCGTCCTCGGCCACCAGATCACCTTCTTCACCGCCCAGCGGCCCGACGGGCAGTGGCTGGCGTTCCAGCTCTTCCCGACGCCGTCCGGGCTCAGCGTCCGCATCACGCCGAGCACGATGGCCCGCGACCCCGCCCACGTGATGCCCGACCCGGTGGTCAGCCGGCAGATCAGCGGGGCCGCCTTGTACGACATGCTGCAACTCGCCTCGTCGCTCAGCCAGGCCGCCACCGTCCAGGACGTGATCGACCTGGTGGCCGACCAGATCATCCCCGTCTTCGACGTCAAGGGGCTGGCCATCCTGACCGCCGAGGGCGGGCGGCTGCGGGTCGCCGCCACCCGCGGCTACAGCCCGGAAGGCGTCGCCGAGATGCGCAGACGCGCGCCGTGCGCCCCGCACGCCCCCGAACTGCCCCTCATCACCGGCGAACCCGCGTTCTTCGCCAACGAGCGCGAACTGCTCGACGTCTACCCCGACGCGGGCCGCTACGACGGCATGGCCGCCTGGGCGCTGCTGCCGCTGCACAGCTCCGGCGGGCCGATCGGCACCCTCGTGCTCGCCTACGGGAGCCCGCACCGCTTCACCCAGGACGAGCGGACCACGCTCACCTCGCTCGCCGGGCTGATGGCGCAGGCGCTGGAACGGGCCCGGCTCTACGACGCCAAGCACCGCCTGGCCCAGACCCTCCAGGCCAGCCTGCTGCCACGCGCCCTCCCGGTGATCCCCGGGCTGGAGGTGGCGGCCCGCTACCTGCCCGCGACCCAGGGCATCGACATCGGCGGCGACTTCTACGACCTCATCCACCTCGACGACGGCCAGGCCGCCGCCGTCATCGGCGACGTCCAGGGACACGACACGAACGCCGCCGCGCTCATGGGGCAGGTCCGCACGGCCATCCATGCGCACGCGACCTCGGGCGCGAGCGCGGGCGAGGTGCTGAGCCACACCAACCGGCTGCTCATCGACCTGTCGCCGAACCGGTTCACGAGCTGCCTCTACATCAGCCTCGACCTGCGCGACGGCTCCGCGTGCGTGGCGAGCGCCGGCCACCTGCCCGCGCTGCTGCGCCGGCCCGGGCGGCCCACGGAGATCGTCGAGTCGACGCCGGGGCTGCTGCTCGGCATCGACCCGGCGGCCGAGTACCCGACGTCGCAGCTCGACCTGCCGCCCGGCAGCGTGCTGGCCCTCTACACCGACGGCCTCATCGAGGCACCGGGCGTGGACCTCGGCGACGCCATCGACGGGCTGGCGCGGCGGCTGACCCGGCACGGCGGCCTGCCGCTGGCGCGGCTGGCGGACCGGCTCGTCGACCCGGCCGAGGGCGTCGGCTACCGCGCCGACGACGTCGCCGTGCTCCTCCTCTCCCCGGTCAACCCCTCCCCGACGGACGCCACCCCGGACGCCCCCGGGCACGACGACCCCCCGCCGGAGGGTTAGGGTCCGTTCGGTCCCGCACCGGACGATCCCGGGGCGAACGGTTCCGAAGTGGGGGGTCGCGGGGTGGTGGGGTCGCCGGGTGGTGGGGTCGCCGGCGGACGGTCCGGGCAGGGCTCAGGCGTCGGTGGGGGCCGGGCCGTAGAGTTCGGCGCGGGCGGCGCGGCAGTCGGGGTCGCGGTCGGCGGCGCGGTCGAGGCCGGCCTTGAGGAGGGCGGCGGTCTCGGCGAGCTGGGCGAGGCGGCCCGGGCCTAGGGTGTCGACGACCAGGGCGCGCACGGACTCCTCCCGGACCCGCCGGGCGCGGGCGGCGGCCTCGCGGCCGGCGGCGGTGAGCGTGATGTCCCAGCCCCGCGCGTCCTCGGTGCAGGCGACGCGCTCCAGCAGGCCGCGCGCGCTCATCCTGGCCACCTGGTGGGACAGCCGGCTCTTCTCCCACTGCAGAGTGAAGCGCAGCTCCAGGGCCCGCAGCCGGCCGCCGGGCGCGTCGAGGAGCACGTCGAGCACCTGGTGGTCGGCCTCGGACAGCCCGGTGGCGCGGGTCAGCTCGCGGGCGAGGTGGGCGGCGAGCTGCGCGTGGACCGCCGTGTGCGCACGCCACGCGGCCAGGCTTTCAGCGGCGGCGGGGTCGGCGTCCCGGCTCTCGGTCATGCCGCCAGCCTACGCCACGAAAGGTTGACATGTCATCCAAAGTGATTATGGTTGACACGTCTACCAATCGGTCTGGAGGACCACATGCCCGACTACGGCCACGATCTGCGGTTCGGGTCGTTCATCACCCCGCGCAACGACCGGCCCGAGGCGGCCGTCGACCTGGCCCGGCTGAGCGAGGAGGCCGGGCTCGACCTGGTCACGTTCCAGGACCACCCCTACCAGCCGGCCTTCCTGGACACCTGGACGCTGCTGAGCTGGGCGGCCGCCAGGACCGAGCGGGTGCACCTGTCGGGCAACGTGCTCAACCTGCCGCTGCGGCCCCCGGCGGTGCTGGCCCGCTCGGTGGCGAGCCTCGACCTGCTGTCCGGCGGGCGGATCGAGCTGGGGCTGGGCGCGGGCGGGTTCTGGGACGCGATCGGCGCGATGGGCGGCCGCCGCCTGACGCCCGGCCAGGCGGTCGACGCGCTGAGCGAGGCCATCGACGTGATCCGCGGCATCTGGGACGCGGGCGAGCGGCGGCTGCTGCGGCTGGAGGGCACTTACTACGCGCTCGACGGCGCCAAGCGCGGCCCGGCCCCGGCGCACGACGTGCCGATCTGGCTGGGCGCGTACAAGCCGCGCATGCTCCGGCTGGTCGGCGCCAAGGCCGACGGGTGGCTGCCGAGCCTGGGCTACATCCAGCCGGAGGAGATCGCCGGCGCCAACAAGATCATCGATGAGGCGGCGGAGGAGGCGGGCCGCGACCCGCGTGCCGTCCGCCGCCTGCTCAACGTGATGGGCGACGAGGCGCCCGGCACGTGGGTGGAGCGGCTGCTGCCGCTCGCCCTGGAGGACGGGGTCAGCACGTTCATCCTCGGCTCGGACGACCCGCGGGCGATCAGGGCGTTCGCCGAGGAGGTGGCGCCGGCGCTGCGCGAGGCCGTGGCGGCCGAGCGCGGAGGCGGCGCGGGCGGCGGCGGCTCCCGCCGGGGCGGGCGGGCCGTCGAGCTGCGCAGGCCCGGGATCGACTACGACGCGGTGCCCGCCTCGCTGGCCGGCTCGGCGGTGGAGCCGGGCGACCCCGCCTACGCGGGCGTGCGCTCGTCCTACGTGTGGGCCGGCTCGCCCGGCCTGGTGCTGCGGCCCGCGACGGCCGGCCAGGTGAGCGAGGCGCTCACGTACGCGATCGGCCAGGACGTGCCGCTCGCGGTGCGCAGCGGCGGCCACGGCATCAGCGGGCGCTCCACCAACGACGGCGGGATCGTCGTCGACGTGGGCGCGCTGGACGGCGTCGAGGTGCTCGACCGGGGGCGGCGGCTGGTGCGGGTGGGCGCGGGCGCCCGCTGGGGCGACGTGGCGCGGGCGCTGGCGCCGCACGGGCTGGCGATCAGCTCGGGCGACTACGGCGACGTGGGCGTCGGCGGGCTCGCCACCACGGGCGGCCAGGGCTTCCTGGCGCGCTCGTACGGGCTGACGATCGACCACGTGGTGGGCGCCGAGGTGGTGCTGGCCGACGGCCGGATCGTGCGCGCAGGGCCGGACGAGCACCCGGACCTGCTGTGGGCGTTGCGCGGCGCGGGCGGCAACATGGGCGTCGTCACCTCCTTCGACATCGAGGCCGCCGAGCTGGGCGACGTGGTCCTCGGCGTGTTCGTGCACGACGCGGCGGACCTGGCGGGCTTCCTGGAGCGGTGGGGCCGCCTGGTGGAGGACAGCCCGCGCGAGCTGACGCCGTTCCTGACGGTCTTCCCCGGCGGGGGCGCCGGGTCGGTGATGGCGCAGACGCTGGCGGTGTGGGCGGGCGACGACGCCGACGCGGCGGTCGGCGCGCTGGAGCCGTTCCTGGGGGCGGGGCCGGTGCTGCAGCAGCAGGCGCAGCTCGTCCCGTACGCGGCGCTGGTCGCGCCGCACCACAACCGGCACACCGGCCAGGCGGCCCTGCGCAGCCGCTCGGCGCTGGCCGACCACCTGGACGCCGGGCTCGCGGGGCGGCTGGCGGCGCTGTTCGCGACCGGCGACGCCCACATGCTGCAGGTGCGCTCGGTCGGCGGCGCGGTCAACGACACCCCGGCCGGCGCGACCGCGTACGCGCACCGCACGCAGAACTTCTCGGTCAGCGCCGTCATGGGCGCGGGCGACGCCTGGGAGGGCGTCGGCGCGCAGGCCGTCTACCTGAGCTTCGAGACGCGCACCGGTGAGGAGGTGCTGGCCAGGGCGTTCCCGCCGGAGACGCTGGAGCGGCTGCGGCGGATCAAGGCGGTGTACGACCCGCGCAACGTGTTCCGGCACAACTTCCCGATCACCCCCCGGGCATGATGTCCCCATGACGAACCCCCTGGACAAGATCGCCGCCATTCGCCTGTCTTCTGTCCTTCTGCCGCTGAGCACCCCGGTCAGCGACGCCAAGGTGCTCACCGGGCGGCAGCGGCCGATGACCGAGGTCGCGTTCCTGTTCGCGGAGATCACCACCGAGGGCGGGCACGAGGGCCTGGGGTTCTGCTACTCCAAGCGGGCCGGCGGCCCCGGCCAGTACGCGCACGCCCGCGAGCTGGCTCCCGAGCTGCTGGGCGAGGACGCCAACGACATCGCGCGGCTGTGGGAGAAGCTGGCCTGGGCGGGGGCGTCGGTGGGCCGGGGCGGGCTGGCGGTGCAGGCGATCGCCGCGTTCGACATCGCGCTGTGGGACCTGAAGGCCAGGCGGGCGGGCCTGCCGCTGGCCAAGCTGCTGGGCGCGCACCGCGACTCGGTGCGCTGCTACAACACCTCGGGCGGGTTCCTGCACGCGCCGATCGAGCAGGTGCTGGAGAACGCCTCGGCGGCGCTGGAGCGCGGCATCGGCGGCGTCAAGATCAAGGTGGGCCAGCCCGACACCCGCGCCGACCTGGCCAGGGTCCGGGCGGTGCGCGCCCACCTGGGCGACGGCGTGCCGCTCATGGTGGACGCCAACCAGCAGTGGGACCGCCCGGCGGCGGCGCGGATGGGCCGCGCGCTGGAGGAGTACGGCCTGGTGTGGATCGAGGAGCCGCTCGACGCCCACGACCACGCCGGTCACGCCGCGCTCGCCGCCGCGCTCGACACGCCGATCGCCACCGGCGAGATGCTGACCAGCGTCGCCGAGCACGCCGAGCTGATCCGGGCGGGCGGCGCGGACGTCCTGCAGCCGGACGCGCCCCGGGTGGGCGGCATCACCCCGTTCCTGCGGCTGGCCGCGCTGGCCGAGCACCACCGGCTGCAGCTCGCCCCGCACTTCGCCATGGAGATCCACCTGCACCTGGCCGCCGCGTACGGCCTGGAGCCGTGGGTGGAGCACTTCGAGTGGCTGGAGCCGCTGTTCGAGGAGCGGATGGAGATCCGCGACGGCCGCATGCTGGTGCCCGACCGGCCCGGCCTCGGCCTGACGCTGAGCGACCGGGCCGCCGGGTGGACGGTCGACAGCCGGACGTTCGGCGTCTAGGCGAACGGGATGTTGCGCCAGGGGCTGCCCGGGTCGGTGGTCAGGACGCGGTGGGCGTGGAGCATGTCGGCGTACCAGGCGCCGAACTCCTCCCCGTCGAAGTGGAGGCAGCGGCCCAGGATGTAGGCGGCGGAGAACTCCTCCCAGGACCGGTACGTGATCCGGCTGAGCCGTCCGGCGCGCACGACCGCCCGCTCGGCCTCGGCCAGGTCGCAGAAGCGGGCGCCGAGCCCCCAGCGGGCCATCTTCGAGGCGCGCCCGTAGTCCCACGCCTCGACCGTGCGGACGAACCCGCCCTCGGGGAGCAGGCCGTCCGCGCGGAAGCGCGCCTCGTAGCGGGTGATGCGCCCGATGAGCCGTTGCGCCCCGGACACCTGGGCCGCCTGGGCCGCCGGCTCGGCGTGCTCGCGCAGGTAGCGGTCGGTCACCTGGCGCCAGTGGTCCACCTCGACCGCGCCGCCGTAGTCGAGGGCGAGCGCGCTGCGGACGCGCAGCACGAGCTGCCAGAAAGAGCTGCTCATCCGGCCTTCGAGCAGGTCCTCCTGGGCGCTCAGCCATTCCTCGCGGCTGGTGATGCCCCACCACTCCTTCAGGCGTTTGCGCTCGCGGACGTAGCCGGTGCCGTGCCAGCCCATCGCGTTCCACAGCGAGGCGTTGGCGACGCAGAGCAGCGCCCCGCAGGCCAGGCCGTGGGCGACCGGGCCGTGCAGCGGGCCGCCGGCGCGCAGCGTGCGCAGCTCGCCCCGGGGCGGGTAGGCCACCCGGGCGGTGTGCTGGAGCCAGGTCCGCCGGTGGGCGGCGGTCGCGGGGAAGTACGCCTCGCAGGGGGTGCCGGGGTCGATCGCCAGCCACTCGTCGTCACGCGGCCAGTTGCGGGCGAGCTCGCCCAGGTCGTCGCGGAAGAAGACCGGGTCGGCCACGGGCGCGGGCAGCACCCCCTCGGTGAGGAACACCAGGTACTTGGTGCCGCCCACGCGCGTGGGCGCGTAGGTGACCCAGCCGGGCCGCGCGTCGGCGCGGGCGCGCGGCATCGCGTGGTAGAGGTGCGCGCCGGCCAGCACGTCGAAGTACGCGGCCCAGTCGCCGCGCGTCTTGGCCTCGTACAGGCGTTGCTCGACGTCGGTGGGCGCCTGCCAGGGCGCGCCCGCCGGGCCCTGACCCGTCATGAGATCAGGGCTCTCCCCCTCCCGTGTCCCCATGGCGCAGTACGTTACAACTGCCCGGTGGATCCCGTGCCCGGGGTCACCAGGCCGGACTCGTAGGCGAGGACGACGAGCTGGGCGCGGTCGCGGGCGCGGAGCTTGGTCATGGCCCGGTTGACGTGCGTCTTGGCGGTCATCGGGCTGATCACCATGTGCTGGGCGATCTGGTCGTTGGACAGGCCGCGGGCGACCAGGGCCACGGCCTCGCGCTCGCGGTTGGTCAGCTCCTGCAGCCCGGTGCCGGTGCCGGGCGGCGCCTGGGTGACGTAGCGGTCGATGAGCTTGCGGGTGATCGACGGCGCGAGCAGCGCCTCGCCGCGGGCCGCGACGCGGACGGCGTGCAGCAGGTCCTCGGGCACGATGTCCTTGACGAGGAACCCGGCCGCCCCGGCGCGCAGCGCGTCGAAGACGTACTCGTCGAAGCCGTAGTTGGTCAGGATGACGACGTGCACCCCGGCCAGCGCCGGGTCGGCGGCGATCCGCCGGGTCGCCTCGACGCCGTCGGCGACGGGCATCTGGATGTCGACGAGCGCGACGTCGGGCAGGTGCTCGCGGGCCAGCGCCACGCCCGCCAGGCCGTCGCCGGCCTCGGCCACGACGTCGATGTCGTCCTCCAGGTCGAGCAGCGCGCGGAACCCGCTGCGGATGAGCGGCTGGTCGTCGACCAGCAGGACGCGGATCACGACGCCCGGTCCGCGGGGATCAGGGGGAGCACGGCCTGCACGGCGAAGCCGCCCTCGCCGCGCGGCTCGGCGCGCAGCCGGCCGCCCAGGGCGGTGACGCGCTCGCGCATCCCGAGCAGCCCGACGCCGGGCACCGGGGCGGCGCCGGGCCTGGCCTGGCCGTCGTCCTCGACGCGCACGTCGACGGCGTCGGGGCCGCAGTCGATGCGGACGGACGCGCTGCCGGCGGCGGCGTGCCTGGCGACATTGGTGAGCGACTCCTGCACGATCCGGTAGACGGTGCGGCTCACCGCGGCGGGCACGTCCTGCCGCCGCCCCTCGATGGTCAGCGTGGCGTCGAGACCGATGGTGCGGGCGCGTTCGACCAGGTCGGGGACGTGGTCGAGGCCGCGTGGCGGGGCCGTGTCGTCGTCGCGCAGCGCCTCCAGGGTGGCGCGCAGCTCGCGGCTCGCCTCCCGCCCGGCCTCCTGGATCGCCAGCAGCGCCTCGGGCACCCGCTCGCCGCGTTTACGGGCGACGTGCACGGCGACCTCGGCCTGCACCTTGATGATCGAGATCTGGTGGGTGAGTGAGTCGTGCAGCTCGCGGGCGATGTGCAGCCGTTCCTCGTCGGCGCGGCGGCGCGCGGTCTCCTCGCGGGTGCGCTCGGCCTCCTCCGCCCGCCGCTCGGCCTGCCGCAGCGCCTCACCGGCCGCCCCGGCGGCGACCAGCCAGGCCAGCTCCAGCGCGCCCCTGGCCTGCGCGAACGCCTCGCCCGTGTCGTGCAGGCCGGACGCCAGGGCCGCCAGGGGCATCGCCGCCAGCACGAGCACGCTCACGCCGACGGTGACGGCGCGGCGCCCCGCCCGCACGGCGGCGTAGACGGCGAACAGGTACGCGACGGCGGGCACGTCGAACCCGGCCGCCTGGTAGCCGGCCGCGCACGCCCCGGTGACGGCCAGCACGGCGACCGGGACGCGGCGGCGCACGGCCAGCGCGAGCCCGCCGGTCGCCAGCAGCGCGTAGCCGGCCACGGCGGGGCCGGTGCCGGCAGGCTGTCCGGACAGGCCCGTGACCAGCAGCGCCGCCGCAACACAGACGGCGATCACCCAGTCCCCGACCGTGATCTCGGCCGTGCCCGTGGCCCTGGTTCTGGCCCTGACCCAGGCCGTGACCCTGGCCCATGCTGCGCTCATGGGCGCACCCTAGCCGGACGGGGGCGCGGGCGACTCCTGCGCGCGGACGAGCGGGCGGCTACCACGAGCGCGGTAGATCCGCGGCTCCTGCCGGAGGCGCGGCAGGCGGCTGCGTCGCCGGCGGCAGCGCGAAGTGCCGACGCCGGGCGGACGACCGGCGGACGGGCCCGGCGACATGATCGGGTGACGTCCATTCATCGAAGGAGCAGTCATGCCACTCCTCGACGCCGCCCACCTGGTCGCGACCGCCCAGCCCGACCCCGTCACCGCGTACACGCTGAGCGCGGGCCGGATCGGCTCCCTCGTGGCCGCGCTCGCGGGGCTGGCGGGCGCCGCGCTCGGCGGGCGCGCCCTGGCCCGCCGCACCGGCCGGGGCGCGCGGGCCGGTGTGGTGCTGGGCCTGGCCGGGACGGCGGTCGCCGTGGTCGTCGTGGTCACCTCCGACGGCGGCATCGGCACCGGCAACGGGCTCGGCGGCGCGTTCGTGGCCCTGCTGATCGGGCTGGCCGCCACCGGGCTCGCCGGGCTGGCGACCGCGCGCTCGCGCCGTCCGTCCTGACCCGCCGTCCGGGAACCCCGCCGTCCTGGTGACGCCGTCCCTGTGACGCGTCCCGGCTACCAGGCCACTTCCAGCGACGTCAGCCCGTACACGATGTGGAAGGAGCGGAACTGCGGCTCGCGGTCGGTCACCCGCAGGTCGGGGAAGCGCCGCAGCAGGGCCGGGAAGGCGATGCGCATCTCCATCCGGGCCAGCGGCGCGCCGAGGCAGTGGTGCACGCCGTGGCCGAACGCGACGTGGCCGGGCTCGCCCCGGGTGATGTCGAGCAGGTGGGCGTCGGGCAGCAGCGCCGGGTCGCGGTTGGCGGCCGGGAGCGCGCAGGCCACGATCTCGCCGGGGCCGATCGTGTGGCCGCCCAGCTCCACCTCGGTGGTGGTGATCTTGAACGTGCCTGAGTGCACGATGCTGAGCCAGCGCAGCAGCTCCTCCACGGCGGCGTCGATCCGCTCCGGCTCCTTGCGCAGCAGCTCCAGCTGCTCGGGGTGGCGCAGCAGGGCGAGCGTGCCGAGGGAGAGCATGTTGGAGGTGGTCTCGTGCCCGGCCAGCAGGAGCAGGCTGCCGATGCCGATCAGCTCGGGGTCGGTGAGGTCGTCGCCGTGCTCGCGCACCAGCATGCCGAGCAGTTCCTCGCCCGGCTCGGCCCGGTTGCGGGCGACGAGCTCGGCCATGTAGGCGCGCGACTCCAGCTGCAGGGCGACGCGCTCGGGGACGGGGATGGACATGTCGAGCATGCGGCCGGTGCGGTGCTGGAAGCCCTCGCGGTCGTCGTACGGGACGCCGAGCAGCTCGCAGATCACCAGGGACGGGATCGGCAGCGCGAACGCGGGCACCAGGTCGGCGGGCGAGCCGGCGCGCTCCATCGCGTCGAGGTGGTCCTCGACGATGCGGGTGATGCGCGGTTCCAGGCGGCGCATCCGGCGCAGCGTGAACTCGCCGGTCAGCATGCGGCGCAGCCGCGTGTGCTCGGGCGGGTCGGTGGCCAGCAGGTTGCCGGCGCGGGTCTCGGCCAGTTGCTCGGCGGTAAGTTTGGGCGCGCCGGGCAGCTCGGTGATGCCGCGGCGGGCGATGGCGAACCGTTCGGCGTCGCCGAGGACGGCGCGCACGTCGGCGTGGCGGGTGACGAGCCAGGCTTCGGCGCCGAACGGGGTCCGGACGCGGGCCACCCCCTGCTCGTCGCGGAAGGCGCCCAGCTCGGGGGCGGGATCCAGCTCTGTGCGCCGCATGTAGAGCGGCAGCTCCATCGAGGACACGTCCCCCACTCTGAAGCATCGGGCGGGCTGCCGCCAGGGGCGTTACCATCCGGGGCTTTTCGCGCACAAATCGTCACGATCATCGTTATGGTAACGAAGCCTGTCATTTTCCCGCCGTCGCCGTCGGCCATGCGACTCTTTCCGGCGAACGATCCGACCTGACTGGGAGAACCTTGGTGGTTGGCAGCAACCTCGACAACGACCGCGTTCACGAGGCCTTTGCGGAACAGGTGCGGCGCACCCCCGATCGCATCGCCGTGGTGGCGGGCACGACTCGCATGACGTACGAAGAGCTCGACGCCCGCGCCGAGCGGATAGCCGGGGAGTTACGCGGCCGGGGAGCGGGCCCGGGCGACTCCGTGGGCGTCTGCCTCGACAGGGACGAGTCCCTGATCGCCGCCCTGCTGGGCGTGTGGAAGGCGGGCGCGGCCTACGTGCCGCTCGACCCGGCCTACCCGGCCGACCGGCTGGAGTTCATCGCCGCCGACGCGGGCATGGCCCAGCTCATCACCTCCGAGCCGGTGGCGCGGCGGCAGGAGGCCGTGCTGCGCGCGTCGGGGGCCGAGGCGCTGCTCGTGGAGTCCCTGACCGGGGACCTCCCGTACGAGCCGGTGGCCGGCGGCCCGTCCGACGCCGCGTACGTGATCTACACCTCGGGCTCGACCGGGCGGCCCAAGGGCGTGGTCATCGAGCACGGCAACGCCATGGCGCTGCTGCGCCACGAGGCGGACGTCTACGCGGGCGAGCTCGGCGGGATGCTGTTCGCCACCTCGGTGTGCTTCGACCCGTCGGTGACGCAGATGTTCCTGCCGCTGGTCTGCGGCGGCACCGTGATCGTGGCCGACAACCTGCTGGCGCTGTCGGCGCTGCCCGCCCGCGACGACGTGACGACCGTGTACGGCGCGCCGTCGGCGCTGGTCGCGCTGCTGAACGAGCCGCTGCCCGCCGGGGTGCGGATGGTGATCGCCGGCGGCGAGCCGTTCACCAGGGCGCTGGCCGATCGCATCTACGCCAACCCTGGCGTTCGCCGGATCGTAAACGTATACGGACCCACCGAGTGCACGGTGACCTGCACGTCCTCCGAGGTGTACCGCGACGGCGAGGACGAGCCGCCCATCGGCACCGCCTACGCCGGCTCGCTGCTGAGCGTGCGCGACGCCGAGGGCCGCCCGCTGCCGGACGGCGAGGTCGGCGAGCTGTGGGTGGCCGGGCCGCTGGTCGGCCGCGGCTACCTGAACCGGCCCGAGCTCACCGCCGAGCGGTTCGTCACCGACGACGACGGCGTACGGCACTACCGCAC
This sequence comes from Nonomuraea sp. NPDC023979, assembly GCF_040639085.1. NCBI lineage: Bacteria > Bacillati > Actinomycetota > Actinomycetes > Streptosporangiales > Streptosporangiaceae > Nonomuraea > Nonomuraea sp. NPDC023979. The sequence goes on from NZ_JBEZZG010000013.1 coordinate 169,935, forward strand.
CGGCGACCTGGTCCGCCGCGAGAACGGCGTCTGCCACTACGCGGGCCGCAACGACGACCAGGTCAAGGTGGCCGGCTTCCGCGTCGAGCTGGGCGAGGTGCAGGGCACGCTGACCCGCTACCCCGGCGTCAACCACGCGGTCGTGCTCACCCGGACCGACGCGCGAGACGTGCGCCGCCTGGTCGCCTACGTCGAGCCCGCCCCCGGCCAGGAGCCCGCCGAGGCGGAGCTGCGCGCGTGGATGCGGGAACGGCTGCCCGACTACATGGTGCCGTCCCGGATCGCGATCATGCAGCGGATCCCGCTCGGCCCCACCGGCAAGGTGGACCGGGCCGCGCTGCCCGCGCTGGAGTTCGCCCCCGAGCTCGGCCCGTACGTCGAGCCCCGCGACGACGTCGAGCGGCGGCTGGCCGCGATCGTCGGCGAGGTGCTCGGCGTCGACCGGGTGGGCATCCACCACCACTTCATCGACCTCGGCGGCCACTCGCTGGCGGCGGCCCGGATCTGCGCGGTCATCGAGCGCGAGCTGGGCGCCCGGGTGGCGCTGACCACGTTCCTGGGGCGGCCGACGATCGCCGAGCTGGCCCCGCTCGTGCAGATCGGCGACGGCGCCCCCGGCCCGAGGCTGTCCCGCCACGCCGGCCGCGACCGCTACCCGCTCACCGCCGCCCAGCACGGCATGTGGCTGCTGCGCGAGGTGAGCCGGACGGCCAACGCCACCACGCTCGCCTTCCGGCTGCGCCTGACCGGGCTGGAGTCGGCCGAGCCGGTGCGGGCCGCGCTGGACGCCCTCGTCCGCGAGCACGAGGTGCTGCGCTCGGTCACCGTCATCGGCGACAACGGCGAGCCGATGGCCGAGGTGCGGCCGCCCGCGCCGGTGCCGCTGGAGGAGCACCCCTACTCCCCCGGCCTCGCCGAACGCCTGGCCGTGCACGGCTTCGACCTGTACGCCGACGTGCCGCTGCTGCGGGCCGCCCTGCTCTGGCTCGACGAGCGCAGCGCCGAGCTGATCGTCGTCACCGACCACACCGCCTACGACGGCTGGTCCAACGCCACCCTGATGGCCGCGCTGACCGGCACCGTGGCCGAGCAGCCCGTCCAGGTGGGCGACGTGGCCCTGCTGGAACGCGAACTGGCCGCCGACCCCGACCGGATCGGGCGGCTGCGCGCCTTCTGGGCCGAGGAACTGGCCGGCGCCGCGCCCCCGTACGACCTGTCGGCCCGCGCCCAGTCGGGGCCGAGCCGGTTCCGCGGCACGCGCCTGCTGCGCGAGGTGCCGCCCGCGACGGCCGCCCGCGTGGGCGAGCTCGCCGCCTCCACCGGCACCACGCCGTTCGCCGTCTACTTCACCGTGCTCGGGCTGCTCGTCGCCGCCCAGACCGACCGGCCCGACGTGCTCCTCGGCGCCGCCGTCGCCGACCGCGCCCACCCCGAGCTGGAAGGGCTCGTCGGCCCGCTCGTCGACGTGCTGCCCGTACGGCTGCGCCTCGACGGCGAGCTGACCGTGCGGCGCGCCGTCGTGCAGGCGGCCGCCGCCACCACCCGCTCGCTCGACCACGTGGGGCTCGCGCCCGAGGAACGCCTGGCCGTCTCCGGCATCGAACGGCCGCGCGGCACCATGCTCACGCCCGTCGTCATGTCCTACCAGCCGCCCGCCGTCCCGGTGCGGCTCACGGGCGGCGGCCTCCAGGTCGAGCTCCTCGGCGAGCTGAGCGGCGGCGGCGCCCAGGCCCCGTACACGCTGTTCGTCAACACCACCGCCGACGGGGTCGAGATCCAGATCGAGTACGACGTCGACCTGTTCGAGCGGGAGGAGGCCGAGGCGTTCTCCGACCGGCTGATGCGGCTGCTGGAGGCCGCGGTCGCCGGGCCGGACCAGCCGCTGTCGGCGTTCGAGCTCGTCACCGCCGAGGAACGGGCGACGCTGCTGCACTGGGGCACCGGCGCGCCCCTGCCCGCCGCCCAGCACCCGACCGTCGTCCATGAGCTGCTGGAACAGGCCCGCCTGCACCCCGCCCGGGTGGCGGTCGCCGACGGGACCGGCTCGCTCACGTACGCCGAGCTGGCGGACGCCTCCGCCCGCGTCGCCGCGGCACTCACCCGCGCCTTCGACGGCGAGGCCGAGCGCGTCGCCGGGGTGTGCCTGCCGCGCGACCGGTGGCTGCCCGCCGCCCTCGCCGGCGTCGCGCGGGCCGGGGCGGCGTACGTGCCGCTGGAGCCCGACCACCCGGCCGAACGGCTGCGCCGCCAGCTCGCCGACTCCGGTGCCCGCGTGGTGCTGGCCGCCGGCGACACCGTCGCCGTGGCGCGCGGCCTGGCCGAGTCCACCGGCGCGGTCGTCGTCGACCTGGCCGATCTGCCCGATGCCGACCTGCTCGATGCCGGGTTCACCGAGGTCGCCGCCACGCCGGAGACGACCGCGTACGTGCTCTACACCTCCGGCTCCACCGGCCGCCCCAAGGGCGTCGAGGTCACGCACGGCAACCTGTCGGCGTTCGTCCGCGCGATGCGGGCCGTGCCCGGCGTCCGCGACGACGACGTGATGCTCGGGCTGACGCCGTTCTCCTTCGACGTGTTCGGCTTCGACCTGTGGGTCAGCCTGTGCAACGGGCTCCGGCTCGAACTGCTCGACCGGGAGTCGGCCGTGGACGGCCACGTCGTCGCGCGCCGCATCGGCGAGAGCGGCGTGACGCTCCTCACCGCGACCCCGACCACGCTGCGCATGCTCGTCGCCGCCGGATGGACCGGCGGCGACCGCGTACGCGTCGTGAGCATCGGCGAGGTGCTCGACCCCGTCCTCGCCGGGGAGCTCGTCGCCCGCGTCGGCGAACTGTGGAACTCCTACGGGCCCACCGAGACCACCGTCTACTCCACCATGACCAGGATCGACCGGGTCACCGGCGACAGCGTGCCCATCGGCGGGCCGCTGCCCGGCGAGCGGGCGTACGTGCTCGACCAGGCGGGACGGCTCGTGCCGCCCGGCGTGCCCGGCGAGCTGTGGATCGGCGGCGCCGGAGTCGCCCGCGGCTACCGGGGGCTGCCGTCCGAGGCGTTCACCGACGACCCGCTCGCCCCCGGCGAACGGCGCTACCGCACCGGCGACCTGGCCCGATGGCGCGACGACGGCACCCTGTCCTTCCTCGGCCGCCGCGACCACCAGGTGAAGGTGCGCGGCCACCGCATCGAGCTCGGCGAGATCGAGGCGGCGCTGCGCGAGCTCGTCGCCGACGCCGTCGTCACCGTGCACGAGGACCACCTCGTCGGCTACCTCGTCGGCGGCGACGCCCGCGCCGTCGAGGCCGCCCTGCGCGAACGGCTGCCCGACTACCTGGTGCCCCGGCAGTGGGTGACGCTCGACGCGCTGCCCACCACCTCCTCCGGCAAGCTCGACCGGGGCGGGCTGCCCAAGCCCGACCTCGCCGCCGCCCGCACCGTCGTCCCGCCCGCCACCGAGGCCGAGCTGCTCGTCGCCGAGGTGTGGCAGGCGGTGCTCGGGGTGGCCGCGGCCGGGGTGAACGACGACTTCTTCGCCCTCGGCGGTCACTCGCTGGCCGCCATGCTGGTCGCCGGACGCCTCCGGGAGGCGCTGGCCATGGAGGTGCCGGTGCGGCTGCTGTTCGAGCGGCCGGTGCTGGGCGACTTCGCGGCGGGCGTCGAGGAGCTGCTGGACGCGGACGTGGAGGTGGCCCCGTGACCGAACAGGCGACCACCCCGTTGACCGGCCCCTCGACGGACGCGCGCGACCCCTCCGGGGGTGTGGGCCTCTCCGGGGTTGGCGGACCCTCCGGAGGTGGCGCCTCCGAGGGGCGGAGGCGGCGGGTCGAGGATCGGCTCGCGGCGGCGCGCAGGGCCGTGGCGCGGGCGGTGCCAGGGATTCCGGTGCGCGCCGGGGAGGCGCCGCCGTCACCCGCGCAGGCGCGGCTGTGGTTCCTGGCGCAGCTCGCCGAGCCGGGCGACCGGGGCGCGTACAACGTGCCGACGGTCGTGCGGCTGCGCGGCCCGCTGGACCCGGCGGCGCTGCTGGGCGCGGTGCGGGAGCTGGCCGAGCGGCACGAGGTGCTGCGCACGCTGGTCGAGCAGGACCGCACCACGGTGGTGGACGCCGCCCGGGTGCCGGTCACGGCCGAGGACGTGACGGCGGAGGCGCTGCCGGAGCGGCTGGAGCGGGAGGCGTACCGGCCGTTCGCGCTGGACGCCGAGCCGCCTGCCCGGGCGGTGCTGTACCGGCTGGGCGACGAGGAGCACGTGCTGCTGCTGACCGTGCACCACGTCGCGTTCGACGCCTGGTCGCGGGACGTGGCGCTGGCCGAGCTGGCGGCGCTGTACGCGGCCGCGCTGGGCGTGGCCGAGCGGCCGGAGCCGCCGAGGGTGCAGTACGGCGACTACGCGCAGTGGCTCGCCGGGCAGCCCGAGCCGGACGTGAGCTGGTGGATGGAGCGGCTGGCGGGCCTGGAGCCGGTGCTGGACCTGCCCACGGACCGGCCGCGCCCGACGGTGGCGGACTGGGCGGGCGGCGAGGTGCCGGTGCTGCTCGGCCCCGAGCTGGCGGCGCGGGTGCGCGCGGCGGCCGGGGAGGCGGGCGCGACGCCGTTCATGGTGCTGCTGGCGGCCTGGCAGGAGCTGCTGGGCCGGGTGTCGGCGACGGACGACGTGCCGGTGGGCGTGCTGGAGGCGGGCAGGCTGCATCCGGACACCGAGCGGATGCTGGGCTGCTTCGTGAACACGCTGGTGATGCGGGGCGACCGGTCGGGCGAGCCGACGGGGCGTGAGCTGCTGGCGCGGGTGCGCGGCATGGCGCTGGACGCGTTCGCGCACCGGGAGACGCAGTTCGAGCGCGTGGTGGAGGAGCTGCACCCGGACCGGAACCTGGCGACGACGCCGGTCGTCCAGGCGGTGCTGAACGTGGTGGACTCCCGCCCGGAGCCGCCGCGCTTCCCGGGGCTGGACGTGGAGGTGTCGGAGCCGCCGCTGCGGACGGCCAAGTACGACCTGAACCTGGCGCTGGCCAACGCCGGCGACGGCGGCTACCGGGGGACTCTGGCCTACCGGGCGGACCTGTTCGACGCGGGCACGGCGGCCCGGCTGGCGGGCTGGTACGTGACGCTGCTGGAGGGCATGCTCGCGGACCTGGACGCCCCGGTGGCGGCGGTGCCGCTGGAGCCGGTGGACGGGCCGGTGGCGGCGGGCCCGCGCCGGGAGTTCGACCTGTCCAGGCCGCTGCACGCGTGGTTCGAGGACTGGGCGGCCCGCACCCCGGACGCCGTCGCGGTGTCGTACCCGGCGGGCACGATGACGTACGGCGAGGTGGAGCGGCAGGCGAACCGGATCGCGCGCCACCTGGTGGCGGCCGGGGTCGGCGCCGACGACGTGGTCGGCATCCTGGCCGAGCGGCACGGGCCGCTGGTCCCGGCGATCCTCGGGGTGCTCAAGGCGGGCGCCGCGTACATGCCGCTGGAGCCGGCCTACCCGGACGAGCGGCTGGCGTACATGGTGTCGTGCGGGGCGCGGCTGGTGCTGGCCGAGCGGGCGCTGGCCGGGCGGCTGCCGGGCGCGCTGGTGCTGGAGGACGTGCTCGCCGCCGGCCTGCCGGAGACGCCGCCGGGCGTCGAGGTGGCGCCGGAGCACCTGGCGCACGTGCTGTTCACCTCGGGCTCGACCGGGCGGCCGAAGGGCGCGGCGGTCGAGCACCGGGCGGTGCTGCACTACCTGCGGGCGGTGGCCGAGCGCGTGGGCGGCCCGTACGCGTCGTGGGGCGTGGTGTCCACGATGGCCTCCGACCTGGTCATGACGTGCCTGTTCGGGGCGCTGCTCAGCGGCACGACGGTGCACCTGCTGGACCAGGACGCGGCGACGGACCCGGAGGCGTTCGCCGGCTACCTGGCCGATCACCCGGTCGAGGTGATCAAGATGGTGCCGAGCCATCTGGAGCTGCTGGCGGCGCACGGCGACCTGGCCGCGATGCTGCCGACGGACCTGCTCATCCTGGCGGGCGAGGCCACCTCGTGGGACCTGGCCGAGCGGGTCAGGGCGGCCCGGCCGGGCGTGGAGCTGCAGATCCACTGCGGCCCGACCGAGACGGTGGTGTCGGTGCTGAGCTGCACCGCGCCCGAGACGCCGACCGGGTCGGCGAACGTGCCGCTGGGCAGGCCGCTGGCGAACGTCGACTGTCACGTGGTCGACGCGGCGGGCCGGCCGCTGCCCGCCGGGGTGCCGGGCGACCTGTGGATCGGCGGGCCGAGCCTGGCCCGCGGCTACCTGGGCCGGCCGGACCTGACGGCCGAGCGGTTCGTGCCGGACCCGGTGACGGGGACGACGCGCTGCTACCGGACGGGCGATCGGGTGCGGCTGAACGCCGACGGCATGATCGAGTTCCTGGGCCGGGTGGACGACCAGGTGAAGATCCGCGGCTTCCGGGTGGAGCTGGGCGAGGTCAAGGCGGCGCTGCACGACCAGCCGGGCGTGCTGGAGGCGGCGGTGCTGCCGGTCGGCGAGGCGCACAACCGCCGGCTGGCCGCCTGGATCGCCCCGGCGGACGTGGACCTGGCCGCGGTGCGGGCGGGGCTGCGCGAGCGGCTGCCGGAGTACATGGTGCCGCCCGCGATCATGGCGCTGGACGCGCTGCCGCTCACCCCGCTCGGCAAGGTGAACCGGGCCGCGCTGCCGATGCCGGAGGCGGCCGCCGCCGGTGAGCGGGTCGCGCCGGAGACGCCGACGGAGGAGCGGATCGCCGCCGTGTGGGCGCGGGTGCTGGGCGTGGCGGACCCGGGCGTGGAGGACGACTTCTTCGCGCTGGGCGGCGACTCGTTCATGGCGGTGCGGGCGGTGCGCGACATCGACCCGGCGCTGCGGGTGATCGACCTGTTCACCCGGCCGACGATCCGCGAGCTGGCCGCGCACCTGGACTCGGGCGACGGGGGCGAGCCGGGGCTGCTGCACCGGCTGGCCGGTCCCGCCGTGGCGACCCGTACCGTGCTGTGCGTGCCGTACGGCGGCGGTTCGGCCGCCGCGTACGGGCCGCTGGCGACGGAGCTGGCGGCCCGCCACCCGGGGACGGCGGTGCTGGCCGTCGAGCTGCCCGGCCACGACCCGGCGCGGCCCGACGAGGCCATGCTCACGCTGCCGGAGCTGGTCGGCCGGGTGATCGAGGAGCTGGCGCCGCTGACCACCGGCCCGGTGGCCCTGTACGGGCACTGCGTCGGGTCGGCGACGGCCACGGAGCTGGCGCTGCGGCTGGAGGAGGCCGGGGTGCCGGTGGCCGGGCTGTTCGTCGGCGGCAGCTTCCCCGACGCCCGGCTGCCGGGGCGGCTGTCCGCGTGGTGGAACCGCAGGTTCCCGGCCAACCGCTGGTCGTCGGACCGCTCGCAACGCGACTTCCTGCGTACGCTCGGCGCGCTGGACGAGGACACCGGCGACACCACGATCATGCTGCGCGGGCTGCGGCACGACGTGGAGGAGGCGCAGGCGTGGTTCAGCGGCGAGCTGGCCGCGGGCGGCGCCCGCAAGCTGAACGCGCCGGTGCTGTGCGTGATCGGCGAGCGTGACCGCTCCACGGAGCTCTACCAGGAGCGTTACCGCGAGTGGGGCGCGTTCGCGGAGCGGGTGGCGCTGGCCACGATCCCGCGCGCGGGCCACTACTTCCTCAAGCACCAGGCGACGCGGCTGGCCGAGCTGATGGACGCGCACCTGGCCGACTGGGAGGCCGGGCGGGTGCCCGAGCCGGTCGCCGAGGTCGAGGTGGTGGGCGAGCGGGCGCGCAGGGACCTGCGCCGCTTCTACACGGTCGCCGTCGGGCAGACGGCGTCGCTGCTGGGCAGCGCGCTCACCTCGTTCGCGCTGGGCGTGTGGGCCTACCAGGAGAGCGGGCGCGTGTCGGACTACGCGCTCGTCACGATGCTGGCCACGCTGCCGTCGCTGCTGGCCTCGCCGCTGGGCGGCGCCGTCGCCGACCGGGTGGACCGGCGGCTGGTGATGCTGACGTGCGACGCCGTGTCGGCGGTGGCGACGACCGCGCTGGTGGCGCTGCTGGTGGCGGGGCGGCTGGAGGTGTGGCAGGTCGGCATCGTCTCCGGCGTGCTGTCGCTGGTGACCGCCTTCCACCGGCCCGCCTACCTGGCGGCCGTCGCCCAGCTCGTGCCGAAGCCGTACCTCATGCAGGCCAACGCGGTCGCCAACCTCGGCACCGGGCTCGGCATGCTGCTGGCCCCGCTGGCCGGGGCGGCGCTGATCACGCTGATCGGCGTGCACGGGGTGGTGGCGGTCAACATCGTCACGTTCGTGATCGGCCTGGCGACGCTGCTGCTCGTGCGGTTCCCGGACCGGATGTTCCATCGGCTGGAGGAGACGTTCACGCAGGCCGTGGCCGGCGGGTGGCGGTTCCTGGTCCGGCGCAGGCCGCTGATGATCATGATCGCGTTCTTCGTCGTGGAGAACTACCTGGGCATGCTCGCGCTGGCGATCACCGTGCCCGTGCTGCTGTCGTTCGGCGACGTGACGGCGGTCGGGACGGTGACGGCGGCGCAGGGCCTGGGCGCGGTGCTCGGCGCGCTGGTGATGGTGTTCTGGAACGGCACCGAGCGGCGGGCCATCGGCATGGTGGGCTTCGTCAGCGGGTTCGGGCTGGGCATCGTGCTCATCGGGCTGCGGCCGTCGGTGGCGCTGGCGGCGTTCGGCGGGCTGATGTCGTGGCTGTTCCTGAGCGTGCTCAACACGCACTGGCTGTCGATCATCCAGCTCAAGGTGGGGCTGGAGCTGCAGGGCCGGGTGCTGGCCACCAACCAGATGCTGGCGGTGTCGATGACGCCGCTGGCGTTCCTGACGGCGCCGCCGCTGTCGGAGCTGTTCGAGCCGCTGCTGGCGCCCGGCGGGGCGCTGGCCGGGACCGTGGTCGGCGACGTCGTCGGCGTCGGGCCGGGCCGGGGCGTCGGGCTGCTGCTGGCCGTCACCGGGGCGCTCCTGGTCGTGTGGGGGGCGCTCGGCCTGTGGTACCGGCCGTTGCGGCGGATGGAGGACGACCTGCCGGACGCGGTGGCGGGCGCCGAGATCGCCGACGACCTCGACGCCGTACAGGAGGAGGCCGACCGGGAGCTGGCCCGCGCCGGCACCTGACCCCAGGCGTGGCCGTCAGGCGGCCGGGACGATGACGCGCCAGGCCGCCGGGCGCAGGGTCCAGGTGCGGTGGGGGGCCGGTGGGCAGAGCTCGCCGTCGGCGTTGGCCGGGGCGGGCTCGCCCTCGACCGTCACCGTGCTCCCCCGCACGGTCAGCACGTCGCCGCGCTCGGGGTGCCGGCCGCGCCGCAGCAGCGCCCCGAACGCCAGCCGCGCCAGCGGCGAGACGGCGTAGGAGACGACGACGTCCACCTGGCCGTCGTCGGGCCGGGCGTGCGGGGCGAGTGGGGTGCCGCCGCCGATGGAGACGCCGTTGCCGACGCCCACCATCAGCACGCGCCGCCGCCCGTCGCTGACCAGCCCGCCGTCGACCCGGACGCGCAGCCGCCACCCTTTGGTGCGCAGCCCGGCCAGGAGGGCCCCGGCGGCGTACGCGGCGCGGTGCAGGAGCGGCTTGAGCGCGGCGGCCTGCTCGGAGGCGCGGGCGCCGACGCCCACGTGGACGGCGTTGACGACGACGCCGCCCCGGTCGTCGACGAGCAGGTCGAGGGCCCGTTCGCGGCCCCGGAGGACGGCCCGCGCGGCCTCGCGGGGGTCGAGCGGGATGCCCAGGGCGCGGGCCAGGTCGTTGCCGGTGCCGAGCGGCACCAGCCCGACGGGCCGGGAGCCGAGCTCGCCGCGTTCGAGGAGCGCGGCGACGACGGCGTGCACGGTGCCGTCGCCGCCGAGGACGACGGGGACGCGGTCGGCGTGCTCGGCCAGGATCGCGCCGACGCCGCCGGGCTCCGGCAGGTCGGGGGCGAGCACGTCGGCGGATTCGCCCAGCGTGTCGAGCACGGCCGCGCGGGTGCGCCCGTCGACGCCGCCTGCGGCCGGATTGCCGATCACCACGAGCCTCATGGCCGCTTGGTGCCCCGGATCACGCCCGGCTAACGCACCTCCCGCAGTGTCACGCTTTATCCACATACGTCCCGGCGCTTGGCAACGGGCTTCCCGGACATTTAGGGTGCCAGTGCAATGCCACACATTACTGGCCCCGGCGATCCCCGCGAAGGAGAAGATTGATCACCGCCACTTACACGATCCCCGGGATGCGGGTGCGCGACCACGAGGTGGCGGTGCCGCTCGACTGGTCGGCCCCGGACCGGGGCACGATCACCGTGTTCGCCCGCGAGCTGGCCGACCCGGTCCGCGACCGCGAGGACCTGCCGTGCCTGCTCTACCTCCAGGGCGGGCCGGGCGGCAAGGGCCCGCGCCCGACCAGCCGCGACGGCTGGCTCGGCCACGCGCTGAGGACCCACCGGGTGATCCTGCTGGACCAGCGCGGCACCGGCCGCAGCTCCCGGATCGACGGCCGGCTGATGAGCGGCCTCACCGCCGAGGAGGGCGCCGCCCGCCTCGCGCTCTTCCGGGCCGACTCGATCGTGGCCGACGCCGAGCACCTGCGCACGACCGTCTTCGGCGGCCGGCGCTGGTCGACGCTGGGCCAGAGCTACGGCGGCTTCCTCACGCTCACGTACCTCTCGCGCGCCCCCGAGGGGCTGAGCGCCTGCTACGTGGCGGGCGGGCTGCCCGCGCTGGAGCCGGACGCCGCCGAGGTCTACCGCCGCACCTATCCCCGGGTCGCGGCCAAGAACGCCGCGTTCTACCGCCGCTACCCGCACCACGCCGAGACCGCCGCGCGGCTGGCCGACCGGCTGGCCGAGGGCGACGTGCGGCTGCCCGACGGCGACACGCTCACCGTGCGGCGGCTGCAGTCGCTCGGCCTCGACTTCGGCATGAAGCCCGGCTTCGAGCGCATGCACTGGCTGCTCGACGAGGCCGCCGGGCTGCCGGAGACGTTCCTGCACCAGGTGCTGGCCCGCTCGTCCTACGCCGACAACCCGCTGTTCGCCGCGCTCCAGGAGAGCATCTACGGGCACGGCCCCGGCGCGACCGCGTGGGCGGCCGAGGCGGAGCGCGCCCGGCGTCCGGAGTTCGCGGAGACGGCCAGGCCGCTGCTGTTCACCGGGGAGATGATCTACCCCTGGATGTTCGAGGAGATCCGCGCCCTGCGCCCGTTCCGGGGCGCCGTCGAGCTGCTCGCCGGGCGCGCGGACTGGCCGCCGCTCTACGACCTCGACCGGCTGGCCGCCAACGAGGTGCCGCTGGCCGCCGCCGTCTACTTCGACGACATGTACGTGGACTCCGGCCTGCAACTGGACACCGCCTCCCGCGTCGGCAACGCGCGGGCCTGGGTCACCAACGAGTACGAGCACGACGGCATCGGCGACGAGCGGGTGTTCGTCAGGCTGACGGAGCTCGTCGCCGAACAAGGAGGAGGAATCACCGGTGGGTGACGGCAAGCTGCCCAGACTCTCAGAAATCCCGGCGTTCACCGAGCACATGGCGAAGGGCTGGGACTCGCCCCGCCGCACGCCGCCGGTGGTCGCAGGCGCGGCCGAGGCCGCCGCCGCGCACCGGGCCCGGCTGGCCGCCGCGCTGCCCGGCCAGAGCGTGACGGTGCCCGCCGGGCGGGCGCCGGTGCGCAGCAACGACACGTTCTACGACTTCCGCGTGGACAGCGACTTCTTCTGGCTGACCGGGTGCGCGGTGGAGAACGCCGTGGCCGTGGTGTCCGGCGGCGGCTGCACGCTCTACCTGCCGCCCCCGGCGGGTCCCGGTGAGCCGGAGTTCTTCACCGACGCCGCCTACGGCGAGCTGTGGGTGGGCCCGTCGCCGTCCCTTGCGGAGTGGGCCGCGGCCCTGGGCGTCGAGGTGCGGCCCCTGGCCGAGCTCGACGGCGAGCCGCAGCCGCCGTCCGACGAGGTCAGGCGGGTGCTCGCCGAGCTCCGCATGATCAAGGACGAGTGGGAGGTGGACCGGCTCCGCGAGGCGGTGGACCGTACCGTGGAGGGATTCGCCGCCGTCGTCGGCGAGATCCCGGCGGCGGTCGCGGGCGGCGGGGAGCGCTGGCTGCAGGGCACCTTCGACCGCTACGCCCGCACGCACGGCAACGGCCCCGGCTACGCCACGATCGTCGGCAGCGGCGCGCACGCCCCCACGCTGCACTGGGTGCGCTGCGACGGGCCGGTGCTGCCGGACGAGCTGCTGCTGCTCGACATGGGCGTGGAGACGCGCGCCCACTACACCGCCGACGTCACCCGCACCTTCCCCGCCTCCGGCCGCTTCACCGAGACCCAGCGGCGGGTGCACGACCTGGTGGAGAAGGCGCACCGGGCGGGCCTGGCCGCGGTGGCGCCCGGCCGCCGGTTCACCGACTTCCACCACGCCGCCATGGAGGTCATCGCGCGCGGGCTGGACGACTGGGGGCTGCTGCCGGTGTCGGTCGACGAGGCCCTGTCGGAGCAGGGGCAGCACCACCGCCGCTGGCTCGTCTGCGGCATCGGCCACCACCTGGGCCTGGACGTGCACGACTGCGCCAAGTCCCGGCCCGAGGCCTACCACGGCGCGGCGATGGCGCCCGGCATGGTGCTCACGGTCGAGCCCGGCCTGTACTTCCACGCGCACGACCTGACCGTCCCGCCGGAGCTGCGCGGCGTCGGCGTGCGGATCGAGGACGACCTGCTCGTCACGGCCGACGGCATGGAGAACCTCTCCTCGGCGCTGCCCCTGGACGCGGGCGGCCTGGAGACCTGGATGAGCGACCACAAGGAGAAGGCATGACCACCCCCGTCTGGCACGGCGTGCACGTCGCGACCGCGCTGCCCTTCCACGACGACCTGTCGGTCGACTACGACGGATACGCCGAGCACGTGCGCTTCCTGGCCGAGGGCGGCTGCGACGGCGTCTGCCCGAACGGCTCGCTGGGCGAGTACCAGACGCTGACCCCCGAGGAGCGGGCCCGCGTGGTGCGCACCGCCGTCGAGGCCGCCCCCGAGGGCTTCCACGTGATGCCCGGCGTGGCGGCCTACGGCGCGGCCGAGGCCAGGCGGTGGGCCGAGCAGGCGGCCGAGGCGGGCGCCTCGTCGGTGCTGCTGCTGCCGCCCAACGCCTACCGCGCCGACCGGGAGGCCGTCGTCGGCCACTACCGGGAGGTGGCCAGGGCCGGGCTGCCGGTCGTCGCGTACAACAACCCGATCGACACCAAGGTCGACCTGACCCCGGAGCTGCTGGCCGAGCTGTACCGGGAGGGGCTGATCGTCGGGGTCAAGGAGTTCACCGGCGACGTGCGCCGCGCCTACGAGATCGCCGAGCTGGCCCCGGGCCTGGACGTGCTGATCGGCTCCGACGACGTGCTGCTGGAGGTGGGCATCGCCGGGGCGGTCGGCTGGATCGCGGGCTACCCGAACATGATCCCGAAGGCCACGGTCGAGCTGTACCGGCTGGCCACCTCCGGCGACCCGGCGGACCTGGCCAGGGCGCTGCCGATCTACCGCGACCTGCACCCGCTGCTGCGCTGGGACTCCAAGACGGAGTTCGTGCAGTCCATCAAGCTGTCGATGGACCTGGCCGGGCGCAGGGGCGGGCCGTGCCGCCCGCCGCGCACGCCGCTCTCCCCCGAGCTGGCCGCCCGCATCACCCGCGACACGCGGGCGGTGCTCGACAAGGGGTACGTGTAGCCGCATAGCGCCCCCCTACCTGGGAATGGAGTGATCCAGGACACATCTGGCTGGTCGGGGGGCTGGCATGGCTTCTTCTCGCGGCATCTTCCGCCGCAAGCCGGTGGAGCAGATCGCGGAGGAGCACGAGGGCGAGCTGTCGCGCTCGCTCGGGCTGTGGCAGCTCACCGCGATCGGCATCGGCGGCATCATCGGCGCGGGCATCTTCGCGCTGGCCGGCGCGGTCGCCAATCAGACGGCGGGGCCCGCCGTGCTGGTGTCGTTCCTGATCGCGGGGGTGGCCAGCGCGGCGGCGGCGTTCTCGTACGCGGAGTTCGCGGGGATGATCCCGAAGGCCGGGTCGGCCTACACCTACGGCTACGCGGTGCTGGGCGAGCTGGTGGGCTGGCTGATCGGGTGGGACCTGCTGCTGGAGTACACGGCGATCGTGGCGGTCGTCGGCATCGGCATATCCGGATATTTCGGGTTTTTGGTGCAGCAGTTGGGGTTCGGGCTGCCCGCCTGGATGCTGGGCGCGCCCGGCACCGGCGAGGGGCACGTCGTCGACCTGTTCGCGGTGCTGCTCTGCCTGCTCATCGCCTTCATGCTGAACCTCGGCATCCGCACCGCCGCCCGGTTCGAGACCATCGTGGTCGTCATCAAGGTCGCCGTGGTGCTGCTGGTCATCGCGGTCGGGTTCTTCCACATCAACACGGCCAACTACTCGCCGTTCTTCCCGTTCGGCATCGGCGGCGCGATCACCGGCGCGGCCACGGTGTTCTTCGCCGTGTTCGGCTACGACGCGATGAGCACCGCCGCCGAGGAGTCGCGTGACGCGCAGCGCCACATGCCCAAGGCGATCATCTACTCGCTCGTCATCTCCATGATCCTGTACGTGCTGGCGACCCTGGTGCTCACCGGCATGCAGAACTACCGCGACATCGACCCCGAGAGCGGCTTCTCCTCGGCGTTCGCGGCGGTCGGGCTGTCCGGGCTGGCGACGGTGATCGCGGTGGGGGCGATCGTCGGCATCCTGACCGTCATGTTCACCTTCATGCTGGGGGTGACGCGGGTCTGGTTCTCGATGAGCCGCGACGGGCTGCTGCCGCTGTGGTTCGCCAAGGTGCACCCGGTACGGCGGGTGCCGTCGCGGGTCACCTGGATCGTGGGCGCCGCCTCGGCGGTGATCGCCGGGTTCCTGCCGATCCGGGAGGCTGCCGAGCTGACCAACATCGGCATCCTGCTGGCGTTCGTGGTGGTGTGCGTGGCGGTGATCGTGCTGCGCTACCGGCAGCCGGACCTGCCCCGCCAGTTCCGCACGCCGGGGATGCCCGTGGTGCCGGCCATCGGGGTCGTCTTCTCTCTGTGGCTGATCACCTTCCTGGACCCGATGACCTGGCTGCGCTTCGCCGTCTGGTTCGCGATCGGGCTGGTCATCTACTTCGCCTACAGCCGCCGCCACTCCGCGCTGAACGGCTGAGGGGGCCGAACCGGGCGGCGTCCGCGTGCGTACCTCCTGCAAAGCCCTGGAGGTCATGATGCTGAAGGCCGTTCTCGTCCGGGTCGCGGCGGTCGTGGCGCTCGCGGCCGGCTGCTCGCCGGCCGCGGGCGCGCCCGCCCCGCAGGCGGGGTACACGGAAGCCGACGTGCGCTTCTCCCAGGAGATGATCCCCCATCACCGGCAGACGATCGCGCTGGCGAAGCTGGCCGCCGAGCGCACCCGCGACACGTACGTGCGCGAGCTCGGCGAGTCGCTGGCCGAGGGGGAGCAGGCGGAGATCGACCTGATGGCCTCCTGGCTGCGCGCGTGGGGGCGGGCCGTGCCCGAGGACCACGGCTCCGCGCACGCCATGCCCGGCATGCTGCCGCCCGAGCAGGTCGCCGAGCTGGCGCGCACCTCGGGCGAGGCGTTCGACCGCAAGTGGCTGCCGGTGATCGTGGATCATCTGGAGGCCGGCGTGCGGATGGCCGAGACCGTGGAGGCCGAGGGGGCGCACCGGGAGACGGCCGAGCTCGCCGAGGAGATCGCCGAGAGCCAGCAGGCCCGGATCGACGAGATCGTCACCCGCAAGACCCCCGTTTGATGACGAAGCGGACAGTAGGTTAGGCTTGCCTAAGTGTTGAAGGTCAGTTGGTGACCCGCGCTGGCCCCACCTTTCCTCCGTGATGTGGACGTGGCCGCGCGCGTCCACGGAACAAGGAACATTCATGCAGTTCAGGCTCCCCCGGGTGCGCGTGTCCGCGCTCCTGTTGTCCGCGGCCCTGCTGGTCGTCACCGGCTGCGGCTCCACCGAGCCGCCGTCCGCCGCGCCCGCCCCGACCGGGAGCGCCGGCGGCGGGGACACCGCCGGCGCCTTCCCGGTGACGATCGACAGCGCGCTCGGCCAGGCGACGATCACCGAGCAGCCGCAGCGGGTCGTCACCCTCGGCCAGGGCTCGGCGGAGACCGCGATCGCGCTCGGCCACACCCCCGTCGGCATCGAGAGCTACCCGTGGGGCAGCGACAAGACCGGCTACCTGCCGTGGATCCACGAGGCCGTGACCAAGGCCGGCGGCACCCTGCCCAAGCAGTTCGCCGGCGGCGAGAACATCGACTTCGACACGATCGTCGAGCTCGACCCGGACGTCATCCTGGCCCCGTGGTCCGGCATCACGCAGGAGCAGTACGACATCCTCAAGGACATCGCGCCGACCGTGGCCTACCCGGACCTGGCGTGGAGCACCAACTGGGACCAGCAGATCGAGATCGTCGCCAAGGCGCTGGGCAAGCCCGCCGAGGCCCCCAAGCTGATCGCCTCGGTCAAGAAGCAGCTCGCCGACGCCGCGGCCACCCGCCCGCAGTACAAGGACGTCACCTTCTCCTACATCTACACCTCCGGCCCCGGCACGCTCGGCGTGTTCAAGCCCGAGGAGCAGCGGGTGGAGATGGTCTCCTCGCTCGGCCTCACCGTGGACCCGGTGGTCGACACCTTCAAGGAGACCGAGGGCACCGACTCGGCGCTGATCGGCCTGGAGAACGCCCAGAAGCTCGCCAAGAGCGACCTGGTCTTCACCTTCTACACCGACGAGAAGACCCGCAAGGAGATCGAGGCGCAGAAGCTGTACGCGGCGATCCCGGCGGTCAAGCGCGGCGCCGTGGTGGCCAGCGACGACACCCCGTTCGTCACCGCGTCGTCGATCATCAACCCGCTGACCGTGCCGTGGGTGATCGACCGCTACCTGCCGCTGATCGACGAGGCCGTCGCCAAGCTGGACAAGTAACCCGTACCGGTTGAGGACGCCCGCCCCCACATGACGACCACCCCCACATGACGCTCACAGCACGCACCGCGCCGGGCGGCGCGGGCCCGGGGAGCACCCGCGCCCGCGTCGCCCGGCCGCTGTTCTTCCTGCTCGCCTCGCTGGCCGTGCTGGCGTTCGCCGTGCTCGCCAGCGTCGCGTTCGGCAGCCATCCCACCTCGATCGGCGACGTGCTGGCCGTACTCGACGGCACCGCCGACGCCAACACGACCACGGTGATCGAGAGCCGCTACCCGCGCACCGCGCTCGGCCTGCTCGCCGGGCTCTGCCTGGCCGTCGCCGGGACGCTCATGCAGGGCATCACCCGCAACCCGCTGGCCGACCCCAGCCTGCTCGGCATCACCGCGGGCGCGTCGGCGGGCATCGTGTCCGCCACCGCGTTCCTCGGCGTGTCGGGGCAGTGGGGCGCGGTGTGGTGGGCGCTGCCCGGCGCGCTGCTCGCCGGGCTGCTCGTGCACGTCATCGGGTCGGCCGGGTCGGGGGCCGGGCTGGTGCGGCTGGTTCTGGCGGGCGCCGTCGTCACCGCCGTCCTCACCGCGTACGTGCAGGCCGTGACGCTCGGGCTGCCGCGCGTCTTCGACAGCTACCGCTACTGGGTGGTGGGCGCGCTCGGCGGCCGGGACTTCGACGTGCTGCTGTCGGTGCTGCCGCTGGCGGGGCTCGGCCTGCTCGTCGCGGTGCTGATCGCGCCGGGGCTGAACGCGCTCGCGCTCGGCGACGAGACCGCGGCCGCCCTCGGCACCAGCCCCGCCGCCATGCGGGCCGGCGGGCTGCTGGCCTCGACGCTGCTGTGCGCGGCGGCGACCGCGGCCGTCGGCCCGATCGGCTTCGTCGGCCTGGCCGTGCCGCACATCGTGCGGGCGCTGGCCGGCGTGGGCTTCCGCGCCCAGATCGTGTTCTCCGCGATCGTCGGCCCGGCCCTGCTGCTGCTCGCCGACGTCGCGGGCCGGCTGGTGCTGCGCCCGCAGGAGCTGATGGTCGGCGTCGTCACCGCGTTCGTCGGCGCCCCCGCGCTGCTGCTGGCCGTACGCAGGATGAAGGGCAACGCATGACGGTCGTCAGGATCGGACGGGTGATCGCCGTCCCCGTCGGGCGGGCCGGCGCCGTCGCCGCCGCCGCGGTCGTGGCGCTCGTCGCCGTGGCCGCCGTCGCCACCCTGTCACTGGGACGGCTCGGCATCCCCGTCGCCGACCTGCCGCAGGCGCTGTTCGGCGGGGCCGAGGGCAAGGCGGCGTTCGTGCTGGGCCGGCTGCGCGGGCCGCGCCTGGTCGTGGGCATCGGCACCGGGGCCGCGCTGGGCCTGTCGGGCGCGCTGTTCCAGACCGTGACGCGCAACCCGCTCGGCAGCCCGGACGTGATCGGCGTCTCCGCCGGCGCGGGCGCGGGCGCCGCGTCCGCCGCGCTGTTCCTGCCCGGCCTGCTGCCGGTGCCGCTCGGCGCGCTCGCGGGCGCCGTGCTCGCCATGGCCGTCGTGTACGTCTCCACCGGGACGGGGTTCCAGAACCCGGGCCGCCTCATCGTGGCCGGGATCGGCGTCTCGGCGATCTCCGTGGCCCTCACCCAGTACGTCGTCTACGCCGTCGAACGGGACAAGGCGACCGTGCTCATGGCCTACCTCAACGGCAGCCTGTCGGCCCGGTCCTGGGACCACGCGGTCACGATCTGGCTGGTGGTGCTGGTGTGCGCGCCGCTCGTGGCGCTGCTGGCCCGCCGCCTGGACATGACGGAGCTGGGCGACGAGCTGGCCGCCGGGCTCGGCGCGGAGCCCGGCCCCACCAGGACCGCCGCCGTGACGCTGTCGGTCGTGCTGTCGGCCGCCGCCGTCGCCGTCGCCGGGCCGATCGCGTTCATCGCGCTCACCGCACCGCAGATCGCCCGCCGCCTGACCGGCGGCCCCGGCCCCCACCTGCTGCTGTCGGCGCTCGTCGGCACGCTGCTGCTGGTGCTCGCCGACCTGGCCGCCCAGCAGCTGCCCGTCCCGGGCAACCTGCCGGTCGGCGTCTACACGATGGCCGTCGGCGGCCTCTACCTCGGCTACCTGCTGACCCGTGAATGGCGGAAGGGAACACTGTGAGCACTTCGGGGCTGGGCGTCCGGGACGTCACGATCTCCTACGGCGGCGACCCCGTCGTGCGCGACGTCAGCCTGGACATCCCGGACGGCGAGCTCAGCGTGATCATCGGGCCGAACGGCTGCGGCAAGTCGACGCTGCTCAAGTCGCTGGCCCGGGTGCGCAAGCCCGACCGGGGGCAGGTGCTGCTCCACGGCAGGGACCTGTGGTCGTACCGGGGCAGGCAGGCCGCCCGGCACGTCGCACTGCTGCCGCAGAACCCGGTCGCGCCCGACGGCATCACCGTGCGCGACCTGGTCCGGCGCGGCCGTTACCCGCACCACACGCTGCTGCGCCAGTGGTCGCCCGGCGACGACGCCGCGATCGAGTTCGCGCTGGAGCGCACCGCGCTGCACGACCTCGCCCACGTGCGGGCCACCGAGCTGTCGGGCGGCCAGCGGCAGCGCGCCTGGGTGGCCATGGTGCTCGCCCAGCAGACCGACCTGCTGCTGCTCGACGAGCCGACCACGTTCCTCGACATCGCCCACCAGTATGAGCTGCTGGAGCTGTGCCGGGAGCTGCACGGCGAGGGCCGGACGATCGTGGCCGTGCTGCACGACCTCAACCAGGCCGCCCGGTTCGCCTCCCACCTGGTCGTGATGCGCGAGGGGCGGGTGGTCACGCAGGGGCCGCCGGCGGAGGTGCTGACGTCCGAGCTGGTCGCCGACGTGTACGGGCTGCCGTGCGACATCGTGCCCGACCCGCGCACGGCCAGCCCGATGGTGGTGCCGCACGACCGCCGCTGAGCTCCTCCCCGCCCCGGGCCGCCGCGTCAGGACCTGACGAGGCGGGCGATCGCGTCGGAGGCCTCCTTCACCTTGGCCTCGGCCTCGGGGCCGCCCTTGAGCGTCGCCTCGGCCACACAGTGGGCCAGGTGCTCCTCCAGCAGCGAGAGCGCGAAGGACTGCAGCGCGCTGGTGGCCGCCGACACCTGGGTCAGGATGTCGATGCAGTACTTGTCGTCCTCGACCATCCGCTGCAGCCCGCGCACCTGGCCCTCGGCCCGGCGCAGCCGCCGCAGGTGGTCTCCCTTGTTGCCCGTGTATCCGGCCATCGCCCCGTTCCTTTCCGTCGTCCCCGTAGATGACAACATACCCCCTGCCGGTATTCCCCGCAGCCGTTACGGGGCCGGGACGCTCCTAAGCTCGATGACATGGCGACCACCCAGCGACGAACCACCACAGCGCCCGCGCCGCAGCGGCGGGCCGACGCCGAGCGCAACATCGCGGCCATCCTGCACGCCGCGCTCCGCGCGCTGAGCGCCGACCCGGCGGCCAGCGTGGCCGACATCGCCAAGGCCGCGGGCGTGGGACGGGTGACGCTCTACGGCCACTTCCCCTCCCGCGAATCGCTCGTTGACGCCGTGTTCGCGCACGCCATGAGCCAGGCCGAGGCCACGCTGGCGGCCGAGCCGCTCGACGACCTCCCGGCGGCCGAGGCGCTCACGCGGCTCGTCGCGTCCTCCTGGGAGGTGCTCGACCGGCACCGGCGGCTGCTCGTCGCCGCCGACCGCGCCCTGTCGACCGAACGCATCCGCGAGTGGCACGACCAGCCGCTCGCCCGGGTCGAACGGCTCATCGCCCGGGGCCGCGACGAGGGCGCCTTCCGCACCGATCTGCCGGTGTCGTGGCTGGTCAGCACGTTCTTCAGCCTGCTGCACACGGCCGCCCAGGAGATCGAGTCCGGCCGCCTCGACCGGGCCGACGCCGCCGCCGTGCTGAGCGCGACCCTGCTGGGGGCCTTCCGCGCCGCCTGACGCGACTCCGGCTGGACAAGGGGTACGGGGGTATGGTGTCCTGCAACTCGTACACACGTGTTCAGGTTAGGAGTCCGGGCGATGAATGTCCAAAACCCCGTCAGGTGGAGCGTGCTCGCGCTGCTCTGCCTGGCGCAGTTCATGCTGATCGTCGACATCACCGTGGTGCAGGTCGCCCTGCCGAGCATCGGCGCCGACCTGGCGCTCGACCGGGAGGCGCTCACCTGGGTCGTCACCACCTACACGCTCTGCTTCGGCGGGCTCATGGTGCTCGGCGGGCGGCTCGCCGACGCCTTCGGCGCCCGCCGCCTGCTCGTCGCCGGGCTGGCGCTCTTCACCGTCGCCTCCCTGGCCGCCGGCCTTGCGCCGAACGGGCCCGCCCTCATCGCCGGGCGCGCCCTCCAGGGGGTCGGGGCCGCCCTGCTCTCCCCCGCCGCCCTGTCGATCATCACCACCGCCTACCACGGCGACCGGCGCAACCGCGCCCTCGCCGTGTGGGCCGCCATCGGCGGCTCCGGCGCCGCCGCCGGCGTCCTGCTCGGCGGCCTCCTCACCGCCGGGCCCGGCTGGACCTGGGCGTTCTACGTGAACGTCCCCATCGGCCTGGCCGTCCTCGCGATCCTCCCCTCCCGCCTCCCCGTACGCGCCCCCGCCCCGGCACACCACGCCGCGCACGCCGCGCACAGCACGGCCGGCACCCACGCCGGGGCTGCCCACGGGCACGGGCACGGCACGCACGGCGGGCACACCGCGCATGGGGCGCACGGTGGGGGTCGAGGCCGGGTGGACGTGGTCGGGGGGCTGGTGGTCACCGGGGCCACCGGGCTGCTGATCTACGGGCTGACCAGGGCCGGGGAGGTGGGCTGGGGCTCGGCGGGGACGCTATGGGTGCTGCTCGCCGCCGTGGCCGGGTATGCGGCGTTCGTGGTCGTGGAGCGGAAGGTGCGGGCGCCGCTGATGCGGGCCGAGACGCTGGCCCGGCGGCCGGTGCTGTCGGGGATGTTCGTGATGCTGATGGCCACGGCGTCGATGCTGGGCCTGTTCTTCCTCAGCTCGCTCTACCTGCAGCATGTCCGCGGGTTCAGCCCGCTGGAGACGGGGCTGGTGTTCCTGCCGGTGGCGGTGGCCATCACGGCGGGCGCGCACGTGGCGGGCCGGCTGGTGGGGCGGATCGGCGGCCGGCCGGTCGCCGTGGCGGCGTTCGCGCTGACCGCCGCCGGGGCCGGGCTGATGGCGCAGGTGTCCGCCGACGGGAACGTGTTCACGACGTTGCTGCCGGGGTTCGTGGTGGCGGCGTTCGGGATCGGCCCGGCGTTCGTGACGGCGACGAGCACGACGATGGCGAACGTCTCCCCTGCCGAGTCCGGTGTGGCGTCCGGGGTGGTGAACACGTTCCACGAGCTGGGCGGGTCGATCGGCGTCGCGCTGGTGTCGTCGGCGGCTGCCGCGGCGCTCGCTCCGGGCGGTGACGTGTCGGGGTTCGCCACCGCGCTGACGGCCGTCGCGGTGGCCGCGCTGGTGGCGGCGGCGGTGTCGCTCCTGCTCGTGCCCCCGGGCCGCCCGTCGGGCGCCTTCGTGGGCCACGGCCACGGGCACTGACTGGCGGCACTGACCAGGGGTACTGACCGGGAGCACTGACCGGCGGCACTGCTGGTCAGGGGCCGGTGATGCGCCGTTCGCCCTTGGTGGTGATCACGTACACCTGCCAGTTGTAGTAGACCAGGTAGTTGCGCGGGTCGCGTTTGATCTGCTTGGCGTGCAGCAGGATCGCGTCCACGTACGCCTGCGACGGGTTGTAGGCGTGCAGCGCCCGCTGGTAGTCGCGGGGCGCGCCGGTGGCGCGCAGGTAGTTGGCCGCCGCCATGACGGCGTCGCGGGTGTCCTGGATGTCGCCGCCCATCCCGTACGCCTTCCAGGTCGCGGGCATGAACTGCATCGGGCCCTGGGCGCCGACGTGGCTGGCGGAGCGGACCCTGCCGAACTTCGTCTCGGCGAACATCACCGCCGCTAGCACCTCCCACTCCACGCCGAAGCGCCGCTCGGCCTTCTTGAAGTAGCCGCGCAGCTCGCTCGCGGGCCGGGCGGGGCGGACCTTGATGACGCCGGTGCCCTTGACGGGGTGGGCGAGGGAGAGCAGTTCGCGGATGGCGGCGGTGTTGTCCCTGGCCTCGGCGGCGAGCCGGGCGGGCAGGCGGGCGAAGGCGCGGGCGGCGAGCTTGGGGTGGCGGGCGGTGTGGCGGTAGATGCGCTGCTGGTGGAGGGCGAGCAGTTCGACGTCGCGGGGCGGCTCGCCGTCGCCGTCCCAGGCGTCGACGGCGTCGGCGAGCTCGGCGCTGGTCCGTTTCAGGGCCTTGGCGAGCTCGGCGGCGTCGCCCGGGATGGGCTCGTCCGGGTCGGGGAGGTCGAGCGCGGCCGGATCCCCCGACGGGCTCGCCGATGCCGAAGCCGACGCTGATGCCGAGGCCGACTGCTGCGGCTGCGGGGAGGCCGATGACGGATCGGCCCGGGGCGCCGTGCGTGGTTCGGCTCCGCAGCCTGCGGCGGCGGCCATGAGGACGGCCGCCGTGAGGGCGGAGACGAGGGCGGGCGGGGCGTGGCTCGGGCGTACCTCCATGACGGGCCAACCTACCCAACCCGGGCGTCAGCCCGCGGGCGGGGCCGCGCCGAGCTCCACGCAGCAGGCGCCCTCGCGGGGGCGCAGGGCGGCGTCGACGGCGGAGGCGCCGAGCCCGTCGAGGAACGCGGCCAGGAACGCGTGGTTGATCGCGCACACCAGGTCGGGGTCCTCGGCGGCCAGCGGGTGGAACGGGCAGTTGCGCAGCCGCATGAGCGTCGGCGTGACACGGTCGGGCTCGAAGCCGTGGCTTTCGAGGGTCTGCGCGGCGCAGGTGAGCGCCCGTTCGGCGCCGAGACGGCCGGGTTTGAGCCGGTCGCGTTCGGCCTCGCCGAGTGCCCGGCCGCGCAGCCCGGCGACGCGGAGCGCAGCGTCGCGGCCCGGCTCGCCGGGGGCCTGGGCCCGTACGGCCTCCAGGAGGATGGCGGCGAGCAGGCCGTGCTCGCGCTGCGGGATGCTGACGCGCACGTCGAGCCCGGCGGGCTCGTAGACCTTGGGGGCGCGGCCGACGCGGCGGGCGCCGGACGGCTGCGCGTAGCGGGCGGTGAGCAGGCCGACGTCGACGAGCTTGTCGAGGTGGAAGGCGGCGAGCTTGCGGGAGATGCCGACGCTGGCGGCGGCCTCGTCGCGGGTCACGGGCGTCCCGGCGCGGCGGATGAAGTCGTACATGCGGCGGCGCAGGTCGTCGCCGAGCGCCGCGACGGCGTCAAGCGAGGGTTGGCTCACAATCCGAGAATAACACCCATTCCTGTACGTCAATCCCAGCCTATTGACGGGTGCGCGGAGTTTCACTAAAACTCGTTGGTGAAATAGGAGGTGGGCCATGTCCAGTCCGCTGTTCCGGGCCAAGCGTCCCTCGACGCCGCTCGCGGGGCCGTACGGGCATCCGCTGCATCCGATGCTGGTGACCGTGCCGATCGGCGCATGGGTGACGAGCCTGGTCTTCGACCTGGCCTCGCTCGTGACCGGTGACGCGGGGTTCCTGGCGAAGGGAGCGCTCTGGCTGATCGCGATCGGCGTGATCGGCGCCCTGGCGGCGGCCGCGTTCGGGTTCCTCGACTTCCTGGCCATCGAGCCCGGCACCGCGGCCTACCGCACGGCGCTGGCGCACATGGGGCTGACCCTGACCGTCACCGCCGTGTTCGGAGCGGCGTGGGCGTGGCGTCTGCCCGGTGACGCGGTGGGCGCGGGCCAGCTCGCGCTGTCGGCGGCCGGGCTGGCCGGGCTGGCGGCGGCGGGGACCCTGGGCGGCAGGCTCGCCTACCGGTACGGCGTCCGGGTGGCCGACGAGGTCACGCAGGCCGCAGGCTTCCGTCAATCGTGACGAGGAGCAATCGTGAGAAGGAGTAGGACACCATGAGCACCACAGCGCTCGTCACCTGGGTCGTCACCGCGCTCGGCGGGTTCTTCATGCTGGGGCGCTGGCTCTCGCGCCGTCGCGGCGGCGCCTCCGGCCGCTTCCCCGTCCCCGTCGTCTCCGGCCACTTCCTGCTGGCCGCCGCCGGCCTCGTCGTCTGGATCGCCTACCTGGTGACCGGCGCGACGGCGCTGGCCTGGGCGGCGCTCGTCATCCTGGTCCCAGTGGCGCTGCTCGGCTTCGTCCTGCTGGCCCGGTGGATCCCGGCGCGCGGCACGGCGGCGCCCGAGGCGGCCATCCCGGTGGCCGTCGTCGTCGCGCACGGCGTGTTCGCCGTCGCCACGCTGGTGCTCGTCCTGCTCACCGCGGTGGCCGCGGCCGGGGGATGATTCCGGCATGGAGATCTGGATCAACCCCGCCTGCTCGAAGTGCCGTTCCGCGCTGTCGGTGCTGGACGCGGAGCGGGCCGCGTACACCGTGCGCCGCTACCTGGACGACCCGCCCACGGAGGGCGAGATCCGGCAGGTGCTGGCCCGGCTGAGCCTCGAACCGTGGGACATCACCCGCACCGGCGAGCCCCGCGCGGCGGAGCTGGGCCTGGACGACTGGCCGCGCGACGCCGGCAGCCGCGACCGCTGGGTCGCGGCGCTGGCGGCGAACCCGATCCTCCTCCAGCGGCCCATCATCACGGCCGAGGACGGCCCCACGGTGATCGCCCGCACGGAGGAGGCGGTCCGGTCCGCACTGGGCTGACGCACTGGGCTGAGCCGGACGGGGTGAGGCCCGCGCGGGCCTCACCCCCTGGGTTCTCTAGTACGAGTACGCCTGGAACTCGGCGGCCCGCACCTGGTCCCGCTGCGGGCTGGCCGTGGCGCAGTCCGTCGCGGAGTTGGGATCGGCGTCCTGCTCGCCGGCGTAGAGCGGGTTGCCGGTGCACTGGGTGGTGAGCGTGCGGAGCATCAGGTGCGTCGCCGTCGTGGCGGGCACCCGGAACGACTCGATGAGCAGATCGGCGCCCCGGGGCCGCGGCAGCGCGGTCCAGAACGCGTCCGCGGGGCTGGTGTAGATCTTCGTGAAGTTCGCCGGGTCCGCGCAGTCCTGCTGGCAGGCGAGCACCTCGAAGGAGCGCAGCGCGGAGAACCGGTTCTGGCCGCCCGGGTCGGCGGGGTCGCCGACGTTGGGCCTGAGCATCGCGCTCACCTGGACCCGGCGGATCTTGACGGGCTCGTCGCCCGCCAGGTCCACCGTGACCGCTTTGCCCGCCGGGGCGCCGGTCAGCGAGGCCCAGTTCGTCGCCTCGGTCTCGTCGATCAGCTTGGCGTGGTTGACGCCGTCGCCGGTGGCGGCGGCGCCGGCGGACGCGGAGGCGTGGTTGCGGGTCAGCGGCAGCGGGAGCGGCAGCGTCACGCCGCCGACCACGACGAACTTCAGCCGCCGGTGCCCGAACCCGGCACCGGCGACCACGAAGTCGTAGACGCCGGGCGTCATCGTGACGGTGTCGCCCAGCTCGGTGGCCGGATCGGTGTCGGCGACCGGGACCGCGCGGGCCTCGTAGTCGCCGACGTAGAGCCGCAACGCCGCGTCCTTCGCCTCGCCGAGCGGCTTGAGCCGCAGCTTGCCGTTCTTGCCCTCGGGGTCGGCGAAGCTGGGCACCGGGTCGGGGTCGTTCGGCCCGTTGCTGGACGCGCCCTCGCCCAGGCCGTGCTCGGCGAACGCGCGCCACATGATGTCGTGGTTCTTGCCGCCGAACCGGATGGTGTCGGCGGCCAGCAGCGCGTCACGGTGGTCGACGTAGCTGACCGCGCCGGACGCCATGAGCAGCAGCGCGTCGAACGACAGCTGCGCCCAGCGCCGGTTGCCCGGGCAGCGCTCGACCGGGGTCCGGCCGTCGGCGCACGCCTTCTGCTGCCCGGCGCTGCCCTTGCCGTAGCGCTTGACGAACGCGGCGCGCACGTCGTACTGGGTGGCGGTCCAGATCTCGCCGTCGGCGTGCACCTGCTGGCCGACGATGTCGTAGGCGACGTCGCTGTAGTTGAGCGGCGACTTCGACATGTCGTAGTTGCGGATGCCGCGCGTGGCGTCGCCGGTGACGTACCCGCCGGTGACGTACGGGGTGTCGCCGCGCGGACGGAACCCGTACTCGAACAGGTACTCCATGGCGAACAGGTCGGAGGTGCTCTCGTTCATGGCCCCGGCCTGGGCGCCGCTCCAGCCGGCGTTCGGGCCGCCGATCATGCGGCCGGAGATCGCGTGGCTGTACTCGTGCCCGATGACCGACATGTCGTAGTCGCCGTCCACGCAGGGCGCGTAGAAGGCGCCGGCGATCGGCTGCCACAGGTACATGTTCGTGATCGGCGCGACCCCGTCGGGGCCGGTGATCTGGTTGGCGTTGTCGCGCACGCTCAGCACCCGGGCCCCGGCCTGGGCGTTGCCCAGCTCGGGGTCGCCGCCGAGCCCGCCGCGCTCGCCGTTGTCGTCCTGCATGTTCCACGCGGTCTCGGTGAAGCCGAGCCGGTAGGACCAGTCGTGCATGCGGTTGTGCATGGCGTGCAGGTTGGCGATGGACGCCTCGAGGTCGTTCTCTCCCGGCTGGTCGAACACCGCCGGGTCGCACTTGGCCTCGTACCAGGTGTTGCGCCACGGGTAGACGTAGTCGCGGCCGGGCGTGGCCACGTTGGAGCGGGTGCCGACGGTGAACGGGTCGCCGCTGGCCCGGTTCTCGAACGTGTGCGCCGCGTTGCCCTTGCTGGTGCCGGTCGGCGTGCCGGTGGCGTGGTCGACGTCCCACGCCTTGCCGGTGGCCGGGTCGCCGCCGACGACGTAGTCGCAGCCGGGGCCCGCCGCGTGGCACCAGATGTCGCGGGTGTCGGCGGAGGAGTAGTCGGCGGGCGGATTCGCCGGGAACGCCGCCCAGCTCGGGTTGTCCGGGTCGGCGTGGTGGTCGACCAGGTTCTCCCGGACGAGGACGGCGCCGCTGACGGCGTCCACGTGCGTGGTGTACGCGGCGGCCTCCTCCGGGTCGCCGCCGATCAGGACGACCTGGTAGGCGCTGTGCACGCCGTCGGCCGCGGGCACGGCCACCTTGGTGACCTTCTTGGTGGTGGCCTTGGCCAGGTCGATGCCGCCGTCCCGGGCGGCGATCTCCAGCGCCTGCTGCTCGCTGATCGCCGCGGCGGGCGGCGCGGCCGTGTCGCGCGACAGCGACGAGGTGACATGACGGATCTTCCCGCCGGAGACGCCCACGGCCACCATGCCGTCCACACCGGCCGGCAGGTCGCCGAACCGCTGCCGCAGCAGCACGGCGTGGCCCTCGCCGATGGGGTTGACCGCGACGCGTTCGAGCGCGTCCACGGACGCGCCGGACAGGCCGAAGAGCGCCTCGTTGGCCTTCAGGTACGCGCGCGCGGCCTGTTCGGGGTCCGCGCCGAGCCCTTCGGCCAGCGGTTCGGCGCCGGTCACGACGGCCGGGGTGCCGAGCGCGTTCCAGCGGACGCCGTCCGCCGCCGCGCTGCGGGCGACCCCGGCGGGCGGCGGGACCGTGCCCCGCCGGTTGTCCAGGTCGGGCTTGCCGTGGCTCTCGCCCTGGAAGTCGTGGACCTCGGCGGCCTGCGCGCCGGGCTGACCGGTTCCGCCGGGCTCACCGTGGGCGGCGCCTGCCAGGGGCAGGGCCGAGGCCGTCAGGGCGACGACCAGAAGAGTGCTGCGTAACCAGGGTTTTGCTGACACCGTTGTCCTCCTGCACGCCAGAAGGCGCGTGTGCCACGCGCCTCCGCAAGAGGTAACACTCGTTTCATTGCATGACAAGAACTTGTAAAGGGCGAAATATCGGCGTATAGAGGGGCGCGGCCGGGTGCGCGCCCCTCCTCCTTGTTTGCCTACCGCTGCGGGGCGAAGGCGGCGGCGTGCTCGCCCACCCACTGCGCGAACGTCCTGGCCGGGCGGCCCGTGACCTCCTCGACCGTGGGCAGCACCGTGGAGCCGGCCACGGGCGGGTCGGTGCGCACCATGAGGAAGAAGTCCACGTCGTCGTCCGAGTAGCCCTCGGCGCGCCACCGCTCCACCATCTCGTCACGGCTCAGCTCGACGAAGCGCAGCTCGCGGCCCAGCACCTCGCCGATCACGCGCACCTTGTCCGGCGGCGTCAGCGCCTGCGGACCGGTCAGCCAGTACTCCTGGCCCGCGTGGCCGTCGCCGGTCAGCGCGGCGGCGGCCACGGCCGCGATGTCCGCCTCGTGCACCATCGCGCTCCTGGACTCGGCGAACCCGTCACGCACCACCCCCTCGGCGGCGATCGGCCCGGCCCACTCCAGCGCGTTCGACATGAACTCCACCGGCGCCAGGTACGTCCACTCCAGCCCGCCGGCCTCGATCGCCTCCTCCAGCGGGCTCTTGCCCACGCCGCCCTTCAGCACCGTCACCCTGCGCACGCCCGAGCGGAGCGCCAGGTCCACCAGCTCGGGGCCGTTCGCCAGCGGCCGGTAGTCGGAGGCGTCGAAGCTGATCAGGTGAACGGCGGTGACGCCGGCGAACGCGTCGGCGAGACCGCCGGTGTCGGCCAGGTTCCCGGCCACCACCTCCACGCCCGCCGGCAGCCCGGCCTTCGCCGGGTCCCGGGTGAGGGCCCGCACCGGGTGCCCGGCGGCCAGCAGCTGCTCGACCAGCGGGCGGCCGACGTTGCCTGTGGCGCCCGAGACGAGAATGGTCATGAGAGTTCTCCTTCCGTTGCGCCGCCGACGCTAGGAGGGATCGCGGCAGGCTTCCGTCCGCGATCGGCGGCAGGATCCCGGCCATGTCGGGGCGTGGGTGACGGCGTACGGCGGCGGGCGCTCCCGCCGAGGCGGCCTCAGGCGCGGCGGCGGGCCCGGTAGGCGGTGGCCTTGGCGCGGTTCTGGCATGACAGGCCGCAGAACCGGCGTGAGGCGTTGCGGGTGACGTCGTAGAAGACCAGGTCGCAGCCGGCCGCCTCGCACGAGCGCAGCCGCAGGCCCTGGCCGACGCCGATGACCATGGCGAGGGCGGTGCCCGTGCTGGCGGCCCAGGCGTCGACCGGCGCGGCGTCGCGGGCGTGGAAGCCCAGCATGGGCGGGTCCCCGTACAGGCAGGGAACGGCGCCGTGCCGCACGAGCATCGCGTTCAGCCCGGCGACCGCGCCGGGGTCGGCGGTGAACGCCGGGTGCAGTTCGGCGGCGACGGCGGCCAGCGCGGCGGCGTCGGCGGGGACCTGCCCGTGGCCGGGTCCTGCGGCCTCGGCGACTGCGGCCAGGCGCGCGGCGTCGTCGTCGGGCCGCTCGGCGGGGCGGCCCCGGGCCTGGGTGATCACGAAGGTGTTCACCAGGACGGCCGCCAGCTCCACCCATCGCCCGACATAACTGTCTATTTGGGATTGACCAGTGATGCGCCATGCCTCTATCGTCACCGTCATACCTTAACTAGACAGTGAGGATTTCGGCATGTCGAAGCTTGCCCGCAGCATGTGGCACCAGCTTGAGCCCATCCACGCGATCGTGTACTTCTCGCCGGAGGCGTTCGAGGAGGCGGCGGCGCTCGGCTACGACGTCGAGTCGCGCTGGCCCGCGTACTTCGCCTACCGGCTCGCCCCGCTCGGGGCCGTGGGCGCCCGTTCGGCCGCCTCCGCGTGCTACAGCTTCAGCCCCGGCATGGTCGCCGAGCACGTCCCCGCCGCCTGGGAGACCGCCTCCCCCGCCGACGTGCTGCGGGCCAGGCTGACGGCGGTGGACCGGACGTACCGGACCCTGCTCGGCGACGCGCTGGACGGCGCGGAGCTGGCGGAGGCCGCCGAGCTGGCCGGTCGCGCCGCCCGGAGCGTGACGGCGGCGGGGCGGCCGCTCGCCGCCGCCAACCTGGACCTGCCGTGGCCGGACGAGCCGCACCTGGCGCTGTGGCACGCCGCCACCGTGCTGCGCGAGCACCGCGGCGACGGCCACCTGGCCGCGCTGCTGGCCGCCGGGCTCGACCCGTGCGAGTCGCTGGTGTCGTTCGCGGCGATCGGCGCGGCGCCGGTGGAGAACTTCGCCGGGCGCGGCTGGAGCGCCGAGGAGTGGGCCGCGGCCCGCGACCGGCTGGCCGCGCGCGGGCTCGTCGACGACGCCGGCCTGGCCACCGCGCGCGGCCGCGAGCTGCGCGACCAGGTGGAGCGGATGACCGACGAGCTGGCCGCCGGGCCGTGGCGCGAGCTGGGCGAGGAAGGCGCCATGCGGCTGGCGAAGCTGATCGGGCCGGTGCTCGGCCCGGTCTTCGGGTCCGGGCTGCTGCCGATGACCAGCACGCTCGGCATCGCCACGGTCAAGGCGCCCGACTGACCACCCGTGTGCTAACCCGCGCGCTCACCCGAAGCCCGGGGCGGCCTGCCACAGGCTGACGACCGTGCCCTGGTCGTCGGTGCACGTGCAGCCCCGGCCCGACTTGCTGTCCATCACGTCGCCGGTGCTGCCGCCGAGCTCGCGCACCCGCTCGATCGCGGCGTCGAGGTCGGCCACGTGGAAGTAGAGGTTGGGCTGCGACGACGGCCCGCCCGGCACGAACCCCATCGGCACCGTCGTGTTCGTGACATGCAGGTACGCCTCGTGCTCCCGCCTGCTCTCCCACCCGAACAGCGCCCCGTAGAAGGCGGCGGCCCGATCCAGGTCCGTCACGGACAACGTGAAATAGCCGAGCTGCGCGGACATACCGGTGCCTCCAGAACGTTCAGCGTCATCGCCCGCGGCCGACCCGAGAACGGCCCTGCGGCGAGCCCCCTAGGATCCTTTCATGCCCGACCTGAAGAAGGCGGCCCAGATCATGGCAGGAGGCGTTGTCGTCCTGCTCGTCATCGCCGTGTGCGCCACGGCCGTCGGCATCTTCACCAGCGTCATCGGCATCGGGTTCGGGCGCGGCTTCATGTTCGGAGCCGGCGGCACGGCCATTGCCATGATCAGCGCCTGGTTCGCGGTGCGACGCCAGAAGAGGGAGTAGGGCTCGGCGCAGCCGCGTGGTCGGGCGCGGCTGCGCCGGGGAACGTCGGCGAGGCTGGTCGGCCGGCTAGCGTTTGCCGTACTTCTTGTGCACGGCCTGCTTGCTGACGCCGATCGCGTGGGCGATCTGGGCCCACGCCAGGCCCGCCACGCGGGCGCGCCGGACCTGGACCGCTTCGATGCGCTCGATCTCATGGCGCAGCGCGGTCGTGGCCTCCAGTGCCCGGATCGGGTCGTCGTCCTGGGCCTGCCGCAGCAGTGTCGCCAGATCGTTCGTCATGCACTAAAGGTAGTCCAGCAGGAGCCGGGTGACCTCCTGCGGCCGTTCGAGGGCGGGCAGGTGGCCGGCCCAGTCGAGTTCGAGCAGCCGGGCGTCCGGCAGTTCGGTGGCCAGGTAGCGGGCGCTCTGGCGGAAGTGCTCCAGGTCGTACGGGCCGGTGACGATCAGCGCGGGCGCCTTGACGTCGGCGAGCGAGAAGTCCGGCTCGAACTGCGACGGCTCGGGGTCGGCCGCGAGCTGCATCGTGAAGGCGTGGCGCTGCATCTCGGTCACGCGCTGCCTGGTGGCCTCGTCGGCCTCGGGGCCGAGCCAGGTGCGGGCGTTCAGCTCGGCCGCGCCCTGCGCGTCGCCGAGCTCCAGCAGCCGGTCCTCCTCCTCGCCGAACGCGAGCACGTCGGGCGTCTTGGGCAGGTCGGAGCCGGGGTTCATGAGCACGAGCCGGGTCGCCATGGCGCCGAGCTGCAGCGCGACCCGGCAACCGTAGGAGGAGGCGACGAGCGCGGCGCGTTCCACGCCGAGCGTGGCGAGCACGTCGGCCACGTCGCCCGCGTCGCTGTAGGGCGCGTCGGCGGCGTACGGGGTGCGGCCGAAGCCGCGGTAGTCGAGCCTGATCACGCGGAACCGCTCGGCCAGCGGCTCCCACTGGGCGTCCCACATGCCGGCGTCGGCGGCGCTCGACGCGAGGAGCACGACCGGCTCGCCGGTGCCCGCTTCTTCGTACCAGATCGTCATTTGGCCTCCACGACCAGTCGCATGCCCAGTCCGATGAGGACGACACCGGAGATCCGCTCCAGCCATCGCCGCACCGCCGGGCGTCCCAGCATGTCCTTGGCCTGCGCGACGGCCCAGATGAGCGCGGTGTACCAGAGCAGGTCCACGAGGACCCACACGACGGCCAGGGTCACCAGCGTGAGCGGGACGTTCCGGCCTTGCGGCACGAACTGCGGCAGGAACGACATCGCGAACACCGCCGCCTTCGGGTTGGCCAGGCAGGTGCCCAGCCCGAGCAGGTAGGACCTGCGGTGACCGGCGGCGGACGGCGCGAGCGCGTCGGCCGGCCGGGGCTCGGGCGCGCCGCGCCGGGCCTGCCAGAGCGACTGCGCGCCCATGACCACGAGCACGACCGCGCCGGTGATCCGCATGACGTCGTAGGCCAGCTGCGAGGCGAGCAGCAGCGCCGAGAGGCCGAACGCTGCGGCCAGGCCCCACGCCAGGATGCCCGTCTCGTTGCCGAGCGTGGCCGACAGCCCGGAGCCGCGCCCCGATCTGACCGTCTGGCGCAGGATGACGGCGGTGCTCACCCCGGGCACCATCGCCACCAGCACGCACGCGCCGATGAAAGCTAGTAGATACATAAGCGGCCATCGTGCCAGAACGAAACCGGATTATCCGTACATTTTTCCGAGGGCCGTGACCGCCTCCGCCATGAGGACGCGCAGTTCGGGCGGGCCGAGCACCTCCACGTCCGCGCCCATGCGCAGCAGCAGCCAGCGGGCGTGCCTGATCGACTCGATGGGCACGGTCAGCGTGCGCCACCCTTCGGCGTCGGGCTCGCCGCCCGCCTCCAGCGCCGCCGTGACCACCTCGGCGCCCATCGTGTACGCCAGCATGTCCTCCATGCCGGGCGCCAGCCTGATCACCGCCTCGGCGGTGTACATGCGCTGCCGGAACTCGGCCGCGTACGCCTGCCAGAACTCTGCCAGGTCGAACCCCTCGGGCCGCTCGAAGCGCCCGGGCGCCGTCTCGGCCGTCAGCACCCGCGACACCCGGTACGTGCGCGGGCTGCCGCCGGGCGGCGCCGCGACCATGTACCAGGTGCCGCCCTTGAGCACCAGCCCGTACGGGTGCACCAGCCGCTCGACCACCTGCTGCCCCCACCGCCGGTAGGTCATCCGCAGCGGGCGCTGATCCCACACCGCCTCCGACACCTCGGTCAGGTGCGGCACGTCGTCGGCGCCGCGGTACCAGCCGGGCACGTCCAGCAGGAACCGCTCGCGCATCCGCGAGGCGTGCGAGCGCGGCTCGGGCGGCAGCGCGGCCAGGAGCTTCAGCTCGGCGTTCGCCGCCACCTCGGCCAGCCCCAGCTCGGCCGCGGGCCCCGGCAGCCCTGCCAGGAACAGCGACGACGCCTCCTCCGCGGTCAGCCCGTTGAGCCGGGTGCGGTAGCCGTCGAGCAGCTGGTAGCCGCCCGCCGGGCCGCGGTCGGCGTAGACCGGCACCCCGGCCGCCGACAGCGCCTCCACGTCGCGGTACACCGTACGGACCGAGACCTCCAGCTCCGCCGACAGTTCGGTCGCCGTCATGCGGCCGCGCGTCTGCAACAGCAGCAGTAGCGACAACAGACGGCTCGCGCGCATGCCGCCATTGTAGGGACGCGTCCGTTATGCGAACTGCTGCCAGCCGAGCCTGGCCACCATCGCGACCACCACGCACAGCAGGATGATCCGCACGAACCCGGCACCGCGCCGGATGGCCATCCGCGCTCCGACCTGCGCCCCGGCGATGTTGCACGCCGCCATGCCCAGGCCGAGCCCCCACAGCACGTGCCCCTGCCAGCCGAACACCAGCAGCGCCCCCAGGTTCGTCCCGGTATTGATGATCTTGGCCGAGGCGGACGCCGACACGAAGTCCAGCCCGATGATCGTGGTGAACGCGATGATCAGGAACGTCCCCGTGCCCGGGCCCATGATCCCGTCGTAGAACGCGATCCCCAGCCCCGCCACGCCCACCGCGAGCACCACCCGGCGCCGGGTGCGCAACTGCGGCTGCCCGGTGGCGCCGAGCGCCGGCCGCAACGTCACGAACGCCGCCACGCCGAGCAGGATCACCATCACCGCCGGCCGCAGCACCTCCGCGCTGATCGCCGCCGCCGCCGACGCGCCCAGCCCGGCGCTCAGCACCGCGAGCGCCGCCCCCGGCAGCGCCACCTCCCGGTCGAACTTCGTGGTGAGCGCGTACGTGACGGCGGCCGAGGCGGTGCCGAACACGGAGGAGAACTTGTTCGTGGCCATCGCCTGCACCGGCGAGATGCCGGTCACCATCAGCGCCGGCAACTGCAGGAGCCCGCCGCCGCCCACCACCGCGTCCACCCAGCCGGCGCCGGCCGCCGCGACGAGCAGGAGCAGAACCTGTTCCAGCGACACCCGACTCCCCGCTCCCCCGATAAACCCCAAAAAGGGCCCTCAAAAGGGTATAGGGCAGGCGTTACACGCCAATCACCGGACACTGCCCCAACGCCGCGCCGCCTCCTGCGGGGCGCGATGGGCCGGAGAGGCCCCCGCCCCGGCCGCGCCCAGGACGGGGGCGATCCCCGGAAGGCCGGCTAGCGGGCCGGGGTGAGGGTGCGTTTGCGGGAGGCGAAGATGTCGTCGATGAGCCGGTAGGTGCGCGCCTGCTCGGCGGTGAAGATGCGGTCGCGCTCGATGTCCTTCCTGATTTCCAGGGGGCCGCGCCCGGTGTGGCGGGCCAGGATCTCCTCCTGCTGGTCACGCATGCGCAGGATCTCGCGGGCGTGGATCTCCAGGTCGCTGCCCTGGCCCCGGCCGCCCTCGGTGGCGGGCTGGTGGAGCAGGACCCGGGCGTGCGGCAGCGCGGCGCGCTTGCCGGGGGCGCCGGCGGCGAGCAGGACGGCCGCCGCGGAGGCGGCCTCGCCGATGCAGACCGTCTGGATCTCCGGCCGGACGAACTGCATGGTGTCGTAGATGGCCGCCATGGCGGTGAACGACCCGCCCGGCGAGTTGATGTACATGTTGATGTCCCGGTCGGGGTCGATCGACTCGAGCGTCAGGAGCTGCGCCATCACGTCGTTGGCGGAGGTGTCGTCGATCGGCGTGCCGATGAAGATGATCCGGTCCTCGAAGAGCTTGTTGTACGGGTTGAGCTCCTTGACCCCGTAGGAGGTGCGCTCGGTGAACGAGGGCAGCACGTAGCGTCCGCTCATGTCAGTTGGTCCCTTCGGCGATGTGGTCGACGAAGCCGTACTCCAGGGCTTCCCGGGCGGTGAACCAGCGGTCGCGGTCGGAATCGGCCTGGATGCGCTCCAGCGGCTGGCCCGTGTGGTGGGCGATGATCTCGGCCATCCGCCGCTTGGTGTGGAGCATGTTCTCGGCCTGGATCTGGATGTCGGCGGCCGAGCCTCCGATGCCGCCGAGCGGCTGGTGCATGACGACGCGTGAGTTGGGCAGCGCGTAGCGCTTGCCGGGCGCGCCGGCGCAGAGCAGGAGCTGCCCCATGGACGCGGCGAACCCCATCGCGACCGTCGCCACGTCGCACGGCACGAACTGCATCATGTCGTAGAGCGCCATCCCGGCACTCACCGAACCGCCCGGCGAATTGATGTAAAGCGTAATGTCGCGGGTCGGATCCTCGGCTGCCAGCAATAGCAGCTCACCGCACAGCCGGTTGCAAATGTCGTCGTCGACCTCCTGGCCGAGAACGAGGATGCGCTCCTTGAGCAGGCGCTGATTGAGCTGGTCAGGCCACTGTGCGCGCAGAGTCTCCGTCATGGGCTTCGCCCTTTCTGGTGGTGCCGTTTTACATTGACGACGTTAGACCCGGTCTTCGCGAATTAAGGAATCTTTTCGCTGGCGGCGCATTTCTCTAAAAGCGCATTCCACCGAGAGCGAATATAGGTCGACATACAATCGCCGATGTGAGATGGAACCGATCGCTGGCCCGGCGCTGGTCGTGCCTGATCCTGGGCGGGGCCCTGCTGATGCCGTACATGATGGTCGGCGTGCTGGTCTCCGGCATCCTGCGCGGCGACCAGACCGCCAGCGTGCTGCTCCCCACCCAGATCGGCGTCTTCGCCGCGGTGCTGCCCGTCGTGGCGCTCACCGGGCTGTTCCTGCCGGTGCGCTCGCTGGAGATCAGCGCGGCCGAGGGCCTGCTGGGCGTCCGGGTCGAGCCGGGGGTGCCGGGGGCGCGGCGGTCCTGGCAGGAGCGGCGGCGCACGGCCGCCTGGTACACGATGCACCTGGCCGTCGGCGGGCTCGCCAGCGGCTTCACGCTCGCGGTCGTGCCGTTCACGGTGGTCTCGCTGGCGCTGCCGTTCGTCGGCGGCGCCCCGGACATGCTCGGCTACCGCGTCGACGGCGGGTGGCAGGCGGTCGGCTGGGCCGCCGCCGGGGTGGCGCTGCTGGTGCCGCTCGTGCTGCTCGTCCACTGGTCGGCGGCGCTGCTGGCCCGCCTGGCGCCCCCGCTGCTCGGCCCGACCCCCGCCGAACGGCTGGCCGCCGCCGAGGAGCACGCCCGTACGCTGGCCCAGCGCAACCGGCTGGCCCGCGAGCTGCACGACTCGGTGGGGCACGCGCTGAGCGTGGTCACGTTGCAGGCGGCCGCGGCCGGCCGCGTCCTCGACCGCGACCCCGCCCTGGCGCGTACGGCCCTGTCGGCCATCGAGCAGTCGGCCCGCTCCGCCCTGGAGGACCTCGACCACGTCCTCGGCCTCCTTCGCGAGGACGACCACCCCGCGAGCGACCGGCCCGTGAACGACCGGCCCACCGACGACCGCGACCAGGGCGCCGACGACCCCGGCCGGAGCAGGGAGCCCGCGGCCACGTTGGCGCGGCTGCCCGAGCTGGTGGCCGGGGCGGGGGTGCCGGTGCGGCTGGAGGCGGGCGACCTGGCCGCGGTCCCCGGATCGGTGTCCCGGGAGGCGTACCGGATCGTCCAGGAGGCGCTGACCAACGCCATCAAGCACGGCCGCCCGCCCGTGGACGTCACGGTCGGCGTGCGGGAGCACGCGCTGCACCTGGAGGTCGTCAACCGGACCGGCGGCGAGCCGGGCCGGGGCAGGCCCGGAGGCGGCGGCAGGGGGGTGACCGGGATGCGGGAGCGGGTGCGGCTGCTCGGCGGCGAGATGGACGCGGGGCCGCGGGAGGGCGGCTGGCACGTCCGGGTGCGGCTGCCGCTACGGTCGCATCCATGACTATCAGGGTCGTGATCGCCGACGACGAGGACCTCATCCGCGCGGGGCTGCGCGTCATCCTCGACTCCGAGCCGGAGCTGAGCGTGGTCGGGGAGGCCGCCGACGGTGCCGCGGTGCTGCCGGTGGTGCGCCGGGAGCGGCCCGACGTGGTGCTGATGGACGTGCGGATGCCGGACGTCGACGGCATCCAGGCCACGCGGCGGCTGGTGGCGCTGGACGACCCGCCGAAGGTGCTGGTGGTGACGACGTTCGAGAACGACGACTACGTCTACGACGCGCTGCGGGCGGGCGCGGACGGGTTCCTGCTGAAGCGGACCAGGCCGGACGAGCTGGTGCGCGCGGTCAAGCTGGTGGCGGCCGGGGAGACGCTGCTGTTCCCGGCCGCCATCCGCGCGCTGGCCGGTCGCCGCCCGGTCACCGAGGTGCCCGGGATCGGCAGGCTGACCGGCCGGGAGGGGGACGTGCTGCGGCTGATGGCCAAGGGCCTGTCCAACGGCGAGATCGCCGCCGAGCTGACCGTCAGCCCGGAGACGGTCAAGACGCACGTCGGCAACGTGCTCGCCAAGCTGGGCGCCCGTGACCGCACCCAGGCGGTCATCGCCGCCTACGAGTCGGGCTTCGTCTCGCCGCGCTGAGCGCGCAGCCGCATGAGCTCGGCGACAGGCAGGCCGCTGAGCTGGGCGGCGGTCATGCCGGTGGCCTCGATGATCTCGTCCACCAGCGACAACCCCACCGAATATCCCGCCATATCCGGAATGCCGCGCGGCTCCTGGCCGAACAGCCGCATGGCGCTGTCGCCCAGCACGTACGCGGAGGTGTGCTGCATGCCCGCCAGCTCGAAGTCGGCCATGATCTTCGTCCGCGCGCGCTCGTACTCCTCCCCCGTCACCATCGACGACCACGGCCCCATCGCCTCGGCCCCCGACAGCTCCCGCACGAACGCCTCGGCCAGCCCCTCGCTGATCACGTGCTCGCCGACCGTCACCTCGACCGGGTGCCACTCGACCGTGGTGAAACGCACCGCGTGGTGGAACTCGTGCACCGCCAGATGCCCGATCCGCCCGATGACCTCGTCGGTGGGCCACGCCAGCAGGTAGAGCCACCCGGGGATGCCGCCCATCCCGTAGTAGCCGGCGGCCACCCTCATCAGATGGTCGTTGTCCGGATCGCCGAGCACGAACATCACCTGGATCCGCTCCTCCTGCTCCAGGTGTCCCAGCGCCTCGGAGGCCCGCTCCAGCTCCCGCTCGATCTGCCCCAGCACGTCCTGCCGGGCCAGCCTCTCCAGCGCCTCCAGGTAGCGCGGATCGTCGGCGTCCGCCCGGAACCCGCCGGCCTGGTGGTGCATGTCGACGAGGTCGGCCGGCACGGGCACGCGCGAGGCCGCCCACATCGGCGCCAGCATCTCGCGCAGCGCGTCGGGCCGCTTCTCCCGCGGCCCCTTCAGCATCCCGGCCATCGCCGAGACCGTGTCGTGAACGATGAACTTCATGGCGCTGACGCTAGAGCCTCACGCGACGTCAGGCTCAAATCGATCAGAGCTGCCGGTTCTCCGGATCGCCCTCCCCCGGCGAACGGCCGGGCGTCTCGCCGCTGCGCGTCGGCTCCGGCGTCGGCGACGGGCTCGGCCGCTGCGGCTCCGGCGTGGCCGGCGTCGGCGGCGGGCTCGGCAGGAACTGCGTCGGCGGGAGCTGGCGCGGCATCGGGTCGCTGTTGTCGGAACGCACCAGCATGAGCAGCGCGATCACCGTCATCAGCAGAAGCAGCACGAGCACCGCCAGCGCCGCCATCAGCACCCGCTTGCGCGTCTCGGTCAGCGGCCGCTTGCGTACCGGCGGGGCCAGCGCGGGCGCGCGGTCGGTCAGCCAGTACGGGACGAAGTCCGGGCCGTGCGCCTGCCCGATCAGCGTGCCGCCCACCATGACCGGCTCCAGGAACCGCTCGGCCCCCGCCTTGCCCGGCGCGTACGGCACCGCCACCCAGGGCGCCCGCCCGGTGTTCATGCCCAGCACCGCGGGCGCGTCGTCGACCACCGCGGACCGCGACCTGCCGGCGCGCCCGAGCCAGCCGCGCACGCCCGCCTGCTCGGCGGGCGCGGCCTCGCGCACGGCGGTCACGAACCGCTCGCGCGCCGCCGCGTCGAACGCCGCCCCGCGCGTCAGCACGGCCAGGGAGACCGCGCGCCCGTCAGGCCCCTGCCCCAGATAGACGAAACCGGCCGGGGCCGCGTGCAGGCGGGCCTGCACCACGAACGGCCCGAGCCGTGGCGGATCACCGAACTGAAGCGGACTTGCCACATCTGCCATGAAAGCACAGACGTGGCGTCGTGCACGTTTGCGGCGCCTTTGGTGGAATAGCGTCATGAGCGACGCCGAAGAGCAGCCAGGCGGAACGGACGCGGCGGTGCTGCGTCAGGCCCTCGACGAGGTCCGGCGGGTCATCGTCGGCCAGGAGCACATGGTCGAGAGACTGGTCGTGGCCCTGCTGGCACGCGGCCACTGCCTGCTGGAAGGGGTTCCGGGCGTCGCCAAGACCCTCGCCGCCTCCACCCTGGCCACCGTCGTGGGCGGCACGTTCGCCCGTATCCAGTTCACCCCCGACCTGGTGCCCAGCGACATCGTCGGCACCCGCGTCTTCCACCCGTCCAACGAGAAGTTCGACGTCGAGCTCGGCCCGGTGTTCGTCAACTTCCTGCTCGCCGACGAGATCAACCGCGCCCCCGCCAAGGTGCAGTCGGCGCTGCTGGAGGTCATGGCCGAACGCCAGGTCACGCTCGCCGGCGTCACCCACCCGCTGCCCCGCCCCTTCATCGTGCTGGCCACCCAGAACCCGATCGAGTCCGAGGGCGTCTACCCCCTGCCCGAGGTCCAGCGCGACCGCTTCCTGTTCCGCGTACGGGTGCCGCACCCGACCGCGCACGAGGAGCTGGAGATCCTGCACCGGATGAGCGTCACCCCGCCCGCCCCCGACCGCGTCCTCGACCCGCAGCGGCTGCTGGCGCTCCAGGAGGCCGCCGAGAACGTCTCGGTCCACCAGCTCGTCGCCGACTACGTGGTCCGCCTCGTCATGTCGACCCGCGCCCCCTCCGACTACGGCCTGGCCGACCTGGCCGAGACGATCGAGATCGGCGTCAGCCCGCGCGCCACCCTCGGCCTGGTCTCCGCCGGCCGCGCCCTGGCCGTGCTGCGCGGCCGCGACTACCTGCTGCCCGACGACGTGCGCGACGTGGCCGTGGACGTGATGGCGCACCGGCTGATGCTCACCTTCGACGCGCTGGCCGACGGCGTCGACCCCGAGCAGGTCGTCCGCCAGATCCTGCACGCCGTCCCGCCGCCCCTCGTCGTGTGGAACCAGAACCGGTGAGCACCGCCGAACAGGCCCTGCGCAAGCTGGAGCTGGTCGTCACCCGGCGCCTGGACGGGCTCCTGCACGGCGCCCACCAGGGCCTGCTGCCCGGCACCGGCAGCGAGGCCGGCGACAGCCGCGTCTACGTGCCGGGCGAGGACGACGTGCGCCGCATGGACTGGGCCGTCACCGCCCGCACGACCGTGCCGCACGTGCGCGACCTGGTCGCCGACCGCGAGCTGGAGACGTGGGCGCTGGCCGACCTGTCGCCCAGCATGGACTTCGGCACCGCCGACACCGACAAGCGCGACCTGGTCGTGGCCGCCGTCGGCGCGCTCGGCTTCCTGTCCAGCCGGATGGGCGACCGCTTCGGCGCCCTGGTCATCCACGACGAGTTCATCCACCGCATGCCCGCCCGCACCGGCCGCCCCGCCCTGTACGGCCTGCTGTCCGCGCTCATGGACGCCCCGCGCGGCCGCGCCGTCCCCGACGCGCCCGACCTGGCCGAGGGCATCGACGTGCTGGCGGCCACCCGGCGGCGGCGCGGCATGCGCGTGATCGTCTCCGACTTCCTCGACGCCCGCCCCTCCCTCGACCCCGACGCCGAACGCCCCTGGGAGCGCCCCATCCGCCGTCTGTCCGCCCGCCACCAGGTGCTGGCTGTGGAGATCGTCGACCCGCGCGAGCTCGAACTCCCCGACGTGGGCCGCGTCGCGTTCGCCGACCCCGAGACCGGGCACGTACGCGAAGTGCACCTTTCGCCCAAAGTACGCCGCGCCTACGCCGAGGCCGCGGCGCTGCAACGGGAGGGCACCCGCGCCGCCCTGCGCCGCGCCGGCGTCGCCCACCTGGTGCTGCGCACCGACCGCGACTGGGTGTTCGACGTCGCGCAGTTCGTCCTGCGCCAGCGGCGCACCCGCCACCTGGCACACCGGAAGGTGACCCCGTGACTTTTCTGTCGCCGGCCTGGCTCTGGCTGTCGGTGCTGGTGCTGCTGCTGGCCGCCGGCTACGTGGCCGCGCAGTTCTTCCGCCGCCGCTACACCGTCCGCTTCACGAACCTGGCGCTGCTCAACCTGGTCGCCCCCGCCGGCCCCGGCTGGCGCAGGCACGTGCCGCCCGCGCTGTTCCTCGTCATGATGTCGCTGCTCGTCCTCGGCGCGGCCCGCCCCGCCGACGAGGTACGGGTGCCGCGCGACCGGGCCACCATCATGATCGCCCTGGACGTGTCGCTGTCCATGGAGGCCGGCGACGTCGACCCCAACCGGATCACCGCCGCCAAGTCCGCCGCCCAGTCGTTCGTCCGCGAGCTGCCCGACCGGTTCAACGTCGGCGTCGTCGCCTTCGCCCGCTCCGCCAACGTGCTGATCTCCCCCACCACCGACCACGGCGCCGTGGTGACCGCGATCGGCAACCTGTCCACCCGGCCCGGCACCGCGATCGGCGAGGCGGTGTTCAACTCGCTCGAATCGGTGCGCTCCTTCGACCAGGACGCCGCCACCGACCCGCCGCCCGCCGCGATCGTGCTGCTGTCCGACGGCGACAACACCTCGGGCCGCTCGGTCAAGGAGGCCACCGACGCCGCCACGCAGGCGCACATCCCGGTCTCCACCATCGCCTACGGCACCCAGGAGGGCACCGTCTCCATCGACGGCAGGCCCGTCAACGTGCCCGTCAACAAGCAGACGCTCCAGCAGCTCTCCGACGGCACCGGCGGGCGCGCCTACACGGCCGAGTCCGGCAGCGAGCTGCGCGAGGTCTACGAGCAGATCGGCACCTCGCTCGGCTACAAGCTGGTCAAGCAGGAGATCACCCAGCAGTTCATCGTCGCCGCGCTCGTCCTCGGCCTGCTGGTCGCGGGCGCCGCGGTCTTGTTCGGCACCCGGATCCCGTAACGTTTCCCCACGTGGCCCACTACTTCTCCGAGCGTCCCGAGACCGCCAGCAAGCCCGGCTCCGTCGACCTGGTGCTGCCCGACCTGCACCTGCGGCTGGAGACCGACAGGGGCGTGTTCTCGCCGGAGCGGGTCGACGCCGGCACGCGCATCCTGCTGGAGACGGTCCCGCCGCCACCCCAGGAGGGCGACCTGCTCGACCTGGGCTGCGGCTACGGCCCGATCGCGCTGACGATGGCCTCGCGGGCGCCCGGGGCGACGGTGTGGGCCGTCGACGTGAACCGGCGCAGCCTGGAGCTCACCGAGCGCAACGCCCAGGCCGCGCGCCTTTACAAAGTACGGCCCGTGCACGCCGACGAGATGCCGGACGACGTGACGTTCCAGGCGATCTGGTCCAACCCCGCCATCCGCATCGGCAAGGCGGCGCTGCACGAGATGCTCACCAGGTGGCTGTCCCGGCTGGCTCCCGGCGGCGCCGCCTACCTGGTCGTCCAGAAACACCTCGGCTCCGACTCCCTGCAGCGCTGGCTCGGCGAGCAGGGCT
Source organism: Nonomuraea sp. NPDC023979 (assembly GCF_040639085.1). NCBI lineage: Bacteria > Bacillati > Actinomycetota > Actinomycetes > Streptosporangiales > Streptosporangiaceae > Nonomuraea > Nonomuraea sp. NPDC023979. Next base: position 213,680 of record NZ_JBEZZG010000013.1, read on the forward strand.
GGCAGGCCTCCCGCGAGGCCTCCCGGGCCGCCTACCGAATCCTGAAGGTGCAACGATGAGAAGGCAGCTGCGCCCCACCGACGTCAAGCGGCTCAACCGCACCTGGCGCCGCAACACCGGCAACCGCCTGGGGCTGATCCTGGAGTCGGTCACCGGCCCGTTCAACGTGGGCTCGATCTTCCGCAGCGCGGCCGCGTTCGGCGTCGACCAGATCTGGCTGGCCGGCAACGCCACCCCGCCGACCAACCCCAAGGCCGGCAAGACCGCGCTCGGCACCGACCGGCTGGTCACCTGGCACGAGGCGATGCCCGCGACCGAGGCGGTCAAGGCGGCCAGGGACGACGGCTTCACCGTGCTGGCGATCGAGCTGACGGCCGAGGCCGTCCCCCTGCACAGGGCCGACCTCGGCCGCGACGTGTGCCTGGTGGTCGGCAGCGAGGACCACGGCTGCTCCCCCGCGCTGCTCGACGCCGCCGACGGCGTCTGCTACATCCCGCAGGTGGGGCGCGTCGGCTCGTTCAACGTGGCCGTCGCCGCCGCCATCGCGCTCGCCGAGGCGCGACGCCAGGAATGGCAGAATCTCCCCGATTCGTAACCCCGTTGTTCATTCGCGGAAGGCATACTCAGGTCGTGCTCAGCCGTCGCTTCGCTTTCCTCGACCACCCGGCGCCCCTGGCGTTCGCCCACCGGGGCGGCGCGGCCGAAGGGGCGGAGAACTCGGCGGCGGCCTTCGAGCGGGCCGTGCGGCTCGGCTACACCTATCTGGAGACCGACGCGCACGCGACCGCCGACGGGGTGCTGCTGGCCTTCCACGACCACACCCTCGACCGGGTGACCGACCGGCGCGGCCGCATCGCCGAGCTGCCCTACAGCGCCGTGCGGCGCGCCCGCATCGGCGGCGAGCACGAGATCCCGCTGCTGGAGGACCTGCTCGGCACCTGGCCGGAGATCCGGTTCAACATCGACGTCAAGGAGGCCGCGGCGATCGCGCCGCTGGCCGAGGCGATCCGCCGCACCGGCGCCTACGACCGCGTCTGCCTGACGTCGTTCTCCGACGAGCGGCTGGCGCTGGCCCGGGCCGCGATCGGGCGCGAGGTCTGCTCGGCGCTCGGCCCGCGCGGCGTCGCCGCGCTGCGCGCCGCCGCCTCCACCTCCGGCTACGGCCGGCTGCTGGCCCGGCTGGTGCGCGCGGGCATCCCGTGCGCGCAGGTCCCGATCGGCTTCCGCGGGCTGCCCGTCACCACGCGCAGCCTGGTCCGTACGGCGCACGCCATCGGCATGCAGGTGCACGTGTGGACGATCAACGACGCCGCGCGGATGGAGCGCCTGCTCGATCTGGGCGTCGACGGCATCATGACCGACAACATCACCGGGCTGCGCACCGTGCTGGAAGAGCGCGGACAGTGGCATCCCGGCCGCATGGCCGCCTAGGAGCGACTCTTGTCCGTACCCGCACCCCCCGCGGACCCCACCGGTGCCTCCCCCGCCGCCCGCAGGCGCGAGCAGCGCGGCTGGTACTTCTACGACTGGGCCAACTCGGCCTTCTACACCACGGTCATCTCGGTCTTCCTCGGCCCGTACCTGATCCCGGTCGCCAAGACCGCGGCGTGCGCCAAGGACTTCCCGCAGGTCGCCGCCGCCACCTGCGTCGAGACCTTCGACGAGCTGGCCGCGGCCAGCCCCGGGCTCGGCTACGTGGACGTGCTCGGCATGGACATCCGCCCGGCCGCGTACTTCGGGCTGATCACGACCGCGGCGGTGCTGCTGCAGATCGTCTTCCTGCCGATCGTGGGCGCGCTCGCCGACCACACCGGCCGCAAGCGGGAGATGCTCGGCGCCTTCGCCTACGCGGGCGCGCTGGCCGCGATGGGCCTGTACTTCGTCGAGGGCGACCGCTACCTGCTGGGCGGCGTGCTGTTCGTCGTCGCCAACCTGGCCTACGGCGCCTCCATCGTCGTCTACGACTCGTTCCTGCCGCAGATCTCCACAGCCGAGGAGCGCGACCGGGTCTCCTCGCGCGGGTGGGCCATCGGCTACCTGGGCGGCGGCCTGCTGCTGGCGCTCAACCTGGTGCTCTTCCTCAACCACGCGAGCCTCGGCCTGGAGGAGGGGCACGCGGTGCGCATCGCCATGATGTCGGCCGGGCTGTGGTGGGCGACGTTCACGATCGTGCCGCTGCTGCGGCTGCGCAACCGGCCCGTCCCGGCCCACGAGCACACCGCGCTGTCCTCCGTGGGCGGCAGCTTCCGCCAGCTCGGCCGCACGCTCAGGGAACTGCGCCGCTACCCGCTGACGCTGCTGTTCCTGGTGGCGTACCTGGTCTACAACGACGGCATCCAGACCGTCATCGGCAACAGCGCCGCCTTCGCCTCCGAGGCGCTCAAGCTCGAACAGGAAGTGCAGATCACCGCCATCCTCATGGTGCAGTTCGTGGCGTTCTTCGGCGCGCTGCTGCTCGGCCGGCTGGCCCGGCGGTTCGGCACCAAGAACACGGTGCTGGCCAGCCTGGTGGTGTGGACGGTCATCGTGATCGCCGCGCTGTTCGTGCGGGAGGGCGAGGCGCTGCAGTTCTACCTGATGGCGTTCGCGATCGCGATCGTGCTGGGCGGCAGCCAGGCGCTGTCGCGCTCGCTGTTCTCGCAGGTCATCCCGAAGGGCCGGGAGGCCGAGTACTTCAGCCTGCTGCAGATCAGCGACAAGGGCTCGGCCTTCATCGGCTCGCTCACGATCACGCTCGCGCTGCAGTTCACCAACAGCTACCGCATCGCCATCCTGTCGATGATCGTCTTCTTCGTGCTCGGCTTCGTGCTGCTGGCCCTGGTCAACCTGCCCAGGGCCATCCGCGCCGCGGGCAACGAGGTGCCTTCGAAGATCTAGCGGGGGCTAGGGGGCCGCCAGGACCATCGTGCCGGGGCCCTGGGCGGCGCCGGGGCCCCGCACGGCCAGCACGGTCTCGGCGTTGGCCTCGCCGCCGCAGTGCGGGCAGGTGACGACCGGGGTGAACTGCTGGCCGCAGGAGTGCACGAGCAGCGCGGGCGGCCCTCCGGGCGGCGTGGCCCACCGGTCGCCCCAGGACATGAGCGTGATGAGCGCCGGCACGATGTCGCGGCCCGCCTCGGTCAGCACGTACTCGTGGCGCGGCGGCCGGTCCTGGTAGGGCTGCCGCTCCACCACGCCCGCGCTCACGAGGTGGTCCAGCCGTCTGGTGAGCAGGTTGCGCGAGATGCCCAGGTCCTCCGCCAGGTCGTCGAACCGCCGCACGCCGAGGAAGAGGTCGCGCAGGATGAGCGGAGTCCACGGCTCGGCGACGACGCCGACGGCCTGGGCGATGGAGCAGTGCATGTCCCCGAACCTGTTCACGGGCCCAGCATAGGAGCGTTGACGAAGTGAACCCATGCCAGTTCACTTTCAGGACTCACCGTGCTGGGGGACACCGGCGCTGGTGGGAGCCGCGGCAGGAGCCTCGACCCCGTGCCCGCCGGCCGGACTTCATGGACGCCGCGTCCAACTGCCGGGCCGATGCGCGATTGGATCACCCCGCAGGTGGGAATCCCATCACGGTACCAAGCGTTACACACCGTGGGAGACAGACCCCCCACGTATGGGGGCCCTGTAGGAGGCATTGAAACATGGGCGAGCGCGCGCTTCGTGGCACCCGGCTCGGGGCAACCAGCTACGAGAACGACCGTAACACGGATCTGGCCCCCCGCCAGGAGGTGTCCTACACCTGCCCGAAGGGCCATCGCTTCGAGGTTCCGCTTGCCGCCGAGGCCGAGATCCCCGCGACCTGGGAGTGCCGCATGTGCGGCGCCACCGCGGTCCGGGTCGACGGCGAGCAGCCGGAATCGAAGAAGACGAAGCCCCCGCGGACACACTGGGACATGCTCCTGGAGCGGCGGTCCATCGAAGACCTGGAAGAGGTGCTCAACGAGCGGCTGGCGGTCCTGAGGGCCCAGCGTCGCAAGAGCGCCTGACGACCTCTCACGGTGAAACCCCCGGGCTGACGGCCCGGGGGTTTTTCTCTGTCTGCGTCCCCGGCCTCAGTCTTCCCGGATGACCTCGCCGTGCACGACCTTGCCCGGTCCACCGTGCTGCCCGTGCTGCGCGTGCTGGCCGTTGCGCGCGGGGCCGGCGAACGGGTCGCCGTCCGGCACCGCGCCCGGCGCGGCCGTGAAGAGGTTCGCGTACGGCGAGGCCGCCGCCATCTTCTTGATCCGCCGCTGGAAGAAGTACGCGCCGAGCCGCCGCATCAGCGGCCGGGTCATCGGCAGGATGCACAGCAGGCCGACCACGTCGCTGAAGAAGCCCGGCGTGAGCAGCAGCGTGCCGCCCACCAGGATGAGCCCGCCGTCGGCCAGCTCCCGCTCCGGCATCCGCCCCGACTGCAGCGCCTCCTGGAGGCTGCGCCACGCCCTGCGGCCCTCGCGCCGGATCAGCCACGAGCCCAGCAGGCTCGCCGCGACCAGCAGGCCGACCGTCTGCCAGCCGCCGATGACGGAGCCCACCTGGATGAGCAGCCAGATCTCCAGCACCGGCACCAGCAGGAAGGCCAGGAATAGCACAAGCCGCATCGTTCGCCCTCGATTCCGCACACGTCTACATCACGGACAACGCGCGGCGGCCCCGATGCGTTCCGCGCCCGCCGCCGCGTGGCGCCTTCCGCTCAGCCACGCCCGCCCAGCCATGCCCGTTCAGCCGCGCCGGCGGCGCATGCGGGCGGGCAGCCCGGTGACGCCCCACTGGGCGATGCGCCAGAACGCCTCGCCCATGACGCGGCCGCTCATCTTGCTGGTGCCGACCGTGCGCTCGACGAACGTGATCGGCACCTCTGCCACCCGCAGCCCGTGGCGGGCGGCGCGCAGCGTGAGGTCGACCTGGAAGCAGTAGCCCTGCGACTCCACGTCGGCCAGCCCGATCTTCTCCAGGGTGGCCGCCCGGTAGGCGCGGAAGCCGGCGGTGGCGTCGCGCACCGGCAGGCCCAGCATGAGCCGTGTGTAGACGTTGGCGCCCCGGGACAGGAACTCGCGGGAGGCCGGCCAGTTCATCACGCGGCCGCCCGGCACGTAGCGGGAGCCGATGGCCAGGTCGGCGCCGTCGGCCAGCGCCTCCAGCAGCTTGTGCAGCTCCTCGGGCTGGTGTGAGCCGTCGGCGTCCATCTCGACCAGCACGTCGAAGCCCTCGTCCAGCCCCCAGCGGAACCCGGCGATGTAGGCGGCGCCGAGCCCCTGCTTGGCCGGCCGGTGCAGGACGTGCACGTGGTCGTCGCCGGAGGCGAGCTCGTCGGCGATCTTGCCGGTGCCGTCGGGGCTGTTGTCGTCGGCCACCAGCAGGTGCGCGCCGGGCACCGCGGCCCGCAGCCGCTCGGCGATCCTCGGCAGGTTGTCGCGCTCGTTGTAGGTCGGGACGATGACCAGCACCCGCCCGAGAGTCTCCATCGTCAGTCGTTCCCCATCCGGTCGTCCCGCCGTCTGCGCCACACGGCGACTCCGACGGCCGCCGCACCCATCACCATCAATGCCCACTCCGGCAGCGCGCCGACCCTCGTGGCGATGGTGTGTTCGGTGCGTATCGGCACGGTCACCACCGTCTGGTCGGCCACGAGCTCGCGAGTCTGCCAGGAGACCTTACCGTCCGGTGTCACGAAAGCGGAGATCCCGGTGGTGGCGGCGGTCACCACGGCCCTGTTGTGCTCGACGGCGCGCAACTGCGACATGGCGAGCTGCTGCGCCGGCAGGTTGGACTGCGCGTAGGTGGCGTTGTTGGTCTGCACGACGAGCGGGGTGCCGCCGGCGCGCACGGTGCCGCGCACGGTGTCGTCGTAGGCCACCTCGTAGCAGTTGACGGCGCCGACGGTGACCGGCCCGAGCTTGAGGTCGCCGGGCACGGTGCCGGCCACCGACTGCCTGCCGACCAGCGCGGCGCGGTCCCACAGGGCCAGCACGAGCTCCTTGAACGGCGTGTACTCGCCGAAGGGGACCAGGCGCTGCTTGTCGTAGTGGGCGCCGGGCCCGGTGGCCGGGTCCCACACCAGGCTGCGGGTGGCGCGCCGGTCGTCGCCGATCGCCACGACGGCGCCGATCAGCGTGGGCACGCCGACGTCCTTGACCGACTCGTCGATGGTCCGGTACGCGTAGGCGTCGCGGAAGGGGTCGATGTCGGTGGAGTTCTCCGGCAGGACCACGATGTCGGGCCTGGGCAGCCTGCCCTCGCGGACGGCCTGGGCGATGCGCCGGGTGCCGTCGGCGTGGTTCTTCATCACGATCGCGGGCTCGTCGCCGAAGATGTCCATGCCCCGGCCGGGCACGTTGCCCTGCACGATGCCGACGTTGACGGTGCGGCCCTCGTCGCCGGGGCGGGGCACGGCCAGGCCGAGCAGCGGCACGGCCAGCGCGAGCGCCACCGGCGCGACCCGCCGCAGTGCCGCCTTCGGGCCAGGCGCGGGCCGGCGCAGGACCGCGTACGCGAGCAGCGTGCCGCACAGGGTGGCGGCGAACGACACCAGCGGCGCGCCGCCCAGCGCGGCGTACGGGGTGAACACGGACTCGCCCTGGCTGAAGGCCACCCGCGCCCACGGGAAGCCGCCGATCGGCACCAGGCCGCGCAGCCACTCCATCGCCACCCACAGCGCGGCGAACCACAGCGGCCACCACTTGAGCCGGAGCACCAGCGCGGCGGCCACGGCCAGCGCGGCGTAGAACAGGCTCTCGACGCCGACGAGCATCAGCCAGACGTCGTCGCCGACCGTCCGCACCCAGGCGAGCGCGGGGAACAGGAACACCAGGCCGCCCAGGTAGCCGAGCCAGGCGGCGCGGCGGGGCCCGGCGCCGTACAGGGAGGCGGCGATCAGGGCGAGGCCGAGCGGCGCGCACGGCCACCAGCCGAGCGGCGGGAAGGCCAGGTAGAGCAGCAGGCTCCCGGCGGACATGACCGCGGCGCGCATCGCCGCGTCGCGCCGCGAGCGCCCGCGTCCGGCGCGGGGCGGCGCGGGCGGGCCCGGCTCACCGGGGGCGCGGTCCACGGTGTCGGACGAGCTGTCGGCGTCGTCGCCGGCGGGCACGGGGGCGGGGGGCGTGGACGGTGGGCCCGTTCGTTCCTGCACCACTGCGCGTCTCCCTCGCCGATCGCCTGCTTGCGGAAACGCTACCGCCCCACGGGCGCGCTCAGGTCATCACGGCACGGCGGAAAGCGGGGGCGGCAGGGTGATCCCGTGGCCGACGGGACCACCCGGCGCGCAGACGGCCCGGTGCACGGGAACGGGAAGAGGGCCCGGAAACCCTTCGGACCGGACCCGTCTCGTCGGCGGCGAGCGCGGAATTCCGTTGTCTACTGGGCTCCCGGGCCCGTCCCGGGTCCAACCCCCCGCCCGGTTGGGGTGCCCCGACTCGACGGACCGACGGCCCTGCACCTGGCTGTGTGGACGAAGTCACGCTCCGTCACGGACGCAGGATCCGGCGATGTCAGAGACGGCCAACCGGCCAAGTCCCGTGCTGGACTGCGCAGCAAACTACCGACTCCACCTCAGATGTCAACCGTGTCCCGATCAGCAGAAACATCGAGTCTTCGCAGGTGGCCGCCCGCGCCGGAGCCGGTCAAAGCCCATTCGCGGCTGCCTGCGCACGGGTTGGCAAGCCGCTGAGCGCCTGCGGGAGCGGGCCTTCCGCGACGACGCCGAGCCGTTGCGTGGCGCGGGTCAGCGCCACGTACAGGTCGCTCGGGCCGCGCGGCGACTGGGCCGCGATGAGGCCCGGCTCGGCCACGATGACCGCGTCGAACTCCAGCCCCTTGGCGTCGGCGACGCCCATGACGGCGACGGGCGCGTCGAGCGCCGCCGCGCCGCGGGCCCGGCCGGCTCCGGGGGCGACGACCACGGCGCCCTCGACCGCCTCGCGCACCAGGTCGCCGAGCTCGCCGAGCAGCGCGTCGGGGGTCACCACGGCGACCTTGCCGCCTTCGGCCGCCTCCGCCCTGACCAGGTCGGGCAGCGCGGACAGCGGGGCCGACCAGGGCGGCGTGCCGCCCTCGCGGACGGAGGTGGGCGCCTCCAGCGACGGGCCGACGGTGGCCAGCACGCGGGCGGCTACCTCCATCAGCTCGACGGGCGTGCGGTAGTTGACGGTCAGGCGTTCCTGCCGCCAGCGCCCGGCCACGTACGGGTCGAGCACGTCCTTCCAGGAACGCGCGCCGGCGGCGGACCCCGTCTGGGCGATGTCGCCGACGATCGTCATCGACCGGTTGGGGACGCGCCGCATGACGGCGCGCCAGGCCATCGGCGACAGCTCCTGCGCCTCGTCGACGATGACGTGGCCGTAGGCCCAGGTGCGGTCGGCGGCGGCGCGCTCGGCGGTGGTCAGGTAGGGGCCGCCGCCGCGCTGGCGTTCGGCGAGGCGCTCGGCCTCCATGACGTCGGACAGGCCGGTCAGCTCCAGGACCTCGCGGGCGTAGGCGAGCTCGGCCTCGCGCTCGTGCTCCTCGGCGCGGCGGGCGGCGGCCAGCTCCTCCTCCGCCTGCAGGGCGGAGGCGCGCAGCACCTGCTCGTCGATCTCGCCGAGCAGGTCGGCGGCCTCGTCGAGCAGCGGCACGTCGGACTCGGTCCACTCCCCCGCGCGGGAGGCGTCGCGCAGCAGCAGCTCCCGCTCCTTCGGCGTCAGCGCCGAGGCGGCCTCGGCGAGCCGCTGCGGCGAGCCGTACAGGCCGAGCAGCAGCCGCTGCGGCGTCAGGTAGGGCCACAGGCGGTTGAGCGCGGACCGGACGACCGGCTCGGTGCGCAGGTCCTCGCGCAGGTCGGCGAGGTCGTCGTCGTCGATGAGGCCCTTGCCGATCTTCCTGGCGAGCTGCCGGGCGAGCGCGTTGAGCAGCGACCTGACGAACACGGCGCGGGCCTGGTTGTGCGGCCGGCGCGAGCGGATCGCCTTGTTGCGGGCCGACTCCAGCATGCCGCGGTCGATGGTGAGGGTGTTGCGGCCGAGGTTCAGCTCGATCGGCTGGCGCGGGACGCGCTGGCGTTCGCGCACGGCCTTGGCCAGCACCTCGGCCATGCGCGCGTCGCCCTTGACGGCGGCCACCTCGGGCCGCTCGCGGGCGGTGGCGGTCACGCCGGGGTAGAGCTCGCCGACGGTGGACAGCAGCACGTCGGTCTCGCCCAGCGAGGGCAGCACCTGCTCGATGTAGCGCAGGAACGTCGGGTTGGGGCCGAGGACGAGCACGCCGCGGCGCTCGAGCCGCTCGCGGTGGGTGTAGAGGAGGTAGGCGGCGCGGTGCAGCGCGACGACGGTCTTGCCGGTGCCGGGGCCGCCCTGCACGACCAGCACGCCGTTGAGGTCGGCGCGGATGACGCGGTCCTGCTCGCCCTGGATGGTGGCGACGATGTCGCGCATGCGGCCGGTGCGCCGCTCGTCGAGCGCGGCCAGCAGCGCGGCCTCGCCGTTGAGGGTGGCGCGGTCGTCCTCGGTGAGCGCGTCGAGGTCGAGCAGGTCGTCGTCGACGCCGATGACCTCGCGGCCCCTGGTCTGCAGGTGGCGCCGCCGGGTGACGCCCATCGGCGCGGCCGGGGTGGCGCGGTAGAAGGGCTGGGCGACGGGCGCCCGCCAGTCGATGAGCAGCCGCTCCTGCTCGTCGTCGGTCAGGCCGAGCTTGCCGATGTAGAGGCGGCCTTCGGCGTGGTGATCGAGCCGTCCGAAAACCAGGCCGCGCTCGACCGCCCACAGCCGGGCGAGCCGGGTGGCGTGCATCTCGGCGAAGGAGTCACGCTCCGACATGTTCTGCATCGTGCCGACGGCTCCCATGGCCAGCACGTCCTTGAGCTGCCGCTGGGTACGCTCGCGCAGCAGGTCGAGGCGGTCGTAGAGGCGGGTGACGTACGCCTGCTCCCTGGCGAGCTCTGTTTGACGAGTTGCCGCCAGACCATTATTGTGGTTAATGGGACGCTCCGGGCCATTCTGCTTGTTGTTACGACAAACGACGACATTAGCACGCCTGTTGAGCCACTCTTCGCTTTTCCCTCCCTCTCGTACGGTCACGGGTCGATTTCGACACTTGACCGAATGGCCTTTCGCTCTTTACGTTCACCCCGGTTAGGAAAGTTTCCTAACTGGAAGGGGTAACAGTGAGCGGTCCCGTGCCGGGCACGCCGAGCCTGCTGCGCGCGATCAACGATCGCGCCGCCCTGCGCGCGCTTCTCGAACGCGGCCCACTCACCCGCCTCGAGATCGGCACGCTGACCGGTCTGTCGAAGCCTACGGCCTCCCAGCTGCTCTCCCGTCTGCAGGAGGCCGGGCTGGTGGTGCCCGACGGCATCAGGGAGGGCCTGCCCGGCCGTACGGCCGAGGTCTACCGGCTCAACCCCGAGGCGGCGTACGCGGCCGCGCTGGACGTGACCTTCACCCGCGTCGAGGCGCGCGTGGCCGACCTGACCGGCACCGTCGTCGGCGAGCACGCGGTGCCCGCGCCCGCCACCCCGGACGAGCTCGTCGACCGGCTCTGCGCGGCCCTCGCGGGGGCGAGGCCGCCCGAGCCGCCCCGGCGGGTGGTGATCGGCGTGCAGGCGGCACTGGACCCCTCCACGGGCCGCCTGGGGTACGCGACGGCCGAGGAGATGCCCGGCTGGCACGTCGACGACCTGGAGAAGGCGCTGAGCGACGGGCTGGGCGTGCCCGTGTCGGTGGAGAACAACGTCAACCTGGTGGCCGTGGCCGAGCAGGCGCACGGCGCGGCGCGCGGCACGCCCGACTTCGTGCTGCTCTGGGCCGACCAGGGCATCGGGTCGGCCATCGTGCTCGGCGGCCGCATGCACCGGGGCGCGACCGGAGGCGCCGGCGAGGTCGGCTACATGCCCGCGCCGGGCGCGCCGACGGCCCGCGAGGCGGGGCAGTACGGCGACCACGGCTACCAGGCGCTCACCGGCGGCGCGGCCGTCCTGCGGGTGCTGCGCGCCCACGGCGTCGAGGGCGCGGACTTCCGCGAGGCGGTGGCGAACGCCGTCCGTCGGCTGGAGGCGGACGGGACGGCCGCCCTCGAAGATCTCCGGGCCGGACATCCGACGCACACAGGCCCGGACGGCGCTCAGAGGGCCGCTACGGCCACGGACGGGGCGGAGACGGCCTCATTGGTCACCCCCGTCACGGAGAGCGCTCTCCGTGGCTCTCAGAGCGCCCGGGCGGCGTCGGGGTTGCGCGAGGTGGCGGCCCGGCTGGCGGTGGGCCTGGCGGCCATCACGTCCGTGGTTGACCCCGGCCTGATCGTGGTGACGGGCGGCGTGGTGCTGGCGGGCGGCGAGCCGCTGCGGGCGCTGATCGAGCGGGAGCTGCACGCGCTGACGATTCCCCAGCCCCTGGTCCGCCTGTCGGAGGTGGCGGGCAACCCGGTGCTGGCCGGCGGACTTGACCTGGCTCTGAAGATCGTGCGCGACGAGGTCTTCGGCGCCACGCTGCCCGGATCGTGACCCATGGAAGGGACCGAGGTTTGAGACTCGCTGTTGTCGGGGGCGGCTCCACGTACACGCCCGAGCTGATCGACGGGTTCGCGCGGCTGCGCGACGAGCTGCCGCTGACCGAGATCGCGCTGGTGGACCCGGACGCCTCCAGGCTCGGGCTGGTGGCGGGCATGGCGCGCCG
>NZ_JBEZZG010000014.1:0-155978 GCF_040639085.1 Nonomuraea sp. NPDC023979
GGCCTGCCGGGCAGCCGCATGCCGGGCCCGCGCGACATCCGCCGCGACGCCGTACGCGTCCACGCACCCGACCCGGCGCGCCCGCTCACCTCGGCCCTCGACCCGGCGCGCCCGCTCACCTCGACCACCGGCCCGGCGCGGCCGCCGCCGGGTCGCTGACCGGCTCACCCCCTGGAGTCTGCTCATCCCCCCGAAGGAGCATGTCCAATGGCCGACACCTACACCCCTCCGGTCCACGGGACCGGCGTCAAGGCCACGATCCAGCGGATCGGCGGCCACCTGGCCGGGATGATCATGCCGAACATCGGCGCGTTCATCGCCTGGGGACTCATCACCGCCCTGTTCATCCCCACCGGCTGGCTGCCGAACGAGTCGTTCGCCGCGATGGTCGAGCCGATCATCAAGGTCCTGCTGCCCGTGCTCATCGCCTACACCGGGGGGCGGATGGTGCACGGGCAGCGCGGGGCGGTGGTGGGCGCGGTCGCCGCGATGGGCGTCGTGGTGGGGGCGGACATCCCGATGTTCCTCGGCGCCATGATCGTCGGCCCACTCGCCGCCCTGATCCTGAAATATGTGGACAAGTTCACCGAGGCGCGGACCCGGTCCGGGTTCGAGATGCTGGTGGACAACTTCAGCGCCGGCATCGTCGGCGGCGCGATGGCCGTCGCCGGCGTGTGGGGCATCGGCCCGGTCGTCCAGGTGATCACCAACGTCGCCGGCGACGCGGTCGACTGGCTGGTCGGCAACGGCCTGCTGCCCGTGGCCTCGGCGCTGATCGAGCCCGCCAAGGTGCTGTTCCTCAACAACGCCGTCAACCACGGCGTGCTCGGCCCGCTCGGCGTCGCGGAGGCGGCCGAGACCGGCAGGTCGATCCTGTTCATGCTGGAGTCGAACCCGGGCCCCGGGCTCGGCCTGCTGCTGGCCTACCTGCTGTTCGGCCCGCGCCCGCTGCGCCCCAGCACCCCGGCCGCGATGATCATCCACTTCTTCGGCGGCATCCACGAGATCTACTTCCCGTACGTGCTCATGAAGCCCCGCCTCATCCTCGCCGTCATCGCGGGCGGCGCGGCCGGGGTGTTCACGTTCATGGTCACCGGCTCGGGGCTGGTGGCGACGCCGTCGCCGGGCAGCATCTTCGCGTACGCGGCGGTGACGCCGAGAGGCGGCTGGCTGGGCATGATCCTCGGGATCGCGATCGCCACCGCCGTGACGTTCGCCGTCGCCGCCCTGCTCATGAGGTTCGGCCGCGGCGAGAAGGAGCCGCCCGCCGGAGCCGGGCCGCCCGCCGAGAGCGCCACGCCCGCCGCCGACGAGCCCCGCGACGCCGCCGCCCGCGAGGACTCCCCCGAGCACCGGACCGCCGCCAAGGAGGCATGAACCATGACGAGCATCGACAGCAAGGACATCCGCAAGATCGTCGTCGCCTGCGACGCGGGCATGGGCAGCAGCGTGATGCTCGCCTCCCAGCTCAGGAAGCAGCTCAAGGACAGCGGCGTCGCCGTCGAGCACACGCCGGTCAACGACATCCCGGCCGACGCCGACGTGGTGCTCTGCCACGCGGGCCTGGCCGCCAGGGCGAGAGCGGCGGCGCCGGGCAAGGCGCTGGTGCCGTTCCAGATCTTCCTCGGCGACCCGGCGGTGACCAGGCTCGTCACCACCATCAGGAACGGCGGCGTCGTCGATGCGTGACGGCCTGCTAGACCCCCGTGCCGTGCTGCTGCACGAGAGCGCGTCCGGCCGCGACGAGGCGATCCGCCGGTGCGGGCGCGCCCTGGCCGACGTCGGCGCCGTCGCCGAGCCGTACATCGAGGCCATGCTCGAACGCGAGCGGACGATCTCCACCTACGCCGGTGAGGGCTTCGCCATCCCGCACGGCACGGCGGCGGCCAGGCAGGACGTGCTGCGCGACGCGATCTGCGTGGTGCGCTTCCCCGAAGGCGTCGACTGGGACGGCGAGCGCGTCACCGTCTGCGTCGGCATCGCCGCCGCCGGCGACGGGCACGTGCCGCTGCTGGCCGCGCTGGCCGACGTGCTGCTCGACCCCGCCCGGGCCCGGACCCTGCGCGAGGCCACCGAGGTGAACCACGTGATCGAGGAGCTGACGTGAAGGTCGCCAGATTCCACGCCCCGGGCGACATCCGGGTGGAGGACGCGCCGGAGCCCGTCGCCGGGCCCGGCGAGCTGAAGATCCGGGTGCGCAACTGCTCGACGTGCGGCACCGACGCCAAGATCTACAAGTTCGGGCACCACCACATCAGGCCGCCCCGCGTGATGGGGCACGAGATCGCCGGCGAGGTGGCGGGCACCGGCGAGCGGGTCCAGGTGATCGCCGCGATCCCGTGCGGCGCCTGCGCGGAGTGCCGCCGGGGCCGCCCGGCCGTCTGCCTGGCGCAGGAGTCGATGGGCTACCACTACGACGGCGGCTTCGCCGAATGGCTGATCGTGCCCGCCAAGGTGCTGGCCGTCAACGGCGTCAACGCCGTCCCGGACGGCGTCGGGTTCGCCGAGGCGTCGCTGGCCGAACCGCTCGCCTGCGTGCTCAACGGGCAGACGCTGGCCGGCGTGGGTACGGGTGACGACGTGGTGGTCATGGGGGCGGGGCCGATCGGCTGCCTGCACGTGCGGCTCGCCCGGGCGCGCGGGGCGGGCCGCGTCTTCCTCACCGACGTCAACGCCGCCCGCCTCGCCGTCGCCGCTGACCTCGTACGGCCCGACGCGGCCATCGACGGGGACGTGGTGGAACAGGTGCTCAAGCTGACCGGAGGCCGCGGCGCCGACGTGGTCGTCACCGCCGCGGCGTCGGGCGTGGCCCAGGAGCAGGCCGTGCGCATGGCCGCCCGGCGGGGCCGCGTCAGCTTCTTCGGCGGGCTGCCCAAGGACGATCCGGTCATCCGGCTGGACTCCAACCTGGTGCACTACCGGGAGCTGACCATCGTCGGCGCCAACGGCTCCAGCCCCGCCCACAACGCCGAGGCGCTCGGGCTGATCGCCGCGGGCGCCGTGCCGGTCGGCGACCTCATCACCCACCGGCTGCCGCTGTCCCGGGTGCTCGACGGCATCGAGCTCGTCAGCCGGGGCGCGGCCATCAAGGTCACGATCGAACCCTGAGGAGGCAGGCCATGGCATCGCGGACGGTGACCATCGCGTCGGCGAGCGGGCTGCACGCGCGGCCCGCCAAGCTGTTCGTCCAGGAGGCGGCGCGGCTGGGGGTGCCGGTGCGCATCCGGGCGGGCGACGGGAAGGCGGTCCCGGCGTCCAGCATGCTCGGCGTGCTGTCGCTGGGCGCGGTCCGCGGGACCGAGGTGACGCTGGAGTCGGACGCCCCCGGCGCCGACGCCGCCCTCGACACCCTCGCCGCCCTCCTCTCCCGCGACCTCGACGACCCCCCGCCCCCGAAGGGAGGCGCGGCCCCGGACGGACCCCCACCCCCCGAAGAAACCCCGGCCCCGGAGGAAGGCGCGGCCCCGGAAGGGGGCGCGGGCTTGGGCGGAGGTGCGTGCTCGGGCTCGGGCGCGGGCGCGATACCGGGTACAGGCCAGGGGGCAGGGTTGGGGGCTGGGGAGGTTGTCGGTGGGTGAGGTGGTGCGGCTGGCCGGGCTGGGGGTCAGCCGGGGGGTGGTGGCGGGGCCGGTGGTGCGGATGGCCGCGCCGCCCGTGCTTCCGGCTCCTCGGCCGGTCGGCGACGCGGAGGCCGAGGGGGCGGTGGTCGCCGGGGCGCTGGAGGCGGTGGCCGCGGGGCTGCGCGAGCGCGCCGCCGCGGCCGAGGGTGACGCGGCCGAGATCCTGGGCGCGCTGGCCATGATCGCCGACGATCCGATGCTGCGGGAGGAGGCCGAGCAGGGCGTACGCGACGGCCTGGACGCCCCGCACGCGCTCGACGCCGCGTTCACCCGCCACCGGGAGGCGATCGCGGCGCTCGGCGGCTACCTGGCCGAACGGGCGGCCGACCTGGACGACCTCAGGCACCGGGCCGTCGCCTTCGCGCTGGGCGTGCCGATGCCGGGCCTGCCCTCCCCCGGGCATCCGTACGTGCTGGCCGCCGAGGACCTGTCGCCCGCCGACACCGCTGGGCTCGGGCCGGACGTGCTGGCGCTGGTGACGGCGAAGGGCGGCCCGACGAGCCACACCGCCATCCTGGCGCGCGGCCGGGGCCTGCCCGCCGTGGTGGCGTGCCCGGGCGTGATGGACCTGGCGGACGGCACGTACGTGTGCGTGGACGGCGTGACCGGCGAGGTCACGGCGGGCATCAGCCGGGAGGAGGCCGAGGCGGCGTGTGAGCGCGACCGCCTGGAGCGGGAGCGGCTGGCCGCGACCGGCGGGCCCGGCAGGACCGCCGACGGGCGGCCGGTCAGGCTGCTGCTCAACATCGGCTCGGCCGCGGATCTGGTGCCCGGCGGTGAGGGGGTGGGGCTGTTCCGCACCGAGTTCCTGTTCCTGGGGCGCGAGCGGGAGCCGTCGTTCGACGAGCAGGTGGCGGCCTACGCGGAGGTGTTCGGGCGGGCGGCGCACGTCGTGGTGCGGACGCTGGACGCGGGCACCGACAAGCCGCTGCCGTTCCTCGGGCTGCCGCCGGAGCACAACCCGGCGCTGGGCATGCGCGGGCTGCGGGTCGACCGGGTGCTGCCGGGCGTGCTCGACACGCAGCTCGACGCGATCGCCGAGGCGGCGCGGCGGACGGGCGCGGAGGCGTGGGTGATGGCGCCGATGGTCGCCACCCGGGACGAGGCCGCCGGGTTCGCCGCCAGGGCGCGCGCCCGGGGGGTGGCCCGGGTGGGCGTCATGGTGGAGATCCCGGCCGCCGCGCTGCTGGCCGACCGGCTGCTGGAGGAGGTGGACTTCCTCAGCGTCGGCACCAACGACCTCAGCCAGTACGCCTTCGCCGCCGACCGGCAGCATCCGGCGCTGGCCGACCTGCTCGACCCGGCGCAGCCGGCGCTGCTGCGCCTGGTGGCGGCGTGCGCGGAGGCGGGCCTGGCGGCGGGCAAGCCGGTCGGCGTCTGCGGCGAGGCGGCCGGCGATCCGGCGCTCGCCCCGGTGCTGGCCGGGCTGGGGGTGACGAGCCTGTCGATGGCGCCGTCGTGCGTCCCCGCCGTCCGCGACGCGCTGTCGCGGCACACGTACGCCGAATGCCGCGAGCTGGCGCGCGCCGCCCTCTCCTGACAGGCCCGGGCCGGGAGTGGCGGGCGGTCAGCTCGCCGGTTCCGGGGTGCGGGCGCGCAGGGTGAGCTCGCCGTCCTGGGCGTCCACGTCGACGGCGCCGCCTTCCCCGACCTCGCCGGTGAGCAGCATCGTGGACAGGCGGTTGTCCAGCTCGCGCTGCACGGTGCGGCGCAGCGGGCGGGCGCCGAACTCGGGCTGGTGGCCGCGCTCGGCGAGCCAGTCCTTGGCCGCGTCGCTCACCTCCAGCGCCACGTCCTGGCCGCGCAGCCGCTGCCGGGTGCGCTCCAGCAGCAGGTCGACGATCTGGCGGAGCTGGCTCCTGTCCAGGCGGCGGAAGACGATGGTCTCGTCGATGCGGTTGAGCAGCTCGGGCCGGATGGAGTGGCGCAGCAGGTCCATGAGCCGGTCCTGCAGGTCGGGCGTGTCGCCCTGGGCGTCGAGGATCATCTGGGCGCCGATGTTGCTGGTCATGATGACGATCGTGTTGGTGAAGTCGACGGTGCGGCCCTGGCCGTCGGTGAGGCGGCCGTCGTCGAGCATCTGGAGCAGGATGTTCATCACGTCCGGGTGCGCCTTCTCGATCTCGTCGAGCAGGATGACGCCGTGCGGGCGGCGGCGGACGGCCTCGGTGAGCTGCCCGGCCTCCTCGTAGCCGACGTAGCCGGGCGGGGCGCCGATGAGCCGCGAGACCGTGTGCCGCTCCTGGAACTCGCTCATGTCGATGCGCACCATGTGGTCCTCGCCGCCGAACAGTGCCGCCGCGAGCGCCCTGGCCAGCTCGGTCTTGCCGACGCCCGTCGGGCCGAGGAACAGGAAGCTGCCGATGGGCCGGTTCGGGTCGGCCAGGCCGGCGCGCGCCCGGCGGACCGCCTCGGCGATGGCGACGACGGCCTCGTCCTGGCCGATGACGCGTTCGTGCAGGTGTTCCTCCAGCCGCATCAGCCGGTCGCGCTCCTGGGTGGTGAGCTGGGTGACGGGGATGCCGGTGCGGCGGGAGACGACCTCGGCGATGTCCTCGACCGTGACCTGCGGGGCGGCGTCGCGGCCCTGCCTGGCCCGGTCGAGCTCGGGGCGGAGCTTGTCGATCTGGCTGGTGATCTCCTTGGCCCGGTCGAAGTCGTCGGCGGAGACCGCCTGGTCCTTGTCGCGGCGCAGGGAGGCGAGGCGTTCCTCCAGCTCGCGCACGTCGCTGCCGGGGGTGCGCGAGCGCAGCCGGACCCGGGCGGAGGCCTGGTCCATCAGGTCGATGGCCTTGTCGGGCAGGAACCGGTCGGCGACGTAGCGGGCCGACAGGGTGGCGGCGGCGTCGAGCGCCTCGTCGGTGATGCGCACCTGGTGGTGGGCCTCGTACGCGTCGCGCAGCCCGGCGAGGATCTCGACCGTCTGCTCCACGGTGGGCTCGGTGACGAGGATGGGCTGGAAGCGGCGTTCCAGCGCGGCGTCCTTCTCGATGTTCTTGCGGTACTCGTCGATGGTGGTGGCGGCGATGACGTGCAGCTCGCCGCGGGCCAGGGCGGGTTTGAGAATGTTGGCCGCGTCCATGCCGCCCTCGGCCGACCCGGCGCCGACCAGCGTGTGCACCTCGTCGATGAACACGATGACCTCGTCGGCGTGGGCGCGTACCTCGTCGACGACCTTCTTGACCCGTTCCTCGAACTCGCCCCGGTACTTCGACCCGGCGACCATGCCGGTCAGGTCGAGGGCGATGACGCGCCGGTCCTTGAGCGTGTCGGGGACGCTGCCGTTGACGATGCGCTGGGCGATGCCCTCGACGATGGCGGTCTTGCCGACGCCGGGCTCGCCGATGAGCACGGGGTTGTTCTTGGTGCGGCGTGACAGGACCTCGATGGACTGCTCGATCTCGTCCTCGCGGCCGACGACCGGGTCGACGCGGCCCTGCCTGGCCTCCTCGGTGAGGTCGCGCCCGTACTCGTCGAGTGAGGGGGTGCCGCTGTCGCGGCGTTCTCCGCCGGGCTGCCCGGGGCCGGAGGAGAGCAGGGCGCGCTGGATCTCGTTGGCGGAGACGCCCTGCTCGCGCAGCAGTTCGGAGGCGGTGGACTCGGGGTTGGCGGCGAGCGCGAGCAGCAGGTGCTCGGGGCCGATGTAGGAGGAGTTCAGGGCGCGGGCGACGCGCTGGGCGTCCAGGACGGCGCGCTTGGCCGACGGGGAGAGCGTGTCGGGCGGCTCGGCGGCGGGTCCCTGCCCGGCGAGCGTGCCGATGCGGTCGCGGAGCCTGCCGGTGTCGACGCC
Organism: Nonomuraea sp. NPDC023979; assembly: GCF_040639085.1. Lineage (NCBI taxonomy): Bacteria > Bacillati > Actinomycetota > Actinomycetes > Streptosporangiales > Streptosporangiaceae > Nonomuraea > Nonomuraea sp. NPDC023979. The sequence continues at coordinate 7,411 of NZ_JBEZZG010000014.1, forward strand.
GGCTGAGCGCAGCAGCTCGCGGGTGGGCTCGGCGCGGGCTGAGGCGCCGAGGAGGTCGAGCGCGTCGAGGTCGGCGGCGCCGCGCCGGCCGGCGATCTCCACGGCGTCGGCGAGCACCTCGCGGGCGGAGGCGCTGAGCAGCTTGCCCACGTCGACGCGCTGGACGCTGGGCCGGGTCGGCGGCCAGGCGTCCATCCCGCCGAACACCCGGCCGGTCAGCTCCTCGAAACCCCGGAAAGGATCCCGCCCAAAGAACGACATATCCGACATTTTGCTCGTCCCCTTCTCGCGCACCTCCGGGACCTCTTGCCGGGCCCGTCGCAAGGCATAGCCAGCGATCGGCAAAATGCCTCCGCGCCTCAGGGGGTGCGGCTCACTCCGGGGGTGCGGCTGCCTCCGGGGGTGCGGCTGCCTCCGGGGGTGCGGCTGCCTCCGGGGGTGCGGCTCACTCCGGGGGGTGCGGGTCACTCCGTCGCGAGGAGGTCCACGATGGGCGTGTCACCGGAGACGAGCTCGAACGTGCGGCGGCCCGTCCCCGGGGCCTGGAGCAGGGCGGCGACGACGGCGGCCACGTCGTCGCGCGGCACCGGGCCGGGCGGCACCTCGGGAGCCAGCCGGACCAGGCCGGTGCCGGGCTCGTCGGTGAGGCGGCCCGGCCGCAGGATGGTCCAGTCGAGGTCGCGGCGGCGCAGGTCGTCTTCGGCGGCGGTCTTGGCCGCGATGTAGGCGGCCCACACCTCGTCGGAGCCCGGCTTGGGCGGCTTGCCCGCGCCCATGGACGAGATCTGCACGAACGTGCGCACCCCGGCCCGCTCGGCGGCGTCGGCCATCAGCACGGAGGCGGCCCGGTCGACGGTGTCCTTGCGCGCCGCGCCGCTGCCCGGCCCGGCGCCCGCGGCGAACACCACCGCGTCCGCCCCCCGGACGATCCCGGCGACCTCCTCCACGCCCGCCTTCTCCAGGTCGCACAGCACGGCCTGCGCGCCGGTCTCCTCGACGTCGGCCACGTGCGCCGGGTTGCGCACCAGGCCGACGGCCGCCGCTCCCAGCAGCCTCTCCAGCCGCAACGCGATCTGCCCGTGCCCGCCCGCGATGATGATCCTCATGGGCGTCATGGTGTCATGGAGCCATGAACGACTTCCCGCACGCGCCCGCCCCGGCGTTTCTGTTCGACCTGGACGGCACCCTGATCGACAGCGTCTACCAGCACGTCATCGCCTGGCGGCAGGCGCTGGCGGGGATGGGCATCGACCTGTCGGTGTGGCGGATCCACCGGCGCATCGGCATGAGCGGCGGCCTGTTCGTCAACGCCCTGCTGCGCGAGACCGGGCTGAAGCTCACCCAGGCGCAGATCGACGAGCTGCAGACCACCCACGCCGAGGCGTACGAGCAGCAGGCCGATTCGGTCCGGCCGCTGCCGGGGTCGGTGGAGCTGCTGGCGGAGCTGTCCTCGCGCGGCGTGCCGTGGGCGATCGCGACCAGCGGCTACGCGCGCACGGCCCGGCTGGCGCTGGGCCTGCTCGGGCTGCCGGACGACGCGCCGATGGTGACGCGCGACCTGGTGCGCCGGGCCAAGCCGGACCCCGACCTGTTCCTGGCCGGCGCGGCGCGGCTCGGCGTCGACCCGGCGCACGCGATGGTGGTGGGTGACAGCATCTGGGACCTGCTGGCGGCGCGGCGGGCCGGCTCGCTCGGCATCGGGCTGCTGTCGGGCGGCTACGGCCGCGACGAACTGGAGCGGGCGGGGGCGTTCCGCGTCTACGCCGACCCGGCCGACATGCTCGACCGGCTCGACGAGCTGGGCGTGCGGCAGAGCGACTGAGGAATATCCGGCCGAACCACGGAGCTTTGATCACGCGTACCCCTTTTGGAGGAGCTGACTATGGAATTGGCAGACATCGGCGTCACCGGCCTGGCGACCATGGGCCGCAACCTGGCGCGCAACCTGGCCAGGCACGGCTACGCGGTGGCCGTGCACAACCGCACCGAATCCCGTACGCAACAGCTCGTGCGGGAGTTCGGCGGCGAGGGCACGTTCCTGCCCTCGCAGGATCTGGCCGGGTTCGTGGCGTCGCTGAAGCGGCCACGCCGGGCGATCATCATGGTGAAGGCGGGGCCGGGCACCGACGCGGTGATCGACGAGCTCGCCGCGCTGATGGAGCCGGGTGACATGATCGTCGACGGCGGCAACGCGTACTTCGAGGACACCCGGCGGCGCGAGGCGGCGCTGCGTGAGCGCGGCATCCACTTCGTCGGCACCGGCATCTCCGGCGGCGAGGAGGGCGCGCTGAACGGCCCGAGCATCATGCCGGGCGGCTCGAAGGAGTCGTGGGAGGCGCTCGGCCCGATCCTCCAGGACATCTCGGCCAAGGTGGACGGCGTGCCGTGTGCGGTGCACGTGGGCCCCGACGGCGCCGGTCACTTCGTCAAGATGGTGCACAACGGCATCGAGTACTCGGACATGCAGCTCATCGCCGAGTCCTACGACCTGCTGCGCCAGGCGCTGGGCGCGACGCCCGCCGAGCTCGCCGGGGTGTTCCGGGAGTGGAACCAGGGCGACCTGGACTCCTACCTGATCGAGATCACCGCCGAGGTGCTCGACCAGGTCGACGCCGAGACGGGCAAGCCGTTCGTGGACGTGGTGGTCGACCGGGCCGAGCAGAAGGGCACCGGCCGGTGGACCGTGCAGAGCGCGCTGGAGCTGGGCGTGCCGGTGACGGGGATCGCCGAGGCGGTGTTCGCGCGGGCGCTGTCGGGCCACCCCGAGCAGCGGGAGGCGGCCCGGCCGCTCCTCCAGGGGCCCGAGCTGACCGGGACCGGCGGCAAGGAACTGGTCGAGGACGTGCGGCAGGCCCTGTACGCGTCCAAGATCGTCGCCTACGCGCAGGGCTTCGACCAGATGGCGGCGGCGTCCAAGGAGTACGGCTGGGACCTCGACCTGGGCGCGATGGCGACCATCTGGCGGGGCGGCTGCATCATCCGGGCCAAGTTCCTGGACCGGATCCGCGCGGCCTACGACGCCGACCGGGCGCTGCCGACGCTGCTGGCCGACCCGTCGTTCGCCGAGGCGCTCAACGCCGCGCAGGAGTCGTGGCGCCGGGTGGTGGCCACGGCGGTGAAGATCGGGGTGCCGACGCCGGGCTTCTCCTCGGCGCTGGCCTACTACGACGGGCTGCGGCGCGACCGGCTGCCCGCCGCGCTGGTGCAGGGGCTGCGCGACTACTTCGGCGCGCACACCTACCTGCGGGTCGACAAGGAGGGCGCCTACCACACCGACTGGTCGGGCGACCGCGCAGAGCGTCCCGCCTCCTGAGGCCGCCTCCCCCCGGCGGGCGTCAGCTCGCCGCCGGGGGCGGCGGGATCCGGTTGGCCAGCGCCGTCACCACGCAGTAGCCGATGGGCCCGGACGCGTCGTGCACGGTGCACTGCCCGTTGGCCACGCCGTCCGCGCTGAGATGGCCGGTGGCGTCCAGGCCGATCACCTCGCCGCGCGGCAGCCGGGCCAGCGTGAGCGTGTAGTCGGCGTTGATGAACGGCAGCCCGCCCGCCGTCATGCCGCTGAGCGGGCTGGCGAAGTCGGCCGCCAGCGCCACCCGGACGAACGGGCTGACCTCCTCGTCGTCGACGAGCGGCCGGTTCTCCCGCGTCCAGACCCGCCTGCGGCCCGGGTCGCCCCACTCCGACAGGCGCCACAGGTCGAACGGCGGCGTCCAGCCCGGCCCCTCGGCGGGCGGCCCGTCGGGCGGCGTCTCGTCCCACGCGGGGGTGACCGGCCGCTCGCCGCCGGGCTGCTCGCCCTTCCTGAGGAGTACGGCGCTCGCCCGGCCGATCACGCCCTGCTCGGTGCGGATGACGGCGTCGGCCACGCGGATCCGCCGCCCGTCCCTGACCAGGGCGGTCTCAACGGTGACGGGCAGCATCGGGCTGTTGCGGAACAGGTCGACGGTGAGCCTGGCGAACTGCATCTCCGGATCGCCGTACCGGTCCTCGACGGCACGGGCGGCCAGCCCGCCGAGCAGGCGGCCGTGGAGCATGTCGAGGGCCCAGGGGCTGCGGGCGTGGGGGGCCGGGACGAGCTCGTCCCCGGCCGTGGTGAAGAAGGCAGACGTCACAGAATCAGATTCTAGTGGAGAGCCGTTCGCCCGGCGCTCGACGCGGGCGGCCACGTTGCCGCCGGGCGGCATCCGCGCCTTCTTCGCGGGCCTCTACCCGGCGGCCACGCAGAACGGGTGACCCTCCGGGTCGAGGAGCACCGTCCAGCCGTCGCCGCCCGGCTGGTGGCCGGGTAGCGTCGCGCCGAGCTCGACGAGCTCCTTGACGGCCTGCTCGACGTCGGCCACCTGGAAGTCGGGGTGCGCGTGCTTGACCGCGGGCCAGCCCGGCGCCCGGTAGCCGTCGACCCGCTGGAAGGACAGGCTCGCCGCGCCGCCCCCGACAGTGGCGAAGTCCGCGTCGGAGCCGGTCACCCGCCCGCCGGTGGCCTTGGCGTAGAAGGTGGCCAGCGCCTGCGGGTCGGCGCAGTCGAACACGATCGATGAGAGGGAAGTGATGGTCATGCGGCCAGCCTGCCCGCCCCGGCCGCGCCGGTCTTGAACATCCTTGCACCCCCGGGACTGTCGTAGCCGTGCCGTAGCGTGCGGCGCATGCGATCGGCTCTGCGACTGGGCGCCGGGGCGGGGTTCACCCTGGACGAGGTGACCTGCCGCGACGACCACCGCCGGTGGTCACCGGCTGAGGAGAGCACCGCCCATCGGGTGGTGCTCGTCCGGCGTGGCCGCTTCCGCCGCCTCGCCGGCGGCCGCTCCGCCACGCTCGACCCGACGACGGCGTACGTGACCGCGCCCGGTGAGGAGGAGCGCTTCGCCCACCCGGCGGGCGGCGACGTGTGCACCTCGCTCCGCCTGTCGCCCGCGCTGTGGCACACGCTCGCCGGCGGCCCGCTGCCGCCCCGGCCCGCCCTGTACGCCGACGCGCGGCTCGACGTGGCGCACCGCCGCCTCCTGCGCGCGGCCCGCGCCGGCGACCCCGCCTTCGCCCTCGCCGAGGCGCTCCTGCCGCTCGTCGCCGCCACCCTCACCCGCGCCGCCGCCCCCGTGCCCACCGGCGGCGGCCCCGCCCGGGTCACGAGCGCCGCCCTCGTCGACGCCGCCCGTGAGGCCATCGCCGCCGACCACCCGGAGGCCGGCGACCTGCTCTCGCTCGCCGCCCTCCTGCGCGTCTCCCCCTACCGGCTCAGCCGGGCCTTCACCCGGGAGCTCGGCGTCTCCCTCACCCACTACCGCAACCGCGTCCGCGTGAGCCGGGCCCTCGACCGGCTGGAGCAGGGCGAACCCAGCCTCGCCACGCTCGCCGCCGACCTCGGCTTCGCCGACCAGGCCCACCTGACGCGCACCATCCGCCGCCACACCGCCCAAACCCCCACCACCCTCCGGCACCTTCTCACCCCCTGACGCACCGCCACCTCCCCGTGCCCGCACCGTGCCTCGTCCCCCGCACTGCCCGGCTCGTCCCCCGCACCCTGCCGCCTCCTCCCTCGCCTCTCGCCGCTTCCTCCCGTTGCCGCACCGCCTGCTCCTTCCCTGGACCCCCTGCCGTCTCCTCCCGTTGCCGCACCTCTTCCTCCCCTCGAAGCCAGCCGCCCCAGGCGCGGTCTGGCGGCGTGGAGCACCGCGAGCGGCGGCCAACGGATGGCGACGCACTACGGCGGACTCGCCAGGGAGTCTCGGGAGCGGACGGCTGCGGCGAGCCGTGCGGACCGGGCGCCAGCGCGCGACGGGCGCGGCCGGTGGAGGCGTGCGACGGAGCCGGCGTGCGGGCGCGGGCGGGCGCGGGAGCGGGCGCGGGCGGGGGCGGGGTGGAGACGGTCAGTGGTGGTGGGCGGACTCGATCCGGCCGCCCAGTTGGGCGCGGACGCCTTCCAGCAGGGGCGGGGTGGAGACGACGACCCAGCGCTCGCCCACGAGGTAGGCGCCGCCGTACATCTGGGCGAGCTCCAGCCAGTCCCGCTGGCCTCGTTCGGTGGTGAAGGTGACGAGGGTGTAGTGGCCCCGGGCGGTCCGGCAGTCGGCCTGGCGCAGGTCGGCGGCGTCGATCTGCAGGGCGGGGCGGGGACATCCGGCGGCGGCGCCGATCTGGTCGATGCCCGCCGGTGCGGCCGGAGCGGCCGGGGCCGCCAGGGTGGGCGGGGCCGCCGGGGCCGTGCAGGCGGTGAGGAGCGCGGCGAGCGCGACGGCGACGGCGGCGGCGAGCGGCTTGCCGGTGGAAGTCTGCATGGCCTCATCCCGTGGACGGTGAAACGTTCCTGCCGCAGGTACGCACCGGCGGCGCGGGAGGTTCACCGCGGCGGCAGTAGCCTTCTCGCGAAGGCGCGGGCGTGAGGAGGGTGACGGTGCAACTCGGCAATCTGGAGCGGTCGGTCATGGAAGCCCTGTGGGAGCATCCCGGCGGCATGTTCGCCCACGACCTGGCGCCGCTGCTGCCGTCCGGCCCGGCGGTCACGACGGTGCTGACGGTGCTGACGCGGCTGTCGAACAAGGGCATGGTCTCGCGCGAGCGGGTGGGCCGGGCGCATCTGTACCGTGCGACGGCGGGCAAGGACGCCTTCGTCGCCGAGGCGATGCGCGCGGCCCTGGACGAGGCGGGTGACGTCGCGGCGGCGGTGCAGCGCTTCGTGGGCACGGTGTCGCCCGAGGTGGCCTCGGCGCTGCGTGCGGCGCTGGGCGAGCGGGACGGTTCGGCGCGATGATCGCCTGGCTGGTGGCGGCCGGGGTGGCGCTGTTGCCGGTGGCGCTGGGCGATCGCGCGGCGCGGGCGCTGGCCGGTGCGGCGTGGACGCATCGCTGTCCCCGGGCGGCGCTCGTGCTGTGGCACGCGGCCGGGGCGTCCGCCGGACTGGGGGCGATCGGGCTGGGGCTGGTGGCGGCCGTGGCGCCGTCGGCCGCGGTGTTCCCGCACGGCGTGCACACGCTGGTGGGCCGGATCGCCGGCGGGCACGGCCTGGCGGGGCTGGGTCCGGCGCACCTGGTGGCGCTGGCCTGGTCGGCGGGCCTGACGGCCTGGCTGGTGGTCCACACGGCGCGGGTGGCCGCCGGGACGTTACGGGAGCGGCGCCGCCGGCGGCTGCTGATCGACGTGGTCGCCGATCATTCGCCGGAGCACGACGCGTACATCCTGCCCGCGTCCGGCCGGGTGGCCTACTGCGTTCCGGGCAGGCGGCGGCGGATCGTGCTCAGCCAGGGCGCCCTGGACGCGCTGAGCGCGCAGGAGCTGGCGGCGGTGCTCGGGCACGAGCGCGCGCACGCGCGGGGCCACCACGACCTGGCTCTGCTGCCGTTCGTCGCGCTGGCGCGGGCCTTCCCCTGGCTGCCGGCGGCGCGGACCGCCCGGCGGGCGGTGGCCGTGCTGCTGGAGATGGTCGCCGACGACCATGCCCGCCGCGCCCACGGCGGCCTGCCGCTGGCCGGCGCGCTGGTGCGGATGACGGCCGGCGGGCCTGGGCCGCAGGCGTCCACGCCGGCGCTCGCCGAGCAGGGGGTCGTCGAGCGGCTTCAGCGCCTGCTCACGGAGCGCGAGCGGCCCCGCTGGGCGCCCGCGGCGGCCTGCTCGACGGCCGGGCTGCTGCTCAGCGGGCCGCTGGCGGTGCTGGTCGCCCCGCTGGTCTGCGCCGCGATCTGAGAGGCGCGGACGGCCGGGTGGCACCCCTGGAAGGAGAGGCGGGACCACCGCCCACTATCTTCTACACAAAGTAGAAGTAAGCCGTGGACCGAAAAGGGGAGCACCCGTGTCATCAGAGGCCGAGCGTCGCCAGGCGGCCCGTAAGCGCAACGTCACCGTGTCGGTGACCGTGATCGGCGTCTTCGTGCTGGCGGTGGCGGCGCTGTTCGCGTTCGGCCGGCCCGGCCCTGAGGCGGTCGAACAGGCCGGTCTGTCCGCCGGGGAGTCGCAGCTGGTGCGCGCCGACAGCCACCGGCTGCAGTCGGCCGCGGACGGCAAGGTGACGCTGGTGGAGTTCCTCGACTTCGAGTGCGAGGGCTGCCTGGCCTACTACCCGGCGGTGGAGGAGCTGCGCGAGGACTACGCCGGGAAGGTCACGTTCGTGGCGCGTTACTTCCCGATGCCCGGCCACTTCAACGGCGAGCGCGCCGCCCGCGCGGTGGAGGCCGCCGCCGCGCAGGGCGCGTTCGAGGCGATGTACCGGCGGATGTACGAGACGCAGCCCCAGTGGGGCGAGAAGCGGGTCCCGGCCGACGAGACGTTCCGCGGCTTCGCCAAGGACCTGGGCCTGGACCTGGCGGCCTGGGACAGGGCCTACGACGACCCGGCGACGCTGGCCCGCATCCGGAAGGACATGGCCGACGGCCGGGCCCTGGGCGTGCAGGGCACCCCGACGTTCTTCCTCAACGGCACCAGGATCGAACCCCGCACCCTGGCGGAGTTCAGGGCGGCCATCGATGCGGCACTCGCCGAGTGACGCCGCGCGGCCTTCCGCCGGCCCGTTCCCCCGGCTGCTGCCCGGCCTGCTGCTGGCCGGCGGGCTGATCGGCCTGCTCGCCGCGTTCGTGCTGGCGGTGGAGAAGATCGCGCTGCTGGCGGACCCCGGCTACGTGCCCGGTTGCAGCCTCAACCCGGTGCTGTCGTGCGGGTCGGTCATGAGCACGCCGCAGGCCGCCGTGTTCGGCTTCCCGAACCCGCTGCTGGGCGTCGCCGCGTTCGCCGTCGTCGCCGCCGTGGGCGCGGCGCTGCTGGCCGGCGCGGCGTTCCGGCGCTGGTTCTGGCTGGGCCTGCAGCTCGGCGTCACCGCCGGGGCGGTGTTCGTGCACTGGCTGATCGTCCAGAGCCTGTACGAGATCGGCGCGCTGTGCCCGTACTGCATGGTGGTGTGGTCGGTCACCGTCCCGGTCTTCTGGTACGTGAGCCTGCACAACCTGCGGCAGGGCCATCTGCCCGTCCCCGGTCCGGTGCGCCGCCCGGTCGAGGCGCTGACCGATTACCACGGCGTCGTGCTGACGGTGTGGTTCCTGACCGTCGTCACCCTGATCGGCGCCCGCTTCTGGAGCTACTGGAGCACCCTGCTGTGACTCCTCGCTGGCAGGGGTGGGCGGCGCTGCGGCCGGGCGTGCTGTGCTACGGCGGCCGGATCGGCGCGACCGGCCCGCACGCCCACCGCGCCGCGCAGCTCCTGACCGGCGAGGGGCTGGTCCTGCGCGGCGCCGACGGCCGCGATCATGCCGTACGCGCCGCGCTCATCCCCGCCAACGCCCCGCACACGATCGTGCGCGGGACGGCCGACGGGCTGCTTGCCCTCGTCGACCCGGCCCGGATCGGGCAGCCGGGCCGCGGCGACGCGACTCCGGGATCGGCCGCCGCGTGGCGCCTCGGGCCGGACGTCCCCGTCACCGGCGACCTGGACACGCTGACGGCACTGGTCGACGCCCTGACCGGGCACGTCGCGCCCCGGCCGCCGCACCCCGCGCTCGCCGGCGCCGAACGGGCCGTGCGGCGCATGCTGCCCGGCCGGGTGCGGCTGTCCGACGTCGCGCGGGCTGTCCACCTGTCGGAGAGCTGGCTGTCCCACCTGTTCACGGCGGAGTTCGGGCTGCCGTTCCGGCCGTACGTGCTGTGGGCCCGGCTGGACGGCGTGTGGTCGGCGCTGGCGGCCGGGGCCACGCTGACCGAGGCCGCCCACGCGGCCGGGTTCGCCGACGCCGCCCACCTGAGCCGGGTGGTCCGCCGGATGATGGGGAACGCGCCCTCCACCATGACCGCCGGGGTGCGGTGGCTTTCCTAGCAGGTTCGTTCAAGCCCGGCCGCCACCCCGCCGGGCAGGCTTGACCCCATGATCATCGTGATCGGCGCCGGTCAGGCGGGGCTCGCGGCAGGCCGCGCCCTCCGTCTGGCCGGGCTTGACGTCGTACTCCTCGAAGCCCATGACCGGATCGGCGAGTCGTGGCGGCGGCGGTGGGACTCCCTGCGGCTGTTCACCCCGGCCCGGCTCAGCTCGCTCCCCGGCCTGCCGATGCCCGGCGGGAGCCGCTACCCGGGCAAGGACGAGGTGGCCGGCTACCTGGAGGCGTACGCGGCCCGCTTCGACCTGCCCGTCCGCCTCGGCGCGCGGGTGTCGGAGCTGCGCCCCGGCCCGGGCGGCGGGTTCGAGGCGGTGACCGGCGACGGGGTGATCGCCGGCGACGGGGTCGTGGTCGCCACCGGCCCGTTCCAGGAGCCGCGCGTTCCCGCCCTGGAGCTGCCACCCGGCGTCCACGCGCTGCACAGCTCCGCCTACCGCGCCCCCGACCGGCTTCCCGACGGCCCCGTGCTGGTCGTCGGCGGCGGCAACTCCGGCGTGCAGATCGCCGCCGAGCTCGCCGCCACCCACCCGGTCACCCTCGCGGCCGGCGCGCGGCAACCGGTCCTCCCCCAGCGTCTCGGCGGCCTGGACGTCTTCACCTGGCTCCGCGCCCTCGGCGTGGTCCGGGCTCCGGTCACCGGCCGGCTCGGCCGCCTGGTCCGCGCCCGCGACCCGCTGATCGGGCTCGGCCCCCGGGGGCTGCGCCGGATGGGTGTGCGCGTCGTCGACCGCGTCGTCGAGGGCGGCGTCGATGGCGGCGTCGATGGCGAGGGGCCGCTGCTGCGCACCGCCTCCGGCCTGCGGCTCGCCCCGCGCAGCGTGATCTGGGCGACCGGCTACAGGCCCGGCTACGGGTGGCTGCGCGTCCCCGGCGCCCTGGCCGGCGGGGTTCCGCGCCACACCGGCGGGATCAGCCCGGTGCCCGGTCTCACGTACGTGGGCCTGCCCTTCCAGCGCTGCCGCGGCTCGGCCCTGCTGGGCTGGGTCGGCGAGGACGCCGCGCTGATCGCCGAGGCCCACGCCGCCCGGCGGGCGTGATCGGCCCGGACGTAGCATGGGCCCCGTGACAGGTGACGCCGGCGGGCGACGCGGCCGCCGGCCATGACCGGGGCGTGGGGGTGGGACCTCCTGCTCGGCGTCGTGGCCGCACTGCTGATCGCCTACCTGGCCCTGCCGCTGGACCTGGTGCCCGACTTCATCCCCGTCCTGGGGTATGCCGACGACGCGATCATCGTCACCGCGGTGCTGCGCTCGGTGGTCCGCCGCGCCGGTCTGCCCGCGGTGCGCCGGCACTGGCCGGGCACCGACGACGGCTTCGCCGTGCTGACCCGGCTGACCGGACTGGACAGGCCGCCCGCCGCCCCCTGAAAACCCCGCCGCGCCGGTCGGGGGTCAGGCGGTGAAGCGGCCGGCGATGTTCGTCCAGGTGTCGTCGGACTGGCCCGGCCGCTGAGCGGCGTGGACGCGGCTCGCGGCCGTGGTGAACGCGCGCAGCCCGAGCAGGAGAGCCGCCCGCGCGTCGGGCGGCATCTCGTCGACGACCTCGGCCAGGTGTTCGCGGCGCCGGGCGCGCAGCTCGGCCAGCAGGGCCCGCCCGGAGGGGGTGAGGCTGATGGTCAGCTCCCGCCGGTCGTCGTGGGAGGTGGAGCGGCGCACCCACCCGGTGGCCTCCAGCCGGTCGCAGAGCCGGCTGGTGGACGACGGCAGCGCCCCCAGGGCCTCGCTGAGGGTGGCGAGGTTGATGTGCCGGTGGGGTTCGAGGGTGAGCAGCGCCTGGAGCTGGATGGAGGAGACCTTGGTGACCGCGGCGTGCCGGGAGTGCGCCCAGACGGCGACCAGGGCGGCCGCCGCGTTCTCGACGACGGCCCCGGTGGAGGCCTCGCCGGAGGCTCCGGCTGCGGTCGGGGGGAGGTGGCTGAGATCGCGGTGGCTCATGCTGGCTTCCAGGGGTCGAAGCGTGACTACGCGCGTATGCCTCGCGCGGGTGCCGCGGCGGTCCAGTCTAGGCAAACCACGACGGCGTCGTCGATGACGTCCACCCCGGCCCTGAACGCCATCATGTCACGGACGATCGTACGGACGGCCTCTCCGGCGGGCTGCAGGCGGGTGGAGCGGACCGTCGTCTCCAGCAGACCGGCGCCGAACTCCACGTCGGCCGTGGACCGCGCCCCGTACACGCCGTCGCTGACGATGACCAGCCGGTCGCCCGGCTGCAGCGGGACGGGCTGCTCGACGTAGGCGGTGGCGCCGAACATGCCGAGCGGCAGCTGGGCGTCCAGTTTGACGGTCTCGACCTCGGCGCCGCGCAGCCGGAAGATGCGCGGAGACCCGGCCTCGACCGCGGCGACCTCGCCGGTGACGGCGTCGAAGCGCAGCAGCAGGGTGGAGACGTGCTCGCGGCCGCCGTACTGGGCGTGCACGACCTCGTCGGCGAGGCCGGCCTGCTCGACGAGGTCGGCGCCGGAGCGGCGGGCGTTGCGGATGGCGGTGACGGCCAGCGAGGTGAGGAGCGCGGCGCGCAGCCCCTCCCCCATGCCGTTGGTGACGGAGAGCATCAGCGAGTCGCGGTCGCAGCTCCAGTCGAAGTTGTCGCCGTGGACGGCGTAGGCCGGTTCGAGCTGGCCGGCGAGGTCGTAGGAGTCACCCCGGTGGCCGTAGCCGGGCAGGAGCTCCCACTGCATCTCGGCGGCGAGGGTGAGCCGGGACAGGCGGCGGGCCCTGCGGTAGCGGTCGGTGACCCGCCCCGCGCCCCACAGGGCGGCGGCGAGCGCGGAGGCCAGCTCGTGGAACTCGTGGATCCGCTCGTCGCCGGGGGCGGCGGGCAGGCTGAGGCTGAGGACGCCGAGGCGCTCCCCGCACGCCGACATCGGCAGGTGCAGGGCGCCGCGCTCCGGGTCCCACGCCGGCCGCTGGGAGGCGAACACGCGGCCGCGCTCGCTGGCGTCGATGCGGATCTCGGGCGCGTCGGGACCGGGCGGGTCCAGCACGGGCCTGAGCACGGTCAGCGCGTAGTCGGCGAGCAGCAGCTCGACGCCGGTCGCGGCCGTGTGCGCGACGAGCGCGTCGCGGGCGGCCTCCCCCAGCCGGTACGGGGGTGCCGCGCGTAGCGCCCGGTAGACGGCGCTCATGTCGTTGTCGGTGGTCACGGGCGTAGTTCCTCATGGGCAGGGAAGTGGCGCACCCGAGCTGCCCCTCGTGTGCGCTGCGGTTGTCGTGCCGCGTGCGCCTACGCTAGCCTCCAAGCCAATTATTTGCACTATGGCAATTATTGAGAGGTGGGCAACACCGTGAGTGGCAGCCGGTCGGGAACACAGCGGGTCCACGACGCCGGGGAGCTCGAACTGCGTCAGCTGCTCACCGGACTGACCGCCGTCAGGGACGGCGACTTCGGCACGCGGCTGCCCGCCGACGCCGACGGCCTGCTGGGCGAGATCGCCTCGGTGTTCAACGGCATGGTCGACCAGCTCTCGCTCGTCACCTCGGAGGTCACCCGGGTGGCCCGCGAGGTCGGCACCGAGGGACGCCTGGGCGGCCAGGCCGACGTGCCGGCCGTGTCGGGCACCTGGAAGGACCTCACCGAGTCGGTCAACGCGATGGCCGGCAACCTCACCGGCCAGGTGCGCAACATCTCGCAGGTGGCCACGGCGGTGGCCAAGGGCGACCTGTCGCAGAAGATCACCGTCTCGGCCCAGGGCGAGATCCTGGAGCTGAAGAACACCCTCAACACGATGGTCGACCAGCTCTCCTCCTTCGCCGACGAGGTCACCCGGGTCGCCCGCGAGGTCGGCACCGAGGGGCGGCTGGGCGGCCAGGCCGACGTGAAGGGCGTGTCCGGCACGTGGAAGGCGCTGACGGAGTCGGTCAACGTCATGGCCGACAACCTCACCGCCCAGGTGCGCAGCATCGCCCAGGTCACCACGGCCGTGGCCAAGGGCGACCTGTCGCAGAAGATCCGGGTCGACGCGCGCGGGGAGATCCTGGAGCTGAAGGAGACCATCAACACGATGGTCGACCAGCTCTCGGCGTTCGCCGACGAGGTCACCCGCGTCGCCCGCGAGGTCGGCACCGAAGGACAGCTCGGCGGCCAGGCCCAGGTCCGCGGCGTGTCCGGCACGTGGAAGGACCTCACCGACAACGTCAACTTCATGGCCTCGAACCTGACCGGTCAGGTGCGCAGCATCGCCCAGGTGGCCACGGCGGTGGCCCAGGGCGACCTGTCGCAGAAGATCCTCGTCGAGGCCAAGGGCGAGGTGGCGGCGCTCGCGCAGACCATCAACACGATGGTCGACCAGCTCTCCGCGTTCGCCGACGAGGTCACCCGCGTCGCCCGCGAGGTCGGCACCGAAGGACAGCTCGGCGGCCAGGCCCAGGTCCGCGGCGTGTCCGGCACGTGGAAGGACCTCACCGACAACGTCAACTCGATGGCCGACAACCTGACCAACCAGGTGCGCAGCATCGCCCAGGTCACCACGGCCGTGGCCAGGGGCGACCTGACCCGCAAGATCGACGTGGACGCGCGCGGCGAGATCCTGGAGCTGAAGACCACGATCAACACGATGGTCGACCAGCTCTCCTCCTTCGCCGCCGAGGTGACCAGGGTCGCCCGGGAGGTGGGCAGCGAGGGCAGGCTCGGCGGCCAGGCCGAGGTCGAGGGCGTCTCCGGCACCTGGAAGCGGCTGACGGAGAACGTGAACGAGCTGGCCGGCAACCTCACCCGGCAGGTGCGCGCGATCGCCGAGGTGACCAGCGCCGTCACCTCCGGCGACCTGACCCGCTCCATCACCGTCGACGCCTCGGGCGAGGTGGCCGAGCTCAAGGACAACATCAACTCGATGGTGAAGTCGCTGCGCGAGACCACCAAGGCCAACGAGGACCAGGACTGGCTGAAGACCAACCTGGCGCGCCTGTCGGGGCTCATGCAGGGCCACCGCGACCTGGCGGCGGTCGCCGAGCTGGTCATGAACGAGCTGGCGCCGCTGGTCTCGGCCCAGTACGGCGCGTTCTTCCTGGCCGACGAGGACGAGCTGCGGCTCATCAACGCCTACGGGTTCCCGGCGGGCCAGACGGCGACCCGGGTCGGCCTGGGCGAGACGCTGGTGGGCCAGGCGGCGCGGGCCCGCCGCACGATCGCGGTCGACGACGTCCCGCCCGGCTACGTCACGGTCTCCTCGGCGCTCGGGCGGACCACGCCGAGCTCGCTGATCGTGCTGCCGATCGTGGTGGAGGAGCAGGTGCTCGGCGTGATCGAGCTGGCCTCGCTCGGCACGTTCACGCCCGTGCACCGCGCCTTCCTCGACCAGCTGATGGAGACGATCGGCGTCAACGTCAACACCATCGTCGCCAACGCCCGCACCGACGAGCTGCTGGCGGAGTCGCAGCGGCTGACCGTCGAGCTCCAGGCCCGCTCGGAGGAGCTGCAGAACCAGCAGGAGGAGCTGCAGCGCTCCAACGCCGAGCTGGAGGAGAAGGCGGCGCTGCTCGCCTCGCAGAACCAGGACATCGAGGCCAAGAACCTGGAGATCGAGCAGGCCCGCCAGGAGCTGGAGGAGCGGGCCCAGCAGCTCTCGCTCGCCTCCACGTACAAGAGCGAGTTCCTCGCCAACATGAGCCACGAGCTGCGCACGCCGCTGAACTCGCTGCTCATCCTCGCGCAGCTGCTCGCCCAGAACCCGACCCGCAACCTGACGCCCAAGCAGGTCGAGTACGCCAGCGTCATCCACTCGGCGGGCTCGGACCTGCTGCAACTCATCAACGACATCCTCGACCTGTCGAAGGTCGAGGCGGGCAAGATGGACATCAGTCCCGAACGGGTCGGGATGCGTCAGCTCCTGGACTACGTCGAGGCCACGTTCCGGCCGATGACCACCGAGAAGAGCCTGGAGTTCCGCATCACGACGGCGCCGGGCGTGCCCGACAGCCTGCTCACCGACGACTCGCGGCTGCGCCAGGTGCTGCGCAACCTGCTGTCCAACGCGGTCAAGTTCACCGAGAGCGGCAGCGTCGAGCTGCGCATCGAGCCGGCCGCCCCGGCGCAGGTGCCCGCCTCCGTGCGGCCGCACGGCGCGGCGATCGCCTTCCGCGTCATCGACACCGGCGTCGGCATCGCCGAGCAGCAGCTGGAGGCGATCTTCGGGGCGTTCCAGCAGGCCGACGGCACCACCAGCCGCAAGTACGGCGGCACCGGGCTCGGCCTGTCGATCAGCCGGGAGATCGCCTACCTGCTCGGCGGCGCGATCACCGCGCAGAGCACGCCCGGCCAGGGCAGCACGTTCACGCTCTTCCTGCCGGCCGCCCGGCCGGACTTCGCCGAGCAGGGCCCGGGCCAGGCCGCGCCCTCGCCCCGCGAGCTGCCGGAGGCCCCGGCCGACGGCGAGCCCGTCAAGGCGGCGGCCCCGGCGCCCTCCCAGCAGCGCAGGCTGCTGGTGGTGGAGGAACGCTCGCGCGGCCTGCTCTCCCTGGTGGCCGAGAGCGTCGTGGCCGACCTGGCGCGCCGCGACGCGGGCGGCGCGCACGCGCCCGTGGAGATCGTGACCGCCGTGGGCGGGCAGGAGGCGGCGGCGACGCTGGCCGCCGCCCCCTGCCACTGCATCGTGCTCGACCTCGACATGCCGGGGCGGGCCGGGTTCGGCCTGCTGGAGGCCATCGACGGGGACGCCGCCCTGCACGGCGTGCCGGTCCTGGCCTACAACAACTGGCGGATGGACGCGGCGCAGGAGCGGGCGTTGCAGGCGCGGGCCGTCTCCCAGCCGCTGGAGCTGCTGTCGAGCCTGGACGAGCTGCGCGAGCGGATCGCCCTGCACCTGACCGCCGAGCAGCCCGGCGACGTGCTGCCACTGGTGCGCTCGGAGGAGGCGGACCTGCCGGTCGAGCGGCCGGAGGACGGCGCGCTCACCGGCCGCACCGTCCTGGTGGTCGACGACGACGCGCGCAACCTGTTCGCGCTGACGAGCATCCTGGAGATGCACGGCCTGCGGGTGCTGCACGCCGAGGACGGCCGCAAGGGCATCGACACGCTGGTGGCGCATCCGGAGATCGACATCGTGCTGATGGACGTGATGATGCCGGAGATGGACGGCTACGCCGCCACCACCGCGATCAGGGCCATGCCGCAGTACGCGGACCTGCCCATCATCGCGGTCACGGCCAAGGCCATGCCGGGCGACCAGGAGAAGAGCCTCGCCTCGGGCGCGAGCGGCTACGTCACCAAGCCCGTCGACGCCGATCACCTCCTCGGGCTGATCCAGCGCTGGCTGACGGCGTAACCCCCCGCGCGTCCGTCCCCGCCACGTCTTCGCGCCACGTCTTCGCGCCACGTACGAAGGAGCTGCACGCAGTGCGCATCCAGCAACACCCGGGCGACGAGCCGGCCTCCCCCGGCGAGGCCGCCACCCCCGAGGAGGCCACCAACGTCGGCCGGCTCGCCGCCACCATCGAACGGCTGCGCGAGCAGATCAGGCAGGCCCAGCACGCGGCCGAGGGCCGGGCGCTCATCGAGCTGGCCAAGGGCATCCTGATCGAGCGGCTGCGCTGCGGCCCCGCCGAGGCGGCCCGCCAGCTGGCCGACCTGGCCGAGAAGGCCGGGCTCTCCCCTCTGGAGCTGGCCGCCGACCTCATCGACCAGGCGGCGCACGACCGCCTGAGCGACGCCGCGCGCGACTTCCTCGCCTGGGCGCGGAGCGAGCCGGGCGGCGCCGGCGCGGACGACACCTCCATCGCGGTGCGGCTGCGCGCGGCCGAGAGCGGCGCGCTCGTCGCCACGGACAGCCAGCTCGTCGCCGAATCCCTGCTGGAGCACGCGCTCGCCCCGCTGGGCGCGACGGCGGTCGCCGTGTGGGCGGCCGGAGCCGACGCCTCGCTCACGCTGACCGGCTACGCCGGCTACAGCGCCGAGGAGGCCAGGCGCTGGCGGTACGTGCCGCCCGGCGTGGCGACGCCCGCCCGGCGCGCGCTGGTCGAACGCCGGACCGTCTGGTTCCCCAGCCTCTCCGGCACCGGCCTGCCCTCCATCGGCCACCACCACCTGCCGGGCGGCCGGGTGGCCGTCCCCGCCGGCACCGGAGGGCGGGTCCTCGGCGTGCTGGAGATCGGCTGGCCGCACGCGCTGGAGCCGCAGCCGCCGCAGATCCACAAGCAGGTCGAGGCGCTGGCCGAGCTGTGCGCGCACACGCTCGAACCCTGCGAGGAGCCCGCGCCCGACCTGGCCGAGCTGGTCAACCTCACCGACGGGCTGCACGACTCCGCCCTGCTGCTCCGGCCCGCGTTCGGCAAGGACGGGCTGCTCGCCGACTTCCTCATCGAGCACGCCAACAACTGCTTCGCCGACCCCGCCGGACGCCCCCGCGCCGTCGTGACGGGGGCCACGATGCTGGAGGCGTACCCGCTGGCCGCCCACGACGACGGGCTGTTCGGCAAGATCGAGCACGTGTACGGGACGGGCGAGCCGTACCGGGCCGAGCGGGTGCCGCTCACGGCGCTGGTCGACCAGGTGCCGCTCACCACGGTCGCCGACATCAGCATCACCCGCCACGGCGACTGCGTGCTGCTCATCTGGCGGGTCCAGGACGAGGCCGTCCGCCTGGCCAGCCTGCTCCAGCACGCCCAGCGCCTCGGCCGCATCGGCGGCTTCGAGCAGGACGTGCAGACGGGCGAGATCACCTGGAACAGCGAGCTGTTCAACCTGTACGGCCTGCCGCCCGGCGAGCACCCGATCCCGCTGGACCGGCTGGCCGAGCACGCCCACCCCGACGACGCCACCGCCATCGGCCGCTTCCTGCGGACCGTGCTGCACCACCGGCTGCCCGCCTCGGTCGCCTTCCGCCTCCAGCGCCCCGACGGGGTGGCCCGCCACACGCGGGTCGTGGCCGAGCCCGTCATCGACGCCGAGGGCCGCATGCTGGCGGTACGCGGCGCGTACCAGGACGTCTCGGCCCAGCACTGGACGGAGGTGGCGCTGGCCGCCACCCGCGACCAGCTCGCCCACTCCGAGCAGCAGATCTCCGAGCGCAACCGGCTCACCCTGCAGCTCCAGCGGGCCATCATGCCGCCCGCCCAGCGGATCATCGAGGCGTCCGGGCTGCACATCGCGGTCCGCTACCGGCCCGCCGAGAAGGAGCACCTCGTCGGCGGCGACTGGTACGACACCGTCGTGCTGCCCTCCAACCAGGTGCTGCTCTCGCTCGGCGACGTAGCCGGCCACGGCATCGAGGCCGCCACCGGCATGGTCATCCTGCGCAACGCCCTGCGCGGCCTGGCCGTCACCGGCGCCGGGCCCGGCCAGCTCATGACCTGGCTCAACATGGTCGCCCACCACCTGACCAACAGCCTGACCGCCACCGCGCTCTGCGGCCTGTACGACCCGGCGACCCGGGTGCTGCGCTGGGCCAGGGCGGGGCACCTGCCGCCGATCCTGGTGCGGGGCGGCACGGCCGAGGAGCTGCCGCTGGTCCACGGGATCATGCTCGGCGCCGTCTCCGAGACCGACTACGAGGAGGGGCAGATCCGCCTGGCGGGTGAGGACACGCTGCTCATGTACACCGACGGGCTCATCGAGCGCCGGGACCGCGCCCTGCAGCACTCGCAGCAGCAGCTCCTGACGACGGTGCAACACCCGGTGACGAGCCTCGAGCACCGCCTGGACCATCTCCTCACCCACAGCCATTCCGACACCGACGACGACACCTGCCTGCTCGGCATCCAGGTGCGCTGAGGCGCGGGCGGCGTGTGTCAGGGCAGGTCGAGGGCCGTGCCGTACAGGCGCGACACGCTGATCCTGATCACCACGCGCCCTTCGCGGGCCTGCTGCTCCAGGAAGGCGGCGGGGTCGGGCTGATCGCCGGCGAAGGCGAGCAGGTCGGCGGGGTCGCCGGACACCTCGGCCTCGCCCTCGGCGACGGCGAACGACCACACGTCGGGGCCCTGGACGTGCAGGGCGACGTGCGGGTCGCGGGCGATCTGGCGGGCCTTGAGCCGGCCGGCCGTGGTGGAGATCCGGATGACGCGCCCGGCGGGGTCCCATCGGTACAGGACCGTGGACAGGGCGAGGTGGCCGGTGCTCCGGACCGTCGCCAGCACGCCGAACCGCTGCCCTTCGAGCAGCTTGACCAGCTCGTCCTCGCTCAGCGGCCGCGGCGCTGGCCCCTGCTGGTTCTCGTCCACGGTTCTCCTCCGTCGTGCGGCTGCCAACGAGAGGACCGTAACAGATAGTTTCGTTGCAGACAATCTAGCCGCCGTAGCGGGCGGCGATCGCGGCGGCGCGGTCGCGCAGCGCGTCGCGCAGCCACTGCGGCTCGAGGGCCTCCGCGTTCGTGGTGAGCTGCCACAGCGCCCATTCGGCGTGCCTGCGGTCCTGGAAGGACACCTCCATCCGCAGCCACCCGTCCGCGTCGGCCCGCTCCGCGCGGACGGCCAGCGCGGTGCCCACCAGGTCCTCCCGCCGCGCCGGGTTCACCCGCACGAGCACGCTGACCTGGTCGCCGCCGGTCCGGAACCGGGTGCTGCGCTCCTGCCAGGCCCGGTCCAGGTCGACCCGGTCCGGCCGCTCCGCGCGCTCGTTGAGCTCCTCGGCCGCCAGGATCCGCGACAGCCGGTACGTACGGTCCGCGCCGGCCCGCGTGGCCAGCAGGTAGCCGCGTTCGCGCACGGTGACCAGGCCGATCGGGTCCACCGTGCGCCACTGCGCCGCCTGGTTCACGGCCGCGTAGTGGATGCGCAGCTTGTGCCCGGCGAACACCGCGCGCAGCACCTCGGCCACGATCGCGTCGGGCACCTCCTCGTCGGCCAGGCGGCGTGAGAGCAGGTCGGTCTCCGGGTCGATGAGCAGCCGCTCGGCCGCGCCCGCCGCCGTGTCCCGGTAGCTCTCCGGCAGCGCGTCGACCACCTTGAGCATCGCCGAGGCGAGCGCCGAGCCGAGCCCGAACGCCTGCGCCCCGCGCCGCGACCCGGCCACCAGCAGGGCGAGGGCCTCGTCGTGGTTCAGCCCGGTCAGCTCGGTCCGGAAGCCGGGCAGCAGCGCGAACCCGCCGTGGCGCCCACGCTCGGCGTACACGGGGACGCCCGCCGACGACAGCGCCTCGATGTCGCGCAGCACGGTCCGGGTGGACACCTCCAGCTCCCGGGCCAGCGCGGTCGCGGACATCCGGCCGTGCCGGCGCAGCAACAGCACCAGCGAGACCAGCCGGTCGGCACGCATATCCCGAACTGTACCGAAATACACGACAAAAGATGTCGTGATTGGCTGCGAGGCTCTTGCCCGATCGGAACGCGATTGTCGATGAACCGAATGGAGCCGACATGGCAGTGGAACGAACGGCCGTCAACCCGTGGGCGTGGTCGCAGCAGCTCGGATACCACCAGGGTGAGGTGGTCTCCGGGCACACCCGGACCCTGTACTGCTCGGGGCAGACGGCGATGAACGGCGACGGCAAGCCCGAGCACGCCGACGACATGGCGGCGCAGCTGGCGCTGAGCCTGGACAACCTGGAGGCCGTGCTGGGCGAGGCCGGGATGTCGCTGGCGAACCTGGTCCGGCTCAACGTCTACACCACCGACGTCGACCGGCTCTTCGAGCACTACGGCGTGCTGGCGTCGCGGCTGGGCGCCGCCGGGGTGGCGCCGCCCACCACGATGCTCGGGGTGACCAGGCTGGCGATCCCCACCTTGATGATCGAGCTGGAGGGCACCGCCGTCGCGTGACACCCCGCCGCCTCCGGCGTCCCCTGCCGGAGGCGGCAGGCCGTCACAGGGTCAGGTCGCGGCGGCGGAGCCCGTACAGGCCGAGCGCGGTGAAGGCGGCCGCCACGAGCGTGAGGCCGAGCAGCGTGCCGGGCCCGGGGTCGGCCAGCGTGGAGTAGTGGACGTGCGCGAACGGCGAGATCATGAAGACCTGGTCGTTCACCAGCCGGAGCTCCCAGCCGAGTTCGAGGGCGATGGCGAGCGCCAGCGCGGTCCACGCGACGACCGTCCCGGCGCGCCGGAACAGGCCGTACGCCGCCACGGCGACACCGGCCATCACCCAGACGCCGGGCAGGACGACCGTGGTGAGGGCCAGGCCGGAGCCGACGTCGCCGCTGCCCAGGCCCAGGCCGAGCCCGGCGACGACGAGCATGGCGCCGGGCACCGCCGCCGCGAACGCCAGATGGCCGAGGACCCAGCGCGCCCGGCTCACCGGCCCGGACAGGAACAGCTCGGTGGCCCCCTCGCCGCGCAGCCGGAGCACCGTCATGATCGCGTACAGGGACATGGAGAACACGGCCAGCTCGTACACGACGAGCCGGAAGAAGATCTCCACGGGGTCGTCCGTGCCCGTTCGCCTGGCCCAGTGGTCCAGCCCGCCGCTCTGGCCGAACTGTTCCAGGACGCTCGGCCCGGCCAGCCCGAGCCCCGCGCCGACGAACGCGGCGCCCGCGATCCACGCCAGCGCGGCGCCCCGGTGGACGCGCCAGGCCAGCCCGAGCGGCCCGCGCAGCGCGGCCGGGGCGCGGGCGGGCCCGAGCCGCGGCGCGAGGAGGCCGCCGCCGAGGTCGCGCCGGGCCGACAGCGTGTAGGCGAGCCAGGCCAGGGCCGCGACGAACGCCGCGAGCAGCAGGAACACCCACCACCGCTCGGCGCCGAACGCGCGGGCGCGCAGGATCCAGCCGTTGGGGACGAGCCAGCCCAGCCATTCCAGGCCAGGACCGGCCAGGTCGCTGATGCCGCGGACCAGATAGGCGGCGAAGAACACGGCGAAGGCCGCGGCCCCGGCCGTGCGGGCGCTCCGGGTGAGCTGCACGGTCACCGCGGCCAGCCCGGCCCCGAGCCAGCCGGCGGAGGCGGCCATCAGCCCCCAGGCGAGCGGCCCGGCCAGGCCGAGCCCGGCGCTCGCGCCGACCACGGTGATCAGCAGGGCCAGGACGAGGTTCGCGCCGAGCACGACGGCGAGGGCGGCGGTGAGCGGGGCGTGGCGGCCCACGGCGGCCGAGCCGACGAGCTCGCGCCTCCCCTGCTCCTCGTCGGAGCGGGTGTGCTTGACCACGAGCAGGATGCTGGCCAGAGCGGCGAAGATGGTGGTGGCGGCGCCGCGCTGCTGGGCGGCGGCCGCGCCCACGCTGTCGCCGTACGCCGGTCCCTGCAGCAGCATGATGGCCGGGTTGTCGATGATGTTCACGAAGTAGTCGCGGCGTGCCTCCGGGGTTGGCAGCAGCTCGCGGATGGTGGTGACCGTGGCCGCGACGAAGAGCGTGACGCTCAGGATCCACAGCGGCTGCCAGACGCGGTCGCGGCGCAGGATCAGCCGGATCAGGGTGCCGGTGTTCATCGGTAGTGCCTCATGAACAGCTCTTCGAGAGTGGGAGGCTGGGCGGTGATGTCGCGGATGCCGTACTCCGTCAGGCGGGTCAGGACCTCGCCGATGTGGTCGGCGTCGGCCTGGAAGCGGACGCGGCCGCCCTCGCCGGTGAGGTCGTGGACGTGGGGCAGGCCGGCCTCCGGAACCCTGGCCAGGTCGGCCGTGACCGAGATGCGCGTGAGGTGGCGCAGCTCGGCGAGCGTGCCGGACTCCACGATCCGGCCGTCGCGGATGATGCTCACCCGGTCGCAGAGCGCCTCGACCTCGGCGAGGATGTGGCTGGAGAGCAGGACCGTGCGGCCCGCGCGCCGCTCCTCGCCGACGACCTCGCGGAAGACCGCCTCCATCAGCGGGTCGAGCCCGGAGGTCGGCTCGTCGAGCAGCAGTAACTCCACCTCGGAGGCGAGCGCGGCGATCAGCGCGACCTTCTGCCGGTTGCCCTTGGAGTAGGTGCGGGCCTTCTTGCGCGGGTCCAGGGCGAACCGCTCGATCAGCTCGTCGCGCCGTTTGGCGTCGGCGCCGCCGCGCAGCCGGCCGAGCAGGTCGATCACCTCGCCGCCGGACAGGCTGGGCCACAGCGTGACGTCGCCGGGCACGTACGCGAGCCGCCGGTGCAGCTCGACGGCCTCGTTCCAGGGGTCGCCGCCCAGCAGGCTCACCTCGCCGGAGTCCTTGCGCAGCAGGCCGAGCAGGATGCGCAGGGTCGTGCTCTTGCCCGCGCCGTTGGGGCCGAGGAAGCCGTGGACCTCTCCCTCCCGCACGGTCAGGTCCAGCTGGTCCAGCGCGCGGACCTTGCCGAAGTTCTTGACCAGCCGGTGGATCCGGATCGCGTCAGGCATCGGGGTGCTCCTCGTCGTGGACGTCGGTGACGGCCTGGCGGATCCGGTCACCCTGCTGGGTGGCGATCCACTGCCCCATGCGGGCGTAGACGTCGAGCATGGCGGCGCCGAGCAGGCCGGAGTTCGGGCGGCGCAGCACGTCGATGCCGAGCCGCCTGGACAGGTGCTCGTGCAGGACGATCGTGCCCAGGTGCATCGCGGCCATGACGGCGGCGCGCTCGCGCACCTTCGCCTCGCCGGGGGTGAACGTGTCGGGCCAGGTGTCGGTGAAGAACCGCTCGGCTCCGGCCGAGCCCTCGTCGAACAGCTCGGCCGCCACGGGCGAGCCGTCGACCAGGGCGCGGGCCAGGTAGCGGACGCTGAGCTCGCTCGCCTCGTACATGCCCCTGAGGAAGTCGGCGTTGACCTCGGCCCCCTCCTGGACCTGGCCGGCGGCGCCCAGGACGGTGTCGCGGACGTGCTGGTCGCAGGCCTCCCGCAGGCGGTCCTTGGAGCCGAAGTGGTGCTGGACCAGGCCGACGGAGACGCCGGCGGCGTGGGCGATGTCCTTCAGCGTGGCGGCTTTGACGCCCCGGGCGGCGAACTGCTCCAGCGCGGCGTCGCGGATGCGGGCACGCGCGGTCAGGTCCTCCGGCGGGCGGTCCCCCGTTGGCGGTATCGACATACCGGGAACAATATCTGCATATTGGAAACCATATCAAGATATTGCCGCAGCGATCCAGCAGGCTCCTCTTTATTTGAACGATCGTCCTAGTTGTACTATCGTTCAAATATTCTTGCCCAAGGAGGATGTCATGCCCGAAGTCGTCACCCGGCGTGCGGGAACGCGGGAGTGGGCCGGTCTGGGACTGCTGGCGCTGCCGACGGTGCTGCTCGGCCTGGACGTCACCGTGCTGTACCTGGTCCTGCCGAGCATGGCCGAGGCCCTGGACCCGTCGGCGACCCAGACGCTCTGGATCATGGACGCGTACGGGTTCTTCATCGCCGGGTTCCTCATCACGATGGGGACCTTGGGCGACCGGATCGGGCGGCGCCGCCTGCTGGTGATCGGGACGGCCGCGTTCGCCGCGGTGTCGGTGTTCGCCGCCTTCGCGCCGAACGCCGAGCTGCTGATCGTCGCCCGGGCGCTGCTCGGGGTCGCCGGGGCCACGCTGATGCCCTCGACGCTGTCGCTGATCTCGAACATGTTCGCCGACGCCCGGCAGCGCGCGGTCGCGATCGGGATCTGGGCGACGATGTTCGCCCTGGGCATGGCCGCCGGCCCGGTGGCCGGCGGCGCCCTGGTCGGCACGTTCTGGTGGGGCGCCGCGTTCCTGCTCGCCGTCCCCGTCGCGGTCGCCGTGCTCGCAGGGGCGCGGGCGCTGCTGCCCGAGTACGCCGACCCGCAGGCGGGCCGCCTCGACCTGGCCAGCGTCGGCCTGTCGCTGGCCGCGATCCTGCCGGTCGTCTACGCGATCAAGCACGCGGCGGCGGACGGTCCCGGCCCCGGCACGGCGGCCCTGGCCGTGCTCGGCGCGGTGGCCGGGGCGCTCTTCGTACGGCGTCAGCGCGGCCTGGCCTCGCCCCTGCTGGACGTCACGCTGTTCACCAGCCGGGCGTTCTCCGCGGCGCTGGCCGTGCTGCTGATCGGGCTGGTCGGCGTGGGCGGGACCATGTACCTGGTCACCCAGTACCTCCAGCTCGTCGAGGGCCTGACGCCGTTCGCGGCCGGCCTGTGGATGGGACCGCCCGCCCTGGCGATGTTCGCCGCGGCGATCGGCGCGCCGATCATCGCCAGGCGGATGCGTCCCGGCCTGGTCATGGCACTCATGCTCGCCCTCTCGGTGATCGGCTACGCGCTGCTGGCCACCGCCGGCACCGGCGACGCGGCACGGGTGGTGGCCGGGTTCGCGTTCGTCTACCTCGGCCTCGGCGCGATCGCCGCCCTCGGCACCGACATGGTCGTCGGCGCCGCGCCGGCCTCGAAGTCCGGGTCGGCCGCCGCGATGTCCGAGACCGTCCAGGAACTCGGCATCGCCGTCGGCGTCGCCGTCCTCGGCAGCCTCACCACCGTCCTCTACACCGCCCGCATGACCGCCCCGGCGGACGTCCCGCCCGAGCTCGCGGCGCGTCTCACCGACAGCCTGCCCGGCGCGCTGTCGGTCGCCGGCCAGGTGCCCGCCCCGGTGGTGCGGGAGGCGCAGGCGCTGTTCACCAGCGGGGTGAACATCGCCTCGGCCGTGGCCGGCGTCGCGATCGTCGCGGCGGCGGCGCTGTGCCTGACGGCGCTGCGGCACGTGCGGCCTCTCGGGGAGAACGAGCGGTGACGTGCTCGTCCACCCTGGCTCGTCTACCCTGGACCTCACGGGAGGGGTGCATGAACGACGACAGCGGGCACATCGACGGCCGCAAGGCCCGGGGCCACCGGCGCCGCGCCGAGATCATCGAGGCCACCCTCGCCGTCGTGACGCGCGAGGGCGCGGCGGGCGTCACCCACCGCACCGTCGCCAAGCAGGCCGGCATCACCACCAGCCTGAGCACCTACTACTTCGCCACCCTCGACGACCTGCTCGTCGCGGCCCTGTCCAGCGTCGCCGACACCTACACCCGGCGCATCCGCCAGATCATCGACGGCCCCGGCGACAAGCTCCGCGCGCTGGCCGAGCTGATCGCCGAGTCCGGCGGCCCCGGCCGTGACCACGCCCTGGCCGAGCGCGAGCTGTCCACCCTGGCGGCTCGCCGCCCGGCGCTCGCGCCCGTCGCCCGCCGCTGGCGGCAGGACATCGGCGAGCTCGCCGCCACCCTCACCGACGACCCCGAGGCCATCGCCGCCGTCGTCGCCGCCGCCGACGGCCTGTGCACCGCCATCCTCATCGACAACGCCCCCGCCGACGCCGGCTACGTGCACCGCATCCTGACCCGCGCCGTCCACGCGCACCCCGCCGCCGCTGTCTCCTGAGCGGCCCGGCTCATTCCTCCTCGATGCGCACGGTGCCCGCGGCGCCGTCGATGGTGATGAGCTGGCCCGTCCTGATCTCGCGGGTGGCGTCGCGTACGCAGATGACGGCCGGGATGCCGTACTCCCTGGCGACGGTCGGGCCGTGCGCGACCGGGGAGCCCGTCTCGGTGACCAGGCCCGCCGTCGTCAGGAAGAGCGGCGTCCAGCCGGGGTCGGTGGTGGGCGCGACCAGGATCTCGCCCGGCTCGATGTACGCGCCGGCCGGGTCGTGGATCACCCGCGCCCGGCCGGTCGCGCGGCCCGCCGCCCCGGCCATGCCGGTGAGCACCCCGTCGCCCGCCGGAACCGCCGGCGCGAGCGCCTCCACGTCGGTGCCGTCGGACAGCAGCGCGCCGGGGACGCCGGGCCGCCGCAGCTCACGCTCGTACGCGGCGCGCCGGGCCGCGATGACCTCGCGCAGGTCCGCGCCCCGGGCGGCCTGGCGGGCCTCGGCCAGGTCGAGGAACATGATGTCGTCCGGCCGCTCGAACAGCTCCGCGCCGGCCAGCAGCAGTTGCTCCCGCGCCGCCCGCAGCGGGATCAGCCAGGCGAACTTCCCCAGCTCGCGCAGCCCGGTGAGCTCGCGGGACCTGCGCATGAGGAAGACCGCGACCCTGCCGCGGACCGGCCGCCCGCGCGTGGCCCGCCGCGCCAGCGCGGCGAGCGTCCGCTCCGCCCGATCCGCGGCGCGCTCGAAGCGCCGGTCCGGCGCCTGCTCGGGATCGCCGACCCGCAGGTAGTTGGCGATCGTGGCGAACAGCGGCGCCGGGTCCTCCGCCCA
Source organism: Nonomuraea sp. NPDC023979 (assembly GCF_040639085.1). Lineage (NCBI taxonomy): Bacteria > Bacillati > Actinomycetota > Actinomycetes > Streptosporangiales > Streptosporangiaceae > Nonomuraea > Nonomuraea sp. NPDC023979. The sequence continues at coordinate 35,173 of NZ_JBEZZG010000014.1, forward strand.
TCGCGGCATACCGACGTCGATCTCGGCCGCGGCCCGCAGGCCGTACCTCTCCAGGAACTGTGCCAGGCCGATGTCGGGCAGGTCGCCGTCCCGGTAGCGGGCGGCGAGCTCCGGCGCGGGGGTGCCGGCGAACAGCTCCCGGTGCTCGCGCGCGCTGACGGCGAGCCGCCACAGGGCCAGGTCCATCTCGGTGGTCACGTTGTACGGCATGCCGCCGAGGACGGTGTCCAGCTCCTCCTCGCTCGCCACCCCGTCGAGCAGGGCGGCGGGGACGGTGCCCGCCACGATCCCGGCGGTCAGCGGCCAGACGATGCCCTGCATGTCCAGGGTCATGATCGGCCGGTGCGAGTCCTCCGCCACCCAGCGCAGGCGTTCGGCGGCGCTCGCGTCCGGCCCGGGCGGCACGGTCAGCCGCCTGATCCTCCGCACGCCGCGGTAGGCCCGGCCCCGCGCGGCGTCCGGCCAGGCCAGCGCGGCGATCACGCCGGCGACGGCCCGGGGGGCGATGCGCGCGACCCCCTTGACCACGGCGCGCACGTCGAACGGCAGGCCGGGCCGCGGGGCGAAGCGCGGGTCGTCCAGCATCCGCCGCACGGCGCCCTGCACGCGCGGGCCGTACACCTCCAAGGACGTGCCGAGCCGGTCACGCATCACCTTGCTGCGCAGGAAGTCGGTCAGGTCGAAGTAGAGCCTGCCGCCGATCGCGACCATCCGGGGCAGCGGATCTCGGCGGTCGACCTTGGCTCCGGCCGCTTCGAACCAGAGGCCCGCGCCGGTCCTGAGCAGCGACACGCCCATCGGCGTCATCGGCCGGAGCATGCCCTGGATGTGGCCGAACTCCAGGTAGAGCCGGGTGTCGGCGGTCGCGGGCGGCGCCGGGAACAGCGTCGTGACCGGGCGGGACTGCAGTAACCACAGCACGCCGTCCCGGTCGAGGGCCCACTCGACGTCCTGCGGCGAGCCGAAGTGCTCGCGCAGCCGCAGCCCCGCCGCGCGCAGCTCCTCCAGCCAGCCGGTCTGCGGGGCGTCGTCGTCGAACTCGTAGTGGTCGGGCGCCACGGTGCCGTCGACGATCGCGGTGCCCAGGCCCTCCGCGGCGTCGACGACCATCTGGGTGCGCCGGCCAGTGATCGGGTTCGCCGTGAACAGCACCCCGGCGCGCTCGGGGTCGACCATCCGCTGCACCACGACGGCCATCGCCGCGTCCTCGATGCCGACGTTCGCCCGGTAGGCCACGGCGCGCTCGGTGTGCAGCGAGTCCCAGCAGCGGCGGACCGCCTCGGCCAGCGCGTCCTGGCCCTCGACACCCAGGTAGGTGTCCTGCTGGCCGGCGAAGCTGGCGTGCGGCAGGTCCTCGGCGGTGGCGCTCGACCGCACCGCCACCTTCCCGCCGCCGAGCCGCTCGTAGGCGCGGGCCAGCTCCTCCTGCGGGACCTGCCCGCTCGCGTAGGCCTCGACGGTCACGCAGAAGCCGTCGGGGACCCGCTCCCCCGCTCTGATCATCTCCCCGAGCCCGGCGGCCTTGCCGCCCACCAGGCCGATCATCGAGGCGTCGATCTCGGCCAGCCGGATCAGCTTCATCCCGGATCCTCCTCGCAGCCGTGGCGCCCGGATCCGGCCGGTCCGCCACCCGGAACGGCCGGTCGGCGCGGACCCCGTGAACCCGCAGCAGCCTTCAGCAGTCAATCTACGCGTACGTGACCATCCGTCCAGTAGGCGGCTGCCACCACCGGTCAGGCCAGGGTCTCCAGGATCTGGACCGCCCGCTGGACGCCGTTCTCGGCGCGGACGCGCTCGCCGGTCTGGGCGGCGGCGCGGGCCAGGCCCCGGTCGGTGACGGCCCGGCGGATGGCCTCGGCCAGGCCGTGCGGGGTGAGGCGGCGCTGTGGCTGCGGGGCCGGGGCGACCCCGGCGGCGTGCGCGCGGGCGGCCCAGAACGGCTGGTCGGCCACGAACGGGCAGAGGACCTGCGGCCTGCCCGCGGCCAGCGCGGCCCCGGTGGTGCCGCTGCCGCCGTGGTGCACGATCGCGGCCATGCGCGGGAACAGCCAGTCGTGCGGAGCCTGCTCCAGCGGGAACACCGCCTCGGGCAGGTCGCCGGTCCGCATCCCGCCCCAGCCGGTCGCCAGCACGGCGCGCACCCCGGCCAGCCGGACGGCCTCGGTGACCACGCGGCCGACCCGTACCGGATCGGTGCCCGCCATGCTGCCGAAGCCCACGTACACGGGAGGGGGCCCGTCCGCCAGGAAGGCGGCCAGCTCCCGCGGCGGCGACCAGCCGGAGGCGGCGGGAAGGAACCAGAAGCCGGTGGTGTGCACCCACGACGGGTAGTCGAGCCCGCCGGGCAGCAGGCTGGTGCTGAACGCCTGCAGCACCGTGGCCGGGCGGCCGTCGGGGCGGCGCAGGATGTCATGGCGGCCCCGGCGGCGCGGCAGGCCGAGCCGTCCGGCGCGCAGCCTGTCGGCGACGCCGCCGAACGAGCGGAGCATCAGCTTGATCGGCAGGTACGAGGCCCGGTTCAGCGACCGGGGCAGCGGCACCGGGATCATCGGGTTGCGGAACGCGGCGGTCGGCACCCACACCGGTTGCATGGTGGCGGGCACCGCGGGCACGCCCAGCCGTTCGGCGAAGTGCTGAGCGGGGATGCCCGGGGCGTGCACCACCAGGTCGGCGCCGTCCTCCGCCACGTCCGCCATGTCGTCGAAGACCCGGGCCATGAGCGGCTTGCTGCGCCGCATGACGCGCAGGGCGACCTTCTTGCCGCGCAGGCCCCGGTAGTTCGTCTCGATCGCCTCGAGGATCTCGGGGTCGTCGATGAGCGTGTTCGGCCCGTCATGGACCGGCGCGAACGCCAGCCCGTACGGCTCGGCCAGGGACGCCATCGCCGCCGGCGCGGCCAGGACCGGTTCGTGGCCGGCCGTTCTCAAGGCGAGGGCGAGGGCCGCGTACGGCTGCACGTCGCCGCGGGTGCCGTGGGTGAGGATGAGGACCTTCATCGGTGCTCCCTGCTCGGAGGAACTGCTGCGTTCGCCGACCAGGCTTCCCGGCACACCGTCGCCCCGCTGCAGGGGCGAATACCGTCACATTACCCAAAGTTCTGAAATTTCTGAAGATTCATGGCCTCGGCTATTCTGATCTCCGGAGGTGACGCGGTGAGCGAGCGGGAACGGTGGGAGGCCGCCGAACGGCTGGCGCTGGTGCTGACCGAGGGCGGCCTGCAACGCATGTCGGCCCGCGCCCTGGCGGTCTTCCTGTTCACCGGCGCGGAGACGGTCACCATGGGCGACATCGCCGACCGGCTCGGCGTCAGCGCGGGCTCCGTGTCCGGCGCCGTCAAGGCGCTGCTCTCCACCGGGCTGATCGAGCGGCTGCCCGCCCCCGGCAGCCGCCGCGAGCACTACCGGCTGCGCGACGACGCCTGGCCCACCCTGTTCTCCACCCAGAACACCGTCGTCCACACCATGCTGGAGGCCGCCGAGACCGGCATCGCCACCACCTCCCCCGGTGACCCGGCCCACGTCCGGCTCGCGCGGATGCGCGACTTCTACCAGTTCCTCCTGGGCGAGCTGCCGGGCCTGCTGCACCGCTGGCAGCAGCGGAACGGCTGACCCGGCCCCGGGATCCGGCGCAGGGCACCGGACGCGCTCACGGGCGGCGGATGCGGCGCGTCACGGCGGTGTGCCAGGCGGGGACCTCGCGCTCGTCGTCGAACCAGCGGGCCACCACGATGTCGGTCGAGGAGTGCAGCAGGATCGACACCACGATGGTCACCGCGACGTACTGGAACACCGGTTCGGCGACCGCGATGCCGGAGCCCAGCACGAGCAGCCCGTACACGACCGAGGCGAACCCCTTGGGCCCGAACCAGGCCACGGCCGCCTGCTCGCGCACCGACAGCCCCGAGCGCAGGAACGACAGCCAGATCGCCACCGGCCGCGCCACCACCAGCGCGAGCACCGCGAACAGCCAGCCGGCCCAGCCGACCGCGCCGAGCAGCGCCGGCGTGATCAGCGCCCCGAACACCAGCAGCGCGGCCAGCTTGAACACCTCGGCGATGAGCTCGCCGAAGTGCTCGAACGACTCCCGCTGCCGGGGCCCGAACGTGGCCACGGTGATCCCGGCCGAGAACGCGGCCAGGAACAGGTTGCCGTGCGTGGCCTTGCCGACGGCGAGCACGAGCAGGCCGATGGCCAGCGCGTTGAGCGGCTCGTAGGCGGTGGACGCGGCGAACCAGCGGGTGCGCTCCAGCTTGATCGCCGCCCACGGGATCGCGACCCCGATGACGATGCCCAGCCCGAGCTCCAGCCCCAGCTCGCCCAGGTGCAGATCGTGCGACCCCGCCGCGACGGCCAGGAAGACGATCACGAACGGCAGCGCCAGGCCGTCGTTGACGCCGGACTCGACGTTCAGCAACTGGCGCAGCCGGGGCGGCACCTTGTCGTTGCCGACCAGGGCCGCGGCGAACACCGGGTCGGTGGGCGCCAGGATCGCGCCGATGAGCAGCGCCTCGACCCAGCCGAGGCCGAGCAGGTAGTGGGCGCCGAGCGCGGTGATGGCCAGCGTGAGCGGCAGGCCCCAGCCCAGCGCCCGTCCGGGGAGCCGCCAGGCGCTGCGCAGCTCGGTCCAGCCCACCCGCATGCCGTCGGTGAACAGCACCGTGAACAGGGCCAGCTCGGCGAGCGTGGCGACCAGGTCGTCGCCGGGACTCAGCGACACGACGCCGAGCACGCCGTCGCCCAGCACGAACCCGGCCACCAGGAACAGCGCGGCCGTGGACAGGATGGTGCGGTGGGCCAGGCTCGACAGCAGCACGGCGAGCAGGAGCACGCAGGCGAAGGCGGTCAGCAGCACGCCCATCAGGGACACCGCGCAGGGAAGATCATCGGGCACCTCCGGTCGGGACAGAGAACCATCTTGCCGACCAGGCTTCCCGGCGCACCGCGCTCACCTTAACAGCGGCGCCGCCCGGGCGACAGACGCCGCCGTGCGGGCGACCCGGCGGGGCGGCGGGGGCGGCTCAGGTGAGTTCGAGGCCGCCGTCAACGGTGATGACCTGGCCGGTGACCCAGGCGGTCGCGGGGGTGGCGAGGTGGACGATCCAGGCGGCCACCTCCTCGGGGGCGCCGCGGCGGCCGAGCGGGATGCGGGCGGCCTCGTCCCGTTTGATCTGCTCGACGACGTCGTCCGGCAGGCCGGCGGCGGCCAGGGCCTGGCTCTCGGTGGGGCCGGGGGCCAGGGCGTTGACGCGGATGCCGTCGGCGGCCAGCTCCAGCGCCCAGCTGCGGGTGAGCTGTTCGAGTGCGGCCTTGGAGGCGGCGTAGTGGGCGGCGCCGGGCAGCGGCCGGTGGCCGTAGGTGCTGGAGACGTTGACGATCACGCCCCGGGTGGCGCGCAGGTGCGGCAGGGCGGCGGCGGCGAGCAGGCTGGGCGCGGTGACGTTGAGGGCGAACAGGTCGGCGACGCCGTCGGCGGTGACCTCGGCCAGGGGCATCCTCCTGGTGGCTCCGGCGTTGTTGACCAGCACGTCCACGGCGCCCCACCGGTCGACGGCGGCCTCGACGACCTGCCGGGGGGCGTCCGGGTCGCGCAGGTCGGCGGCGTGGACGGCGATGCCGGGGTGGCCGTCGGCGGTCTCCTCCAGCGTCGGCAGGCGGCGGGCGACGCCGAGCACGCGGGCTCCGGCGCGGGCGAACTCCCGGGCGGCGGCCCGGCCGATGCCCGAGCCTGCGCCGGTGACGATGACGGCCTTGCCGGTGAGGTCCGCGCAGGGCTGCTGATCCACCATGGACTCCTTTGTTCGTTGTTCGTGAAACGTCGAACAAGGTAGCATGGGGTGGTGAAGCAGGCGCAGCATCCCGAGCTCGAGCAGATGACCCTCGTCGCGGTGCTGGGCGCGCTCAGCGACCCGATCCGCGTCGGGCTGGTGCGCGTGCTGGCCGACGGCCGCGAGCGGGGCTGGGGCGAGCTGCGCGCGCCCGTCGCCAAGTCGACGCTCAGCCACCATCTGCGCGTGCTGCGCGACGCCGGCATCACCCGGACCCGGCAGGAGGGCACCCGCTGCTTCGTGCGGCTGCGCCGCGCCGACCTGGACGCCCGCTTCCCCGGACTGCTCGACGTGGTGCTCCAGGTGGCGGACGCCGACGACGTCGGCGCGCACGTCGGGACGCACGACAGCCCGCAGCCCGCCCGAACCGGGCGGGCCGTCATCGCCTCGTAAGGAATCGGGCCGCCGCGCGCTCCTAGGGTGACCGGCATGAGCAACGTGCGAAGCGCGGCCGCCGCGATGGCGGCGCTCGCCCTGCTGGCCGCCGCGTGCGGCACCGGCATGCGGGACGAGCCCGGAGACATGGGGAACACGGGAGACACGGCCATGAGGACCTCGGCCCCGGCGGCCTCCCCCGCCGGGCCCGGGAGCGCGTCCTCGGCGCCCGCCGCGTTACGGTTCGACGCCCGGACGCTGGACGGCGAGCCGTTCGAGGGTGAGAGCCTGGCGGGCAGGCCCGTCGCGTTCTGGTTCTGGGCGCCGTGGTGCCCCAAGTGCCTGTCGGACGCGCCCGCCGTCAAGGCCGCCGCCGCCCGGCACGGCGACGTCACGGTCGTCGGGGTCGCCGGCCTGGACACCGAGGCGGCGATGAAGCAGTTCGTCCGGCGCACGGGGACCGGCGACCTCGTGCACCTGTCCGACGCCGAAGGGGCGCTCTGGACGAAGCTCGGCGTCAGCGAGCAGTCCACCTTCGTGTTCATGAGACCGGACGGCTCCACGGAGAAGGTCACCGGCCCGCTCGGCCAGGACAAGCTGGAGACCCACCTGCGCGCCCTGGCCACCCGGTAGCCCCGCCGTGTCCCTGTCCTCGTCGCTGTCCGAGGCGCCGCTGGCTCTGGCGCTCACCGCCGGGATGGTGGCCGCGTTCAATCCCTGCGGCTTCGCCATGCTGCCGGCCTACCTCACGCTGCTGATCACCGGCCGGAGCGCCGCGCCCGTACGCCAGGCGCTGGTCCTCGCGGCGGCGATGACCGCCGGGTTCGTCACGATCTTCGGCCTGTTCGGGCTGGTCGTGACCGTGCTGGCGGTCTCGGTGGGCGGGCGGCTGCCGTGGGCGACCCTGGCCATCGGGGCGGTGCTGGCCGGGCTGGGCCTGTGGCTGCTGTCCGGCCGCGAGCTGGTGCTGCGCCTGCCGGGCCTGCCCACCGGCCGTCCCACCACCTCGCCGCTGTCCCTGTACGGCTACGGCCTGTCGTACGCGGTGGCCTCCCTGTCGTGCACGGCCGGCCCGTTCCTGGCGGTGACCTCGGCGGCGCTGTCCGGCAGCGGCGTGGCCGGCGGGATGGCGGCCTTCACCGCGTACGCGCTGGGCATGGGGCTGATCGTCGCCGTCCTGTCGCTGGCGGTGGCGCTCGCCCGCGCCGCCGTCGTGGCCCGGCTGCGGCGTGTGCTGCCGTACGTGTCCCGGGTCAGCGGCGGCCTGCTCGCCCTCGCGGGCCTGTACGTGCTCTATTACGGCTGGTACGAGCTGCGCGTCCTCGCCGGGCAGGACGCGCGCGACCCGATCGTGGGCGCGGCGACGGAGGTGCAGGCGGCCCTGGCCCGCTGGGTGGCCGGACTCGGGCCGGGCCCGCTCCTGCTCGCGCTCGTCCTCCTGCTGGTCCTGGCGGCGGCGGCCGTGCGCAGGGCCCGCCAGAAGCCATGACCTTTCGCATATCTTGTCTCGCAAGTTATGATGGCCGCGTGACTATGACGGAGCCGATGTTCCTGGCCTTGACGGCACTCCTGGACGAGCCGCGCCACGGCTACGGGATCGTGCGGGAGGTGGACCGGCTGTCCGAAGGCACCGTGCAGCTCAAGATCGGGTCGCTGTACGGGGTGCTCGACCGCCTGACCGCCGACGGCCTGGTGGAGCTCGACCACGAGGAGGCCCACTCGGGCCGCCTGCGCCGCTACTACCGCATCACCGAGCAGGGCGAGGCGGCACTGGCGGCGGAGCTCGCCAGGCTGACCGGCACCCTCCGGCTCGCCGCCGAACGCCTCGGTGCCCGGCGGCGCGGTTTCACCATCGGCCCCTCGACCGCCGGAGGTCCCGCATGACCCTCCTGGAGGAGCGCTACCGCCTCGCCCTCAGGATGCTGCCCGCCTCCTACCGGGCCGAGCGCGAGGAGGAGATGGTCGAGGCCTTCCTCGAAGGCGCTCGCCACGCCCACGGCGAGCGCGGCACGCAGCCCGACTGGGGCGAGGTCGTCTCCATCGCCGCACTGGCGATCAGGATCAGGGTCGGCGGCATCGGCGCCGCCCCCCGCTCCCGCGCCGTCGGCGACGCCGTCAGGCTGGCCGCCCTGCTCGGGCTGGGCTACCAGGCCGTGATCGGCTGGATCGGCCTGGCCTTCTCCGTGCAGGTGCTCGGCCCGCTGCCGGGACAGTCGCCGGTCCTCACGCCCCGGGGGGCGGCGCCGGAGCTCGTGTCGGCGGCCGAGAGCCTGGTGTGGATCGCCGCCTTCGCCGCGCTCGCGCTCGGCAGGGTGCGGGCGGCCAAGCTCCTGGCCGGCCTGGGACTGCTGTACGTGCTGGCCATGTTCGGGGTCGACGCCTTCACCTGGCCGCGATCGCTCGTCGACTCCGCGCCTCACCTGCTGGTCACCGTGGTGCCCGTCGCGGCCCTGCTGACCGCCTACCACCGGGACGCCCCGGTGCGGCGCTCCCCGCCGCTGTCCGCCCTGCCGCTGGGGCTGACCGTCGCGTACGCCGCCGCCGTGCTCGCCGTCACCGGCCTCGGAGGCGGGACGGACACGGCGGCCGCGTGGGCTGCCGGCTGGCTCGACCCGCAGGGGGTGGCCACGGCGGCGCTCCTGGTCGCCGGCCTGGTGAGCCTGCTACGCGGGACCGCCCCGGCCGGGCGGCTGGCCCTCGCCGTCGTCGCGGTGCCGCTGGTGGCGGCGCGCTCCCCGCACTTCCTGATCGACGTCGCCCCGGCGCAGCCGCTCACGATCACCCTGACCGCGCAGAGCGCGGCGCTGCTGCTCCTGTGCCTGGCGCTGATCGTCTCGACCGTGCGCGCCCTGCCACGCCCCCACGCGGCGGCGCTTCCCGGACTGCCGCGGACGCGGTAGATCGTGCGGCCGTACGGCATCCGCAGCAGGGAGAGATGTCTCCGCAGGCGGGATGACCGGCGGACATAGTTCTGACGTCCGGTCGCGGGAAAGCGGAGGAGAACTCCATGTCGGTCCTGTCGGTGCTCGCCGCCCAAGCGGCCTCACCCGTCTGCACGTCCGCCGCGGAGTGCGCGGGCCAGGGGGTCGACACCTTCCTCGGCACCCCGCAGCGCGTCTGGGCCAGTGTGGCGGCGCTGGTCTCGCTGGCCGGCGTGATCGCCGGCCTGCCGGCCCCGCGCTCCGCCCGCCGGTCGGGCGGCGGGCGGAGGAGAGCCGTCGCGGCCCTGGTCCTGGGGCTGACCGGCGGGCTCAACGGCGCGGCGAACCTGGCCGTCGCCGACGGCGGGCTCGGCACCGGCAACGGCGTGTTCGGCGGAGCCGTCGCCCTGACCCTCGGACTGGCGGGCGCGACCCTCGGCGGACTGGCCCTGACCCGGGGTCAGGGAATGTACATGAGGAAGTAGTAACCGGCCGCCCGGTACCGGTCCTGGTACCACCGGCAGGGGGCGAGCCCGGTGTACTGGCCGTTCACGGCGGCGTCCTCGAAGGCCACCTCGCAGGCGGCCAGGGTGTCGTAGCGGCTGGACCAGTACCAGTCCGGCGGCACCGGCGCGAGGGCGTGGCCTCCGGCCGAGGCCGGCGTGGCCTCGCCCACGGAAGCGGAGGCGGGCGCCGCCCCGGCCAGCGCGGCGGCGCCCAGCGCCGCCGCGACCAGGGCTGCGCCGGACAAGCTGCGGATCTTCACGGAGGCTCCTCACGGTCGGGTGGGAGAACACCTTCAGATCAGCACCGATCGCCGGCCACGGGGAGCCCTCGCCTTTCCATACTTCCGCCGTATGGGGCTCAGGTGAGGTCAGTGCTGGGGGCGGGCCGGGGTGTCGCGTGCAGGGCCGGGCCCGGGAGGTGGCATTCGAGGCGGAGGGTGCAGGCGATCGCGACGCCGTTCAGGGCCGAGAGCACCAGGAAGGGCGCCGCGTGGTCGAGGTCGAACAGGGTGGCGAAGAGGACCGGGGCGAGGATCTCCGCCGCGACGAAGGAGTACTGGAACACCGCCAGGTAGCGGCCGCGGGCGTGCGGCGGTGCGAGGGTGGCCGCGAGGGCCATGGAGGCGGGCGCGTGCATGATCTCGGCGACGGTGAACAGGAAGGTCGCCGCGACGAGCGCCACGATCGCCCACCGGCCCGGGTCCGGGGTGAGGGCGGCGAGGGACAGGCTCCAGCAGACCCACAGGCCCGCCGCGGCGCACAGGACGCGGGTGCGGCGGTAGGGGGCGAGGCGCCTGGTGAGGGCGCCGCCGAGGGCGAAGACGATGATCGCGTTGCCCGCCAGCACGGCCGAGGTCAGCCAGGCGGGGCCGCGCAACGCCGTCTGCACGAAGGTCGGGAGCGCGAGCCCGAGCATGAGGGTGGACAGGGCGAAGACGACGTTGAGCGCGGTCAGCCCCAGGAACGCCCGATCACCGGCGAGCTCGCGGTAACCGGCGGCCGGTGCGTCCGGCGCGGCCGGGCCGGGGCGGCAGGGAAGGCGGAGCAGGGCGGCCAGGGCGAGCGCGGCCAGCAGGAAGCAGGCGGAGGACGCCCAGGCGACCGCGTGGTAGGCGGCGGGGCGGCCGTCGGTGACGAGCAGGCCGGTGACGAACCCGCCGACGCCGATCCCCACGGTCCTGGCGATGTTGGCCCGCGCTTACCACAGATCCTTGCCCGCAGAAGCACGGTGATCGGCGTGGTCGGCGATGAGCGTGAAGATCGACGACCAGTAGAGCCTGACGCCGAGGGCGCCCACCGAGGCGGCCAGGAAGATCCCGATCGGCTCGCTGACCCACACGTAGGCGAGAAAGGATCCGGCCTGAAGAACCTGCGCGCCGATCACCGGCGTGCGCGACCCGTACCGGTCGGCGAGGACCCCGGCCCACAGCGGGACGGGGATCGTGAGCACGTTGGCCACGCCGAGCAGAACCCCCAGCACCGGCAGGGGGACGTGGGACAGCGTGGTGAAGTACACGATCGACAGCGGCATGAACAGCCCGCTGCCGATCGAGGCGAGCAGAAGGGAGGCCACGAGCGCGACGGCGCCACGGCTCGACGAAGACAGGGAGGGCATGACGGAGCCTCGGATTTCAGCACGGGAGGTCGGGGGTTTCCGCTCAGGGGAAGGCCGACCCGCGCTAGACATCCATCAGAGGCATGCCGCAGATCTTACCGCTCGGCTCCCCCGCCGGGCGGAGTGAGCGCGACCTGGTAGACGATGAAGCCACGGTGATCGGCCACCTGGTCGTACAGGCGGCGGGCGGTGGCGTTCGTGTCCTGGGTGTGCCAGTAGAGGCGTCCGCATCCGGCCTCGGCCGCCCATTCCCGCACCGCGCCGATCAGCGCCCGCGCCACGCCCTTGCCCCTGGCTGCCGGGGCGGTGAAGAGGTCCTGCAGGTAGCAGGAGTCGGTCCCGGGCGCCGAGGTGTTGGGATGGGACAGGAAGTGCGCGATGCCGACCAGCGCGCCGTCCATGCGGGCGCCCAGAGCGTGTACGCCGACGCCGTCCTGGAATCTGCGCCACGCCTGCTCGTACATGGACGCGGGCTCGGTCCGCCCGTAGAAGGCGAGGTAGTCGCGGAACAGGGCTTCCCAACCGGCTCTTTCACCGGCTGACAGCGGCCCGATGTCGATCATCCGTACACGATAGGGACGGAGGCGGCCGCCAGGGCATGACCACTTGCGCGCGTAATGGGGGAACCACCACCGCGGCGGTGAGAGGTTGGTGCCGTGAGACAGGTGACCGTTCTCGGCAGTTGCGGGGCCTTCCCCGAACCCGGCCGGGCATGCAGCGGGTTAGCGATCGAATGGGACGGCCCTTCCGGCGGGCCGAGGCTGCCGCTGTACTGCCCGCCCGGGGTCCTCGACCGGCTGGCCGGGCTGGAGCCCGACGTGGACCTGCGCACCGTTTTCGACCCGCGCCCCCTGCCCGGCCACCACCGGGCAGGCCCCTTCGCGCTCAGCGGGACCCTGCTGCCGCACTGGGTCGACAACGCGGGCATCCGGCTGGAGGCGGACGGCACGGCCATCGCCTACTCGGGCGACACCGGCCCCACTCCCCTGCTGGCGGACTTGGGCCGCGACGCGGACCTGTTCATCGTCGAGGCCACCGACCGGCCGGGTGAGCGCGAACGCCCGGACCGCAACCTGATGACCGCAGCCGAAGCCGGCCTGTGGGCACGGCGTGCGCATGCGCGCCGGGTCATGCTGACGCACTTCTGGCCCGGCAACGACCGGACCGCCGCGCTACAGGCACCCGGGACGGCCTTCCCCGGCGAGATCCTGATCGCGGACGAGGACCTCACCATCCCCCTGGGCTACCCTGCCCGGGGTAGCGCATGAATGAGTCCAGAGAGGTGGCCTGGGGATGCGCGGAAAGCATGGCGGGAGGGACCGATCCTCGCGGCGAGGTTCAGGTCGCGGCCGTCGACCTCGTGAGCGGCAAGGTGGGGTTCCGCCTCCCCGTCCTCTCGGTTGATCATCTGAGGGCCGGGGACGGCGAGGCGTAGGGCGCCGGCGGCTCAGTCGTACAGGGTGGCGACGGCTGTCAGGAGCTGGGCGCGTGCGGTGGGGGCGGGGGTGACGCCGGTGAGCACGTAGGCGGCCAGTCCTTCGGCCAGCGCCACCAGGGTGAGCGCCGTGGTGTGCGGGTCGAGGGCGGCGGGGACGCGTCCGGCTTGCTGGTCGCGGGTGATGAGATCGGCGAGCCGGCGGTGGAAGTCGGCGTACAGGACGCGCAGGCGGGCGGCGATGGCCTCCTCGGCGAAGGCGAAGGCGTGGAAGGACTGCCGGACGCGCATGTGCGCCTCGGTGGCGGCGTCGTACGGGATGAGCTCGCCCAGCACCGTGGTGAGCACCAGGCGTGGCTCGGCCGCCTGCAGGTCGGCGCCTGCCTTGGCGCGGATGCGGGCGCTGGACAGGTCGTTGCCGCGTTCGAAGGCGGCTTCCAGGAGTTGCCGCTTGGCGGGGAAGTAGTGCTGTACGCGGCCGGGTGAGATGCCCGCCTGGGCGGCCACCTCGGTGAGGGAGACGGCGGCGAGGCCGCGTTCGGCGACGATGGCGAGCACCGCGTCGGCGATGTCCGCGCGGCGTTGCTCGTGGTGCGCTCCCGGTCCCCGGCCCATCAGTCCTCCCAAAGTTTTCCAATGCGGTCACATCGGATTATATGGTGGACGCCGTAATCCGATGTGATCGCATTGCGATAGGGGGAGGAGCCGGTGCCGGTCGTGCTGGCGGTGCTGTGCGCAGCGCAGTTCATGGTCGTGTTGGACGTGTCCGTGGTGAACGTCGCGCTGCCGTCCATTCAGCGGGCGCTCGGCTTCGACGCGGCGCACCTGGCGTGGGTGGGCAACGCGTACGCGCTGACCTTCGGCGGGCTGTTGCTGCTCGGCGGGCGGCTGGCCGATCTGTACGGGCACCGGCGCGTGTTCGCCGCCGGGCTGGTGGTGTTCACCGTGGCCGGCCTGGGCGGCGGGCTGGCGGAGGCGCCGGGCTGGCTGATCGCGGCCCGGGCCGGCCAGGGGGTGGGGGCGGCGGTGCTGGCCCCGGCCACGCTCACGATCCTGACGTCCGCCTTCCCCGAGGGCGCGCGGCGCACGCGCGCGATCGCCGTGTGGACGGCGGTGAGCCTGGCCGGCGGCACGACGGGCAACCTGGTCGGCGGGGCGCTGACGGAGTTTCTGTCCTGGCGCTGGACCCTGCTGATCAACGTGCCGATCGGGCTGGCCTGCCTGGCCGCGACCCGCCGGCTCGCGCCCGGCCCCGACCGGCGCGGCGGGCAGGGCGGGCCCGACAGGCACGGCGGGAGGCGGCTGGACGTGCTCGGCGCAGTGCTGTCCACCGGCGGGCTGGCCGCGCTGGCCTATGGCCTGTCGGGCGGCCTGTCCGACGCGCCCGCCGCCGCCCCTGCCGACGCGCCCGCCGCCGCCCTCGCCTTCGCCCCTGCCGTCACGCTCGTCGCCGGGTTCGGCGGGGTCGTGCTGCTGGGGCTGTTCGCGCTGGTCGAGGTGCGCGTGGCGCGGGCGCCGCTGATCCCGCCGTCGCTGCTGCGGCCGAGGGCGATCTGGCTGGGCAACGTGACGATGCTGCTGGCCGGGGCGTGCCTGAACCCGATGTGGTACTTCCTGACCTTGTCGCTGCAGAACGTCCTCGGGTACGGGCCGTTGCTGACCGGGCTGGCGTTCCTGCCGCACACCGTGCTGACCATGCTCGTCGGCCTGCGCCTGACCCCGTGGCTGATGCGCCGCGTCGATCATCGCGTGCTCGTCGCCGCCGGGGCGCTGGCCGGCGCGGCGGGGTTCTGGTGGCAGAGCGGCATCGCCCCCGGCCAGGACTACCTGACGGCCGTCCTCGGCCCGGCCGTACTGATCTCGCTCGGCGGCGGCCTGCTGAACACGCCGCTGACCGTCATGGTCACCTCGGGGGTCGCACCGGCCGACGCGGGAGCGGCCTCCGGGCTGCTGAACACCGCCAAGCAGGTCGGCGGCGCCCTCGGCCTGGCGGTTCTGGTCGCGCTGACGGCGGCGCCGGGCGGCGGCCCGGCACCGGCGCACGTGCCGGCCGCCGGCTACGGGGACGCGTTCGCCGCCATCGCCGTGGTGCTGACCGCCGTCGCCGTTCTGGCGGTGGCGCTGCCGCGGCGGCGCGACGGCACCCCGGCCGCGTCCAGAGGGTCCCAGACGTCCGGGGAGTCCGGTGTCACGTCTCCGCCGGGCCGGACTTTCCCTTGACCGACTGCTGGTAGAGGTCGGCGTACGTGGGCGAGTCCTTGATCAGGTCGTCGCAGAAGGCGGCGACGTCGTCACCGATGAGCTCAAGGACGCCCTTGCCGGCGGCGACGCCCTCCTCGAAGAAGTCGAGAAGCCCCGGGAGCAGGGAGCCGTCGAGCAGGCCGACCGGTCCGACCTTGAAGAAGTATCGCTGGATCTCCTTGTAGACGATCTCGTAGTCCGGCGGGAGCGCCTTGACCCGCGCCATGTGGGCCCGCCATTGCCTCTTGCCTTCGATGATGTCCCGGATGCCCATGTCAGCCTCCCAACCGGCCCAGTTTGCGGGCGACGTTCCTGTTCAGCTGCTCGCGCCACCGGTCGCGGTAGGTCCGGCCGCCCTCTCCCCCGGCCAGCGCCGCGCAGAAGCCGGCGATGTCGTCGCCCAGGACCTCGTGCACGCTCTGGCCGTCGGCCGCCGTCTCTTCGAGCAGCCCGAGGGCGCTGTCGAAGATCGGCATCAGGTTCCGGCCGGTGAAGTCGGAGTAGAGGACGAGGTGACCCTTGATCTCCTCCCACGCCGCCTGGTGGTCGGCGGGCAGTTTCCGGGCCCGGGTCTCGAACTCCTTCCATTCCCTGGTGAGATCGCTGCCTGTCACGGTCTCCCAGAAGTTCATGTCCCGCCCTCCTTGAGCTTGTCGATCCGGGAGGTGATGTACTCCCATTTCGCCCAGAACGTCGCGAGCTCTTCGCGTCCCGCGTCGTTGAGCGCGTAGAACTTGCGCGGCGGGCCCAGCCCGGACGGCCGTTTCGTGACCTGGACGAGCCCCTTCTTCTCCAGTCGCAGCAGGATGGTGTAAACCGTCCCCTCGACGACGTCGGCGAACCCGAGCTCGTTCAGCCGTCGCGTGATGGCGTACCCGTAGGTCTCCTCGCTGCCGATGATCTCGAGCACGCAGCCTTCCAGCGTGCCCTTCAGCATCTCCGTCAGGTCGTCCATCCTGGCCCTCTTCGTTCTCGGTACTCTGTAGCACCGAGTACCACTATACAGCATCACAGAGTAGTGCGGCGGGACCCGGTGGGTTTCGCTTCGATACCTACACTGGAGCGAGTGTCGCCGCGCAGCGCGGTGATCGGCAAGGAGACGGGCAGTGTCACGACAGGTGCGGGAGCAGGACGCCGTGTGCGCGATCGCACAGGGTGCGGCCGTGGTCGGCGAATGGTGGAGCCTCCTCCTCGTACGGGAGGTCATCCGCGGCCGGCGCCGCTTCGACGACCTGCACACGGAGCTGGGCATCTCGCGCCGGGTGCTCGCCGAGCGGCTCAAGCACCTGCTCGACCACGGCGTGCTGGAGCGCCGCCCCTACCAGCAGCGGCCGACCCGGTACGAATACCACCTGACCGACGCCGGCCGGGCGCTGGCGCCGGTGCTGATCGGCCTGCAGGACTGGGCGGACCGGTTCGTCCTCGGCGACGGCTCCGTCACCGGCGACGCCGCCCCCGGCAGTCCCCAGGCCGACCGGCTGCACACCCTCGTCGGCTCCCGGGTGCCCGCCCCGCTGCGCCTGCCCGCGACGGGCGGCGGCGAGCTGGACGTCGTGGCCGGCGACGCGCCCGTCACCGTCGTCTTCACCTACCCGGCCACCGGCATCCCGGGCCCGCTGCCGGCGAACTGGTCGCAGATCCCCGGCGCGGCCGGCTGCACGCTGGAGAACCGGCTGTTCCGCGACTCCGCCGCCGCCTTCGCCGGCGCCGGGATCGCCCTGCGCGGGGTGAGCACCCAGGGCCCGGACGAGCAGCAGGCCTTCGCCGAGGCCGAGGACCTCCCCTTCCCCCTTCTCTCCGACGTCGAGCTCGCCCTGTGCGCGGCCCTGCGGCTGCCCACCTTCCGGGCCGGTCAGGCCCTGCGCCTCAAGCGGGCCGTCGTCGTCGTCGACTCCGCCCGGACGATCCGCCGCGTCCTCTATCCGATCACCGACATTCCCGGCGCGGTGGAGGAGGCCCTGCGGCTCGGCGCCGAGGTGGCGGAGGAGCGGCGGGCCGCGTCCGGGGGCATGGCGCAGCGCCTGAGGGCCTCGACCCGGCGTTGACGCGCCGGCCACCCACACCTCGGCCCCGCAGCGGAGGGCGGCGAGTGGCGCTCGACGCGGCGACCGGTTAAGTTTTGCTCTGGAACTTACCGAGTTCCATACTGAAACTCATGCTGAGGGGCGAGTATGACAGCGATCGTCCGGGTGACCGGCCGGGAAATCCTTGACAGCCGCGGCAACCCGACCGTCGAGGTGGACGTGATCCTCGAGGACGGCAGCCTGGGGCGCGCGGCCATCCCGTCGGGCGCCTCGACCGGGGCCAACGAGGCCGTGGAGCTCCGCGACGGCGACCCGCGCCGCTATCACGGCAAGGGCGTGCGGAAGGCGCTGGAGGCGGTCCGCACCGAGCTCGCCGATGCCGTCACCGGCATGAACGCCGAGGACCAGACGGCGATCGACGAGACGATGATCAAGCTGGACGGCACGGCGAGCAAGGCCAGGATCGGCGCGAACGCGATCCTGGGCGTCTCCCTGGCCTCGGCCCAGGCCGCGGCGGCTTCGCACCGGCTCCCGCTCTACCGCTATCTCGACGCGGACGCCGCGCTGCTGCCCCTGCCGATGATGAACATCATCAACGGCGGCGCCCACGCCGACAACCTGCTCGACTTCCAGGAGTTCATGATCGCGCCGATCGGGGCGGCCACCTTCGCCGAGGCCGTGCGCATGGGCTCGGAGGTGTTCCACACCCTGCGGGCGGCGCTGAAGGCCGCCGGGCACCACACCGGCGTCGGCGACGAGGGCGGCTTCGCGCCCGACCTGCGCTCGGCCGAGGAGGCGCTGGACTTCATCATGGCCGCGATCGAGAACACCGGTTACGTCCCCGGCACGGACGTCGCCATCACGCTCGACCCGGCGGCGTCGGAGTTCTACCGCGACGGGGCCTACGTCTACTCCGGCGAGGGCGCCACGCGGTCGGTCGCCGAGCACGTCGCCTACCTCGCCGGGCTGGCCGCCGCCTACCCCGTCGTCTCGATCGAGGACCCGATGGCCCAGGACGACCTCGAGGGCTGGCAGCTCGTCACCAGCACCCTCGGCGGCGCCTGCCGGCTCGTCGGCGACGACGTCTTCTGCACCAACGCCGCCCTGCTCCGCAGCGGCATCGAGCACGGCGTCGCCAACGCGATCCTGGTCAAGGTCAACCAGATCGGCACGCTGACCGAGATGCTCACCACCGTCAGGACCGCCCACGAGGCCGGCTACGGCGTGGTGATGTCACATCGTTCGGGGGAGACCGAGGACACCGTGATCGCGGACCTGGCCGTGGCCACCGGCTGCGACCAGATCAAGACCGGCTCGCTGTCCCGGTCGGAGC
The DNA here is from genome assembly GCF_040639085.1 of Nonomuraea sp. NPDC023979. Taxonomy (NCBI): domain Bacteria; kingdom Bacillati; phylum Actinomycetota; class Actinomycetes; order Streptosporangiales; family Streptosporangiaceae; genus Nonomuraea; species Nonomuraea sp. NPDC023979. Next base: position 53,447 of record NZ_JBEZZG010000014.1, read on the forward strand.
GCACCGCCAAGTACAACCGGCTCATCCGGATCGAGGAGGAGCTGGGCACGCAGGCGCGCTACGCCGGCCGCCTGCCCTGACGCCCCGGACCTCGCGGCGCCCGGGGCCCGGGGTTGGACCCGGCGCCGGAGGGCAGGGGTGCGGGATGCGCGCCCCGCCGTCCCCTCACGTCACCCGGCCGGTGATGTATCACCGCTGGTCGCGGCTGACCTTCATCCACTGGCGCTATCCGGTCGCCGACGTGCGGGCGCTGCTGCCGGACGGCCTCACCCCCGAGACCTTCGACGGGACGGCGTGGGTGGGGCTGACGCCCTTTCTCATGGAGGGGGTACGGGTCCCGGGCGTGCCCGCGTTGCCGTGGCTGTCCACGTTCCCGGAGACCAACCTGCGCACGTACGTCCGCGACGCCCGCGGGCGTACGGGCCTGTGGTTCCTGTCCCTGGACACCGGCCGGCTGCCCGCCGCGCTCGGCGGCCGGGCCGGGTACGGGCTGCCGTACTTCTGGTCGGACATGTCCGTGGACGGCGGCGGGAGCCGCGTCCGCTACCGGTGCCGCCGCCACTGGCCGGGCGGCCCGCGCTGCGACGTCGAGGTGGAGCTGGGCGGCACGCTGACGGAGGACGAACGCGACGAGCTCGCGTACTTCCTGACCGCCCGGTTCCGGCTCTTCACGAGGGTGGCGGGCCGGACGGTGTGGGCGCCGGTGGAGCATCCGCCCTGGCCGTTGCGGCACGCGAGCCTGATCAGCCTGGAGCAGGACCTGACCCGGGCCGCGGGACTGCCGGACCCGCAGGGGCCCGCCCTGCTCCACGCCTCGCCCGGGGTGCCGGTCCGGGTGGGGATGTGGCGCCCGTGACCGCGAGGTCACGGGCGCCGCGGGTCACGGGGTGACGGTGACCCGGGTGGGCGGGGACGCGCCGATCCGGACCTCCAGGGTGATCGGGGTGCCGGCGCGCAGGGCCGTGCGGGCGTCGCCGCGGAGGTTCAGCTTCAGGTCCCGGCTCTTGCCGGGCTGGAGCGTGACCTTCTTGGCGTCGACGGGGTCGCCGTCGTGGGTGACGGTGACCTGCTCCTGGCACTTGCTCTTTCCGGCGCAGATCAGGGTGATCGTCGCCTGGGCGGGGGCGTTGCCGGGCTTGAGCGTGGCGGTGACGGTGTCGTCGGCCACGCTCATCCCCGCGCCGCCGGGCTCCCGCGCGAGCAGGGGCGCAGTGTAGCGCTGGGTCCCGGCCGAGGTGTTCAGCGCCAGGACGGTCCCGGCCGGCTCGGCCAGGCGTACGGTCAGGGCGCCGTTGCCCTGCTCGTCGAGCCGGACCTCGCCGAGGTGGGCGATGTCGGCCTCGCCGGGCGCCGACGCCGAGGCGCCGGGTTTCAGCAGGAGGAACGACAGCTGGGCCCCGGCCGCGCCGGCGCCCGCCGACATGGCGACGGTGACCGTCCCGTCGCCTGCGGTCGCCGCGTGGCTGATCCCGCTCCCCGTCGCCGAGGCTGTCGAGGCTGTCGAGGCTGTCGAGGCCGACGACGCGGCCGTGGCCGACAGGGTCGCGGCGGCCGAGAGCTTCGTGGCGGCCGCGGCGGTGGCGCGCAGGGTGGGGTGGCCGAGGGCGGCGTCCCACTGCCAGGTCGAGGCCAGGTCGAAGCCCAGCTCGCCCGACCAGAACGCCTCGGCGGCGGCCTGGTCACGGGTGGCGGTGGCGCCGTTGAGGGTGGCGGGGCCTGTCGTGGTGTCGATCTGGGTGGTGGCCTGGACGGTTTCGAGCGCCCAGTTGTTCTCCAGGGTGGCGACGTGGCCCGCGCCGACGCGGCCCAGGAAGCGGTGCGCCCAGGACGGGGCCGAGACGGCCGGGTTGAGGGCGGCCGAGTCGCGGATGACCGTGCCCGTGTAGCCGTATCCGGCCACGCCGCCGTCGTTGCGGGTGTCCGCGCGGACGGTCCCGGTGGCGAAGACCCGTTCGGTGGTGGAGCCGGCCAGGGCCACGCCGACGACGCCGCCCGCCTCGGTGGCGCGTACGTGCACGTCGGCGGTGGAGTAGGAGTCGCGCACGACGCCCTGGGAGTCGCCGACAAGGCCGCCCGCGCGCGAGCCCGCGGTCACGGACCCGGAGACGAGAACCCGCTCGACGGTTCCGGTGCTGGTGGCGGCCAGGATGCCGGCGCGGGCGGCGGTGGTGTTCACCACGCCGGCCAGGGCGAGGTCGTGCACGCGGCCGGAGACCTGGGTGAACAGCGGGGCGGTCAGGCCCCTGATGCTGTGCCCGGCGCCGTCGAACTCGCCGGTGAACGGCCTGGGCAGGCTGGTGAACGGCGTGCCGGTCAGGTCGAGGTCGGCGGCGAGCGCGTAGTCGTGCGACGGGTGCTCGCCCATCACGGTCAGGTCCGCGGCGCTGTCGACGAGGTGGAAGCCGCGCGGGTCGGTGGGCAGCGGGGGCGCCGGGGCCGGTTCGAGCTTCTCGGGCGCCATCCGCAGGGTCGGCCTCCTGGCGACGTCGTCCCACTGCCAGACGGCGCCGAAGTCCCAGCCGCGCGCCTCGTAGAAGGCCTGCCGCTGGATCTCCGAGGGGGCGACGACGTTGCCCTTCTGGTTGCCGGCCGACGGCGGGTCGGTGATGGTCTGGCCGCTGATCGGCACGGACCTGCTGACGTGGTTGTCCTCCAGGGTGGCGGTCTGCCCGCCGTAGACGCGGCCGACGATGGCGTGCGCGTAGCTCGACGCGGTGATGTTCGCGTTGAGGGCGACGGAGTGGCTCACCTGGGTGCCGGTGTAGCCGTAGGCGGCCACGCCGCCGGCGGAGGCGCTCTGCGCGCTGACGGCCCCGGTGGCGAGCACGTTCTCGGTGACGGAGCCGCCCACGGCGACGCCGACGACGCCGCCCGCGTACTGGGTGGTGGCGCGCACGTCGGCGGTGGAGACGCTGTCGCGCACGGTGCCGAAGTGGTGGCCGGTGACGGCGCCGGCGTAGCTGTGCGCGATCAGCGTCCCGCCGGCGCGGACCCGCTGGATGGTGCCGTGGTTCTGGTCGGCGACCAGCCCGGCGGGGGTGCGGTCGGTGGTGACGTCGCCGTGCACGACGAGGTCCTCGATGGTGCCGTGGTTGTCGGCGAACAGGCCGGGCCCCTGGTCGGGCAGGGCGGCCAGGCCGGAGACGGTGTGCCCGTCGCCGTCGAGGACGCCGGTGAACGTGGTGGCGCGGCCGAGCTGGGCGCGGCTGACGCCGGTCAGGTCGAGGTCGGTGGTCAGCCGGTAGTGGCCGGCCGGGTCGTTGTCGACCTTGGCCAGGTCGTCGGCGGAGTCGATCAGGTAGGGCGACTCGGCGGTGCCCTCGCCGGCCAGGCCCTCGCGCACGGTCATGACCGGCCGCAGCGGCCTGCCGGACGCGAGCGAGTCCCACACGTACAGCTTGACGGTCGCGCTGGGCGCGACCGGCAGCGGCGTGCGGAAGCGGACGTACTGCTCGCGGCCGAGGTGGTCGAACGTGACGTCGGCCGTGCGCACGTCGATCATCCGCTGGTGGGTGTTGTCGTACGTGGCGGCCATGACGGTGGCCTTGTCCAGGCTGCCCGGGTAGGACAGCAGGCCCACGCCGGCGAGCTCGCGGTTCTCGACCTCGGCGGCGGAGACCTTCCAGGAGCCCTGCGGCTTGGTGACGGTCACCTCGTCGACGGGCCGCCCGTCGATCGTGTACGCCGACAGCTTCAGCCCGGCCTCGGTCGCCTCCAGGACGGCGCCCATCTGGACGTTCTCGTCGAAGACCTTGTCGTCCCACCAGAACCGCTGGTTGTCGTAGAACTTGGGCCCGGAGGAGCCCAGGGTCACGAACGTGGTGCCGGCGGCCTGCTCCTCGGGGGTCGTGGCCAGGCGGCCCTCGAAGATCGTGGAGCGCTTGTAGACGTGGTCGTGGCCGCCGAGGTACAGGTCGACGCCGAGCCGGTCGAGCACGCGGGTGACCTTCTCCCGGGCGAGGTCCATGCCGGCGTCGTCGGCGTGCTGGCCGCCGTAGTAGGAGAAGTGGCCGGTGACGACGTTCCACTTGGCGCCGGAGGCGCGCACGTCGTCGACCAGCCAGGCGAGCTGCTCGTCGAGGCGCGTGTTGGAGTTCAGCACGGAGAAGTGGATCTCGCCGCGGTCGAAGGAGTAGTTGCTCTCCCCGATGGCGCCGTTGGCGGGCAGCGCGAACGTGTTCGTGAAGATCGCGGCCGGCTTGCCGCCGACCACGTCGTAGTCCAGGTCCTCGTACGTCTCGTGGTTGCCGACGAGGCCCGCGTACTGCAGGCCGAGGCGGGACAGGAAGTGCTCGTGGACCTCGGCCCACTGCTCGCCGCGGCCGCCCCGGTCGACGAGGTCGCCGACCTGGAGCACGGTGCCGCCGCCGGGCCGCTCGGCCTTGAGCCGGTCGAGCACCTTGCCGGGCAGGGCGAGGGCGCCGGGGTCGCCGTCGGGCACCTGGACGTCGCCCAGGAGGTAGACGGGTCCGGCGTCGCCGGCGAGGAACGGGCCGCGCTCGCCGGTCCAGGAGGAGCGGTCGGCGCTGAGCCGGTAGCGGTAGGCGGTGCCCGTCTTCAGCCCGGTCAGGCGGAACTCGTGGGAACGCAGCGTCCGGCCGGTGATCGCGTGCTGGCGGACGGGCTCGTCGTTGCCGACCACGTCGACCTCGTACGGGCGGCTGTTCTCCGAGGTGAGGACCGGGGCTTCGGCCCAGTCGCCCGAGCCCTCGGGCAGGACCTGCGCGTAGACCTTCCGGATGGCGCGGTCGGTGGTGACGGCGATGCCGGCGGTGCCTGGCTTGTCGCCCACGGCCACGTTGGCGCGCAGGAAGACGGACTCGGGGTCGGGCTTGTCCTGGGAGATCCGGATGCGGAGCAGTTCGGCGTTGGTGTTGCCCAGGTTGTCGGTGGCCTTCACGACGACGAACGCGTCGTCGTACGAGCGGACGCGGAAGGCGCCGCCGGTGACCGGGACCTCGCCGGCGGAGTCGTACACCTCGACGCTGACGGCCGGCCGGGTGCCGGAGTCGTCGGTGGCGGTGGCCTGGGGCAGGGTGATCGTGTCGCCGTGGCGGGCGGTGGCGGGCACGCCGGAGACGGTGATCTTCGGGGCGTAGTTGGCGCCTCGGGTGGTCTCGCCGATCCAGATCGGGGCGGAGACCACGAAGTCGCCGTCGGCCTGGTCGGCGCGGACGTAGAAGAAGTCGCCGTCGCGGACGGCGAGCTCGGCCTTCAGCGTCAGGTCGTTGCCGCTGAGCTTGCCGAAGTCGTGGGCGACGGCGCCGCCGTTGGTGATGAGGCGGGCGCCGGTGAAGGAGTCGCCGTCGCCGGGGTCGGCGAGCCGCAGGTCCACGTTCAGGGCGGTGGTGGCGGCGGGCAGGATCGTGCCCATGGGCTTGTCGTTGCCGCCGAGCGCGACGACAGCGTCGACGTCGGTCGTCGAGTAGAGGGTGCGCTCGCGCATGGCCGCGTACAGGCCCTTGAGCGAGTGCTCCGCGGCCCACACGCCGGTGATCGACGGGTTGCCGGACACCCAGGTGGCGGAGTGCTCGTCGCCGTTCCACACGGGGGCCAGGTGCCAGCCGGCGTCGAGCGCCTTCTGGAACTCCTTCACCGCGTCGGCGGACTTGACCTCGATGAGCTCCATCCGCTCGTCGGCGACGGGGTCGAGGCCCTTGAAGCCGAAGAAGTCGCCCTTCGCGGTCGGGGACGGGTGGTTGAACTGGCCGATCGCGTCCGGGTCCTGCTTGATGCGGGCCAGGAACGTGAAGTAGTCGTACTTCAGGTCGCCGGTGCCGAAGGCGTTGCCGTAGCCGTCGACGCTGCCCTTCTCGGTCGCCCTGGCCGTGGCGTGCCAGTCGGCGTTGAACACGTTGATGTGGCCGGTGCCGTCGTACCAGGTGTTCTCGATCGACGGGACGGCGACCAGCTTGTCCTGGCCGGCGTTGAACTTCTCGGCGCTCTCGTGCAGGTAGCGCCATTCGGCCGAGTCGGCCTCGCGCCAGTCGTCGAGGTAGTCGTCGCCGTTGCGGATGTCCCACATGACGTCGTGCTCGGACACCGTGAAGAAGTCGGCCCCGGTCGTGCCGTGGACGTGCTCGTAGGCGTCCGGCGGCAGCTTGACGCCGTCGCTCACGGAGGTGTGCGAGTGGAACTCGCCGGTGTAGAGGCTCCTGCCCAGGTAGGTGGGCCGGTCCTCGGGGGCCGCGGCGGCGGGTTGGGGGGCCAGTGCGCCGGCCGCGAGGGCGATCGCGGTGATCGCTCCGGGCCAGGCGCGTCGTGGTGCGCTGATGCGCGTCATGTTTCTGCCGTTTCACGTGGGTCCAGCGGGACAAAAGTGCTTTCCACAGAAACCACGACAGGTAGAACGCTTTGTCTCGCACTCATGTGCTAAAGGTGAACGAGGGCCGAAACCATGACAACTACTCCGCTTGGGTCGCGTTCCGGAGTAGGATCCGCCCGTGCGTGATCCAGGTGAGGACCCCAGGCCCGTCCGGGGCGCGGTGCGCGAGATCCACTCCATGAGCGGCGCGGCGACGCTGCACTACTCCCCCGACCTCGACGGTCTCGCCGACCCCGGAGAGATCGTCTGGGCCTGGGTGCCGTACGAGGAGGACCCGTCGCGCGGCAAGGACCGGCCGCTGCTCGTGGTCGGCCGCAGCGGGCGCAGGCTGCTGGCGATGATGCTGTCGAGCCGGGGCGGCGACGGCCCCGACTGGGTGGAGATCGGCGCGTGGGGCCGCGACGGGAAGGTCTCCCACCTGCGGCTGGACCGGGTGTTCGCACTGGACGAGGACGACATCCGGCGCGAGGGCGCGGTGCTCGACGCCGACCGGTTCGCCCGGGTGGCCGCCCGGCTGATGAAGACCTACGGCTGGGCCGCCGGCCGCTGACGCGCGGCGGCGGCCCCCGGGTCAGGGGTGCAGCCAGTGCGGCTGCTGCCCCGGCGCGTGCAGGTGATAGTCAGGGGCGCCCTCCAGCGCCCTCTCCTCGCCGCCCGGCGTGTAGGTGACGATCAGGCGCAGCGGGCGCCACGTGGTGTTGTACGTCGAGTGGAACACCCCCATCGGGATGTGCACCGTGTCGCCCTCGCGGATCGGGAACGGGTCGCCGTCGTCGACCATCTGCTCCGCCTCCCCGGAGATCACGTAGATGACCTCCTCGGCGTCGGGATGGTTGTGGCGGGCGTGGCCCTCGCCCGGGTTGACGACGACCTCGCCGAGCGTGCTGGCCGCGCCGGGGACCAGCGACGGGGTGACGAACCACTTGATGGCGCCCCAGCCGAACGTCATCGTCGGCACCGTGTCCGGCTTGATCAGCATCTACAGCTCCAGGTTCTTGAACGCGGTCACCTGCTCGGTGATGGCCCGCTCGGTGGGGAGACGCTCGACGGAGGAGGCGCCGAAGAAGCCCGCCACGCCCTTCGTCCGCGACAGCACGTACTGGGCGTCGGCGGGCTCGGCGATGGGCCCGCCGTGGCACAGCACGAGCACGTCGGGGCGGACGGCGGCGGCCGCGTCGCGCATGGCCTGCACCCGCGCGACGGCCTCGTCGAGCGTGAGCGCGGTGCCCGCGCCGATGCTGCCCTTGGTGGTCAGGCCCACGTGCGGCACCAGCACGTCGGCGCCCGCCTCGGCCATGGCCCGCGCCTGGTCCTCGTCGAACACGTACGGCGCGGTCAGCAGGTCGCGCTCGTGGGCCAGCCGGACCATCTCGATCTCCAGGTCGAAGCCCATGCCGGTCTCCTCCAGGTTCTGGCGGAACACCCCGTCGTACAGGCCGACGGTCGGGAAGTTCTGCACCCCGGCGAAGCCCATCGCCTTGAGCTGGTCCAGGAAGACCGGCATGACGCGGAACGGGTCGGTCCCGCACACGCCGGCGAGCACGGGCGTGTCGCGCACCACCGGCAGCACCTCGGCCGCCATCTCGACGACGATCTGGTTGGCGTCGCCGTACGGGAGCAGCCCGGCCAGCGAGCCGCGCCCGGCCATGCGGTAGCGGCCCGAGTTGTAGATGATGATCAGGTCGGCGCCGCCCGCCTCGGCGCACTTGGCCGACAGGCCGGTGCCCGCGCCCGCGCCGATGACCGGCCTGCCGTCCGCGACGCCGCGGCGCAGCCGTTCGAGTGCCGTGGTCCGGTTCACCGGTGTCCTCCGATCAGTTCGTGGAGCCGGCCGGCCATGGCCCGGCCGAACTCCGGATCGTTGATGTGCAGGTCGAGCCGCACGGTGTCGGGATGGGCGGCCAGGGCGTCGAAGCACGCCTCGTCCGCCTCCGGGTCGTGGAAGGGCATGCCCTCGGCGTCGAGCGCCGACACTCCCCGGGCCGGGACGAACACGACGGCCGGCGCCCTGGCCCCGGCCAGCTTGGCGGCGACGCGGCGGCCGAGCTCGGCCATCTCCTCGCGGGTGGTGCGCATGAGCGTGACCGCCGGGTTGTGCACGTACAGGGTGCGGCCCTCGAACCGGGCGGGCACGCTGTCGCGCGGCCCGAAGTTGACCATGTCGAGCGCGCCCGGCGCCACCACCTGCGGGACGCCGTGCCGGGCGGCGGCCGTGAGCCGGTCGGGGCCCGCCGACAGCACCCCGCCGACCAGGTCGTCGGCCAGCTCGGTGGTGGTCAGGTCGAGCACCCCGGCGAGCATCCCGCTGGCCGCCAGCCCCTCCATCGCCCGGCCGCCCGCGCCGGTGGCGTGGAAGACGAGCACCTCGTAGCCCAGTTCCTCCAGCCGGTCGCGGGCGGCGTCGACGGCCGGCGTGGTCACGCCGAACATCGTCGCCCCGACCAGCGGCCGGTCGGACGCCTCCGGCCGCTGCTCGCGGTAGGCGAGCGCCATCCCGGAGGCCGCCGCCGCCGCGTTGCCGAGGATCGCCCGCGAGACCCGGTTGACGCCCGCCACGTCGACCACGCTGTACATGATCGTGACGTCCTTGGCGCCGACGTACGGGGACACGTCGCCGGACGCCATCGTGGACACGATGATCTTGGGCAGCCCGATCGGCAGGTCCCGGACCGCACGCGCGGCGATCGACGAGCCGCCGCTGCCGCCCACCGCCAGCACCGCGGCCACCCGGCTCCGCGCGTGCAGGTCCGCCAGGACCGCCGCCGCGCCCTCCCCCATGGCCGTGACGGCGGCTCCCCGGTCGCCCGCCGCGCGCAACGCCGCCAGGTCCGCGCCGCCCGCGGCCGCCACCCGGTCGTTGGGGACGTCGATCGGGTACGACACGCCCGGCTCGCCGGTGCCCGCGTCGATCACGACGACGTCGCGGCCGAGCTCGATCAGCCTGTCACGCAGCCATCCGTATTCGTGCCCCTTGGTGTCCAGGGTGCCGATGAGTACGACTGTCATTCTCCGACGTTATCCCGGCTGCGATCATTGGAGCATGCGTGTTGCAGTGATCGGGAGCGGCATCGTCGGCGCGGCCGCCGCCCACCACCTGAGCGGGCGCGGCGTGTCCGTGACCGTGGTCGACGGCGCCTACCCGGGCGAGGCCACGCAGGCGGGGGCGGGCATCGTCTGCCCGTGGGTGGACCACTGGGACGACGAGGACTGGTACCGGCTCACCCGCGAGGGCGCCCGCCACTACCCGGGGCTCGTGGAGGAGCTGGGCGAGGACTTCGGCTACGCCCGCGTGGGCGCGCTGCTCGTCGCCGAGGAGCCCGCCGACCTGGAGCCGGTGCGCGCCCTGCTGGAGCGGCGGCGGGCCGAGGCGCCGGAGATGGGCGAGGTCACCGACGTGCCGGCGCCGTCGGCGCTCTTCCCGCCGCTGGCCGAGGACCTGGTGGCGCTGCACGTCGCGGGCGCCGCCCGGGTCGACGGCCGGGCCGTCCGCGACGCGCTCCTGCACGCCGCCGTCGCCCGGGGGGCCGAGGTGCGTCCCGGCACGGCGGTGCTCACCCCGTCGGGGCAGGTCCTCGTCCGCGAGACCCGCGCCGCCGACGCCCGCGCCCGCGTCCACGCCCGCCACGCCGCTCCCCCGCGCCCCGCGGGCACCTGGCGCCAGGGAGACCCCGCCCCGGGCGCACCGGAAGGCGCGCCGGCCGAAGGAGCGCCGGGCGAAGGAGCGCCTGCCGAAGGGGCGCCGTCCGCCGGGCCCGCCTTCGGGGTGGGGCGCGAGGTCGAGGGCGGGCCCGGCGGCGAGGCCGGGGAGGCTCTGGAGGCGGACGCGGTGATCGTGGCCGCCGGGGCGTGGGCCGGGGAGGCGTGCCGGCCGCTCGGCGTGGAGCTGCCCGTGTTCCCGAGGCGGGGCCAGATCGTGCACGCCACGCTCGACGGCGTCGACACCGCGTGGTGGCCGATCGTGCTGCCGCGCAGCGGGCCGTACCTGCTGGGCTTCCCGGGGTCGCGGCTGGTGGTGGGGGCGACGGTGGAGGACGTCGGGTTCGCGCCGCGCGTGACGATGGGCGGGCTGGACGAGGTGCTGCAGGCGGGGCTGCGGATCGCGCCGGGCCTGTTCGGGGCGACGGTGACGGAGGCGAGGGTGGGGCTTCGGCCGGTGTACGCGCCCGGCCGGCCGCTCATCGGGCGGCTCACCGACCGGGTGGTGGTGGCGACGGGCCTGAGCGCGTACGGGCTGACGGCGGGGCCGTTCGCGGGCCGGATCGCCGCCGCGCTGGCGCTGGGCGAGGAGCCGCCGATCGACCTCACCCCGTACGCCCCGCCGGTGTGAGGGCCGGGCGTATGATCGTCGTTCCCCCACCGTGCGCGAGTAGGGGGAGGCGGCGATGCGCCCGTTCCTGGTCCTGGCCCTGGTGCTGCTGACGGCGGGCTGCGGCGAGGCGGTCACGCCCGCGGGCCAGCCGGTGGCGGGCGTGGCCGCGACGGCGCCCGGCCCGGAGACCGGGGAGTCCGGGGAAGGCGGGGAGGCCCGGGAGGTCGTGGTGCCGAGGGCGGCGTCCGGGCAGTACGAGGTCGTCGGCGGGAGCGCGGCGGCCCGGCGCGGGCCGGGCCGGGCGGTGCGCTACCTGGTGGAGGTGGAGCGCGGGCTGCCGTTCGACGGCCGGGCCTTCGCGGCGCAGGTGCACCGCACGCTGAACGACCCGCGCGGCTGGACGAGGTTCCGGCGCGTGTCCCGCCCGCCGGTGCGGGTGCGGGTGGCGCTGTCGAGCCCGGCGACGACCGACCGCAGGTGCCGCCCGCTGCGGACCGGCGGCCACCTGTCCTGCTGGAACGGCACCCGCTCGGTCATCAACGCGCTGCGCTGGGCGCGGGGCGTCCCCCAGTACGGCGGCGACCTGGCCGCCTACCGCCGCTATCTGATCAGCCACGAGGTCGGCCACGCGCTGGGGCACCGCCACCGGCCGTGCCCCGGCCCCGGCAGGCTCGCCCCGGTGATGGCGCAGCAGACGAAGTCGCTGGGCCGCTGCCGCCCGAACCCGTGGCCGCACCCCGAAAGGTAGACCGGCCCCATAGCGGAGAAGACTGGTGATCGCAACACGACGACGAGAAGGGCTCACGTCATGCCGACGATCACGACAGGGAAGGTCAGCGGCCTGGAGGACGACGGCATCGCCGTCTTCAAGGGCATCCCGTACGCGAAGATCCCGTTCGGGCCGCTCAGGTTCGCCGCGCCGGAGCCTGCGGACCCGTGGGAGGGCACGCTGGAGGCGACCGCGTTCGGGCCGCGCCCGCCGCAGCCGGCGATCATGCCCGGCCAGGAGCCGTGGGATCCGGCCGCCGGACTGGACATCCTCACGGTGAACGTGTGGACGCCCGATCCCGGCGGCTCCGGGCTGCCGGTCATGGTGTGGCTGTACGGAGGCGCGTACTGGATGGGGTCGGCCGACTGGCCCGAGTACGACGGCGCGCGGCTGGCCCGGCACGGGGTGGTCGTGGTGACGCTGAACTACCGGGTCGGCATGGAGGGATTCGCCCAGATCGAGGGCGCTCCGGCCAACCGGGGACTGCTGGACCAGGTGGCGGCGCTGCGCTGGGTGCGGGAGAACGTGGCGGCGTTCGGCGGCGACCCGGACAACGTCACAGTCTTCGGCGAGTCGGCGGGGGCGGGCTCGGTGGCGGCGCTCATGGTGATGCCGTCGGCGGCCGGGCTGTTCCGGCGGGCGATCGCGCAGAGCGTGCCGGGGCCGTTCCTGACCTCCGAGCTGGCCTCGCGGGTGACCGGCGCGGTGATGGCCCGGCTGGGCGGCGGGTCCCCGTACGAGACGACGCCGGAGGGGCTGGTGGCGGCGTCGGCGGCGTTCGCCCGGGAGGAGCTGCCGGGCGCGAGCGATCGGTGGGGGCTGCTGACGCACATGGGGATGCCGGTGGCGCCGGTGGTCGACGGCGAGGTGCTGCCGGACACGCCGTGGAACGCGCTGGCGGCCGGGGCGGGCGCGGACGTGGAGCTGATCGTCGGGTACAACCGCGACGAGTTCACCGTCTTCCACGCGATGGCGAGCGGGCCGCCTAACCTGGCGGCGGCGCTGGAGGCGCTGGCCCCCGACGGCGCGGACGCCGCCTACCGGGCGGCGCTGCCGGGAGCCTCGGACGGCGACCTGTACGTGCGGCTGATGTCGGACTGGCTGTTCAGGATGCCGAGCGCGCTGCTGGCCGACGCCCATCACGGGACCACGTACGCCTATGAGCTGACCTGGGCGCCCACCCCGGTGCTCGGCGCGTGTCACGGGCTGGACGTGCCGCTGGTGTTCGGCACGACGCGGGGCGAGCTGGCGCTCATGCAGGCGGGCGGCTCGCCGGACACGGAGGCGATGTCGGAGCAGTTCCGCACGGCCTGGACCCGGTTCGCGGCCACCGGCGACCCGGGCTGGCCCGCCTACGACCCGGCGACGGCGGTCACCCACCTGTTCGACGTGAAGCCGTCGGACGTGGCCGACCCGGAGGCGGCCTCGCGGGCGCTGTGGTCGAAGACGGGCGTGCGGGTGATCGGCTGAACGCCCGGCGGTGATCAGCCCGCGTCGCTGAGCCGCTCCGCGCCGACGCCCCTGAGCAGGGTGTCGACCAGGCGGGTGGCCAGGGCGTCGGGCTCGCCGGGGCTCTGCGCGGCCTCGTGGATGAGCGCGTAGTAGACGCGCCTGGCCCAGTCGAGGTCCACGTCGTCGCGCAGCACCCCGGCCGCCTGCGCCCGGCGGAACAGCTCGGCGCAGCTCTCCTCCACCTCGGCGTGGACGCGGGCGACCTCGGGCCCGGCCGTGGCGGCGCGGCTCATGGCGAAGCCCCAGTCGATCTTCACCCGGAGCACGTTGGCGGTGGCCTGGTAGAGCGCGACCAGGGGCGGCGTGGTCTGCGGGCCGGCCGCGGCGACGGCCTCGGCGAAGCGCCGGGTGGCCCACTCGGTCATGGCCTCGACCAGCGCCTCGCGGGAGGCGAAGCGCCGGTGCACGGTGGTGCGGGCGACGCCGGCCGCCTCGGCGATCTGCTCCATGCTGGCCGACGGGTTGCGGCTGAGGACGCGCTCGGCGGCCTCCAGGATCGTGCGTACGGTCCGCTCGGCGTCTGACCGGCGGGCCCGGGTTCCCTGGCTCACGCGTCACGAGGATACAGCACCGTACCGCTTTGCCGAAGAGTTGCATCATCAGTGTCGCATCTTCTATGGTCTACGCATCGAGCTTGTCGCAACTAACGAAGGGCTTCATCATGGACCTGCGACTCACCGGGCAGACCGCCGTCGTCACCGGAGCCGGCCGGGGCATCGGGCTGGCCATCGTCCGCACGCTGCGCGAGGAGGGCATGCGCGTCGTGGCCGGAGCCAGGACGATCACGCCCGAGCTGATCGCCACCGGCGCGACCGGCGTCAGCGTGGACCTGTCCACCCCCGCCGGGCCCGGCGAGCTGGTCGAGCGGGCGCTGGCCGAGCTGGGCGAGATCGACCTGCTGGTCAACAACGTGGGCGGCGGCGACGGCGGCGACGGCCAGACCGGCGGCTTCCTCGGCTTCACCGAGGAGCAGTGGCGGCTCACCCACGACCTCAACTTCCTCAGCGCCGTGCGCGCCACCCGGGCCGCGCTGCCCAGCCTGCTGCGCGGGAGCGGCGCCGTCGTGAACGTCTCCTCCAACGGCGCCCGCATGCCGCACGCCGGCCCCGTCCCCTATACGACCGCCAAGGCCGCGCTCACCGCCTGGAGCAAGGCGCTGGCCGAGGAGTTCGGGCCGCAGGGGGTGCGGGTCAACACCGTCTCACCCGGCCCGGTGCTGACCGCCATGTGGGAGGCGCCCGACGGCTACGGCGCGGCGCTGGCGGGCGCGTTCGGCCTGCCGCACGAGCAGCTGCTGGCCGGGCTGCCCGGCACGATGGGCATGACGACCGGCAGGTTCGTCACGCCCGACGAGGTCGCCTCGCTGGTGGCGTACCTGGCCTCGCCGCTCGCCGCGAGCGTCAGCGGCGCCGACTACGTCGTCGACGGCGGCGCGACGAAGACCGTCTGACGCCGCGAAACGGCGTCCGTCCCCGGGAACACCGGCGGCCCCGCGATCAGTTGAGCTGGTGTACCGGAATTCAGGGGAGAGTGAGCGATGGCAGGTTTTCGGACGGCACGACGCATCCTGGTGGGGGGCGCGGCGCTCGCCGCCGCGGGATGGGCGCTCCGGGACGTGCCCGCCGAGCTGGGCGTGCGCCCGCTGACGTCCGGCCCGGAACGGGCGGCGCGGATCCGGCGCTCACCGCAGTTCAGGGACGGCGCGTTCGTCAACACCATGCCCGAGGGCACCGCGATGATCACCACGCCGCCGGTGGGGCTGCTCGGCGAGCTGGCCAAGGACAAGGAGCTGCGCCGGCCGCCCGGCCGGATCCCGGTGCGCATCCCGCCCGCCGACGCGCCGCCCGCCGACGGCGTCCGGGCCGTCTGGTACGGCCACGCGTCCACGCTGGTCGAGATCGAGGGGCGGCGGGTGCTGTTCGACCCGGTGTGGAGCAGGCGGCCGTCGCCGACGCGGCTCGTCGGCCCCAAGCGCCACCACGAGCCGCCCGTGGGGCTCGGCGCTCTCCCCCAGGTCGACGCCGTGGTCATCTCCCACGACCACTACGACCACCTCGACCTGGCGACCGTGCGCACGCTGATCCGCACGCAGAAGGCGCCGTTCCTGGTGCCGCTCGGCATCGGCGCCCACCTGGAGCGCTGGGGCGTGCCCGCGTACCGGATCGTCGAGCTCGACTGGGACGAGGAGGCCGTGGTCGGCGGGCTGCGGTTCGTCGCGACGGCGGCCCGCCACTTCTCCGGCCGGACGTTCTCCCGCAACGACACGCTGTGGGGCTCCTGGGTCGTGGCCGGGGCCGCCAAGCGGGTCTTCTACGCGGGCGACTCCGGCTACTTCGAGGGCTACAAGGGCATCGGCGCGGCGCACGGGCCGTTCGACCTGACGCTCATGCCGATCGGCGCCTACAGCCCCGCCTGGCCCGACGTGCACATGAACCCGGAGGAGGCGGTCAACGCCCACCTCGACCTGGGCGGGCGGCTGATGCTGCCGGTGCACTGGGCGACGTTCACGCTGGCGCTGCACCCCTGGTCGGAGCCGGTGGACCGGCTGTGGCGCGAGGCCAAGGCGCGTGACGTGCGGATCGTGGTGCCCCGTCCCGGCGAGGCCGTCGACACCGCCGCCGCCCCGGCCGTCGACGGGTGGTGGGAGACGCTCGGCTGAGCAGCGGTGCGGCCGGCAGCCGTACAGTCTCAGGGTGAGCAACCTTGAAACGGACCCGCGCGAGATCCGCTGCGCCGCCGACGGCGGGGGCGAGGAGCTGCTGGAGGGGCGGTCCGTGCCGCTGGGCGGGCCGCGGGCGATGGCGGTGAGCCGCACGCTGCCCGGCGTGCGGCGGCGGCTCATCGGCGCCTGGTGCTTCGCCGACGCCTACGGGCCCGAGGTGACGCGGATGCGGGTGCCGCCGCACCCGCACACCGGCCTGCAGACGGTGAGCTGGCTGCTGGCGGGCCGGGTGCTGCACCGCGACAGCCTCGGCAGCCTGCGCGAGGTACGGCCCGGGCAGCTCAACCTGATGACGGCCGGGCGCGGCATCTCGCACTCGGAGGAGTCGCCGCACGAGACGCTGCACGGGGTGCAGCTCTGGGTGGCGCTGCCCGGGACCGACCGGCGCACGGCGCCCGCCTTCGAGCACCACGCCGCGCTGCCGGAGCTGACGGGCGACGGCTTCTCGGCGACCGTGTTCATGGGGGCGCTGGGCGGGGCCGTCTCCCCCGCCACGGTCTTCAGCCCGCTCGTGGGCGCGCAGGCGGCGGTCGACGGGACGGCCGAACTGCCGCTGGATCCGGCGTTCGAGCACGGGCTGCTGCTGCTCGACGGCGAGGTCGAGCCGCTGCGCGCGGGCCCGCTGCGCTACCTGCCGCCGGGACGTGACCGCGTACGGCTGAGCGGGCGCGGGCGGGTGCTGCTGATCGGCGGCGAGCCGTTCGGCGAGGAGATCGTCATGTGGTGGAACTTCGTCGGCCGCGACCACGACGAGATCGTGGCCTTCCGCGAGGAGTGGGCGTCGGGCGACGGGTTCGGCGTCGTCGAAGGCTTCGACGGCCCGCCGCTGCCCGCCCCCGCCCTGCCCGGCACCCGGCTCCGCCCCCGCGGCCGGGTCCGCGAATGACCTCGGCCGAGGTGGGGGCGTCCGGTCGCGCGCTAGCGGGCGCCGGTGCGTGAGCGGCGGACGAGGTCGCGGGCGGCCTGCGGCCACTGGCCGAAGTCGAACGTGAAACCGGCGTCGAGCAGCCGCCCGGGGACGACCCGGCGGCTCTTCAGCAGCAGCTCGGTGTCCGAACGCATCGCGAGCGCGCCGAGCTCGGCCATCCACCGCGTCGCGGGCAGCCCCACCGGGACGCCCTTCGCCCGGCGCAGCTCCCGCATGAACGCGCGCTGCGGCAGCGGGTCCGGGGCGGCGAGGTTCACCGGCCCGGTCAGGTCGTCGCACCCGGCCAGGAACTCGACGGCGCGGGCGAAGTCGCGCTCGTGGATCCACGACACGTACTGGGCGCCGCCCGCGATCGCTCCGCCGAGGCCGAGCCGCGCCATCCGCAGCAGGACGTCGAACACGCCGCCGCGGTCGGGGCTCATCACCATGGCGGTGCGCAGGGCGACCTTGCGGGTGCCCGGCGTACTGGCCCGCTCCTGCTCCCGCTCCCACGCCTTGGCGATCTCCACGCTGTAGGCCCAGTAGCGCGGGACGCCGGGCTCGCCGCCGCCGATCACGCCGGTCGCCTCGTCGTTGGCCGCGTCGAAGCGGTGGGCGTAGACGGTGGCGGTGCTCATCTGCAGCCACACCCGGGGCGGCCGCGCGGCGGCGGCGATCGCCTCGCCCACCACCCGGGTGGAGCGCACCCGCGACCGCATCATGGCGCTCAGCGTTTCGGGCGTGTAGCGGCAGTTGACGCTCCGGCCGGCCAGGTTGACCACGAGGTCGCTGCCGTCGATCTCGGCCGTCCACGGCCCCGGCGTCTCGCCGTCCCAGTGAACCTCGCCCTCGCGCGCCGGCCGCCGGGTCAGGACCACGACGTCGTGGCCCGCGCCGGTCAGCGCCCGCCTGAGGATCGCACCCACCTGCCCGGTGCCGCCGGGTATGACAACCTTCATCAGGCTCCCCCCTAGATGCCGGGACTGAGCCTAGACGCTCTCCTTCCCAGGGCACCGGGCGCCCCGGCGAACAGGACCTCTCCCCCGGGCCGGCGCCCGGCAGTATATTGATCTTCCCGGCGCGTGAACCGCCCGCCGAGAAAGGTCGTGCGAGTTGCAGAACGTCCTGGCACAACTCCCCGCACTCATCGGCGTTCTGCTGGGCGCGATCGGAACGTACGGCGTCACCGCACTCACCGAACGCACGAGGTGGAAACGACAGCTCGCCACGCGCTGGGACGAGCGGCGCGTGATCGCGTACATGGAGTACGCGCACGCCGTCAAGAAAACCATTTCCATCTGCATGAAGCTGGCATCCCAGCGAGGCGTGGGCGCGGAACTGAACTTTCTCGCCCCGGAATACTCGAAGTCGGATCTGGCGGCGGCGGAAGAAGAACGAACCATAAGCTGGGAGGCCGTGCTTCTGTTCGGGAGCGACGAGGCCATCGTCGCCGGAAGAAAGTGGCACGAAGCTGTTTTCCGGCTGGAATTGATCGCCGACGGGCAGGAGGCGGATCTCACCTGGGATCTCGCCGTCCAGGCGACCAGCCGGGCGCGCGGAGAATTCTATCGAGTGGTCAAGCGCGAGATCGGCATGCGGGGGGCGGGGGCGCCCGGAACCTACGAGTGGCAGCTCAGCACTTTCGCGAGCAAGCTCCCGGCGCACGAAACCCGGCCCGGACTGAACCGCTCAGGTGACGCGTAACTCTCTTACGAACGGCTGAATCGTTCGAGCACCTCCGGACCCAGGGGATCGGGACATCCGCAGTGCCGGTCCTGCCGGACGGCCGCGTCCAGCTCATCGTCGGGGCGCCGGGTGAGCGTACGGACGGCCCGCGCCGCCGGGCGATGGGAGAGCAGGACTCCCCCGACGCCCGCAAGCACCACAGGCAAGGCGCCTGCCGTGCGGGCCAGGAGGTCGCCCATGCGCCGTCGGCCGCTGGCCACGGTGCCCGGCCGCTGCGGATCCGGGCGCACGACGACCCCTGGCACACCGGGCCACCCGGATCTTGTCCAGCACCGTGATGAAACGCGGGCAAAGAACTTCTGGCCAAATAGCCCAGCCTCGCTGATGATGTGGACGATCCCCTCACCTACATAGGCTGCGGAGGGCCCATGAAAGCACTCGGCCGTAGATCGAAGTTATTCAGGGTGCTGGCCCCACTGGTCGCCATCATGGTCATTTCGACTGGGACCGTGGTGTCGACCGCTACCGGGGCACTAGCCGGCATCACGTCGCGCACCGACGACCTGGAGGGCGTTCCGCAGACCAGATGGCAAGGCGGGGGCGACGGCGACGGGATCGCCGGCTATGACATCAACCAGCCCGTAGCGCGTTCGGGGGTGAATAACGGCTGGCTCTACGTCGGCAATGGCTGGGCCGCAAATCGTATTCCGATAACCCTCGACGGCGGCTTCGTCGATCGATACAACTGCGCGGTAGGAGTATGGGTCAACGTTCTGTATTCTGGCGCGTTCGTCGGCCTACAGGTCTGGAATCCGAACGGATGGCATATCATCGCCGAAACCTATCCCTGGGTAACGGGCGGAGGCTACAAGCAGATATCCATGTCCGGATTGAACCTGCAAGGCTACTCGGGCACCATCTACCTACAGGTGATCTTCGGTAACAGCAACGGCGTCAAGACATGGGTGCGCTTCGACGACATGTCCATCGCCTGCACGAATCCCTACTGAACGTCGGCACGAGCCGGCACGGCTCGACGCCCTCGGCGCGCACCGACGGAAACCGGCAGTTCCACCCCGGCGAGGCGCGCCCGCTCCGCAACCAGGTCGGCGAAGTCGTAAGCGCGCTCCACGCGAGCGCTCACGCGTTCGGCGAGCCTGCTTGCGCCATGAGCATCGTGCGCCACCTCGTGCCACTGCTGCCGCGACCTGTGCGTGCGGAGGGCCTGCGAACCCGCGCCCCTCGCAGGTGGCTTCCGGGCGTCATGGCCGAGGACCGGCCCACGCGGAAGACAACAGGCGTGCTGCTCTCGGTCCGGTGGGCCGAGGAACCGGAACAGCACCGGAACAAGCCCCTACATAGGGGAAGATTCGCCTGATAGGGCGGCCGTGTGCGTCAGTAGACCGAGATGTGCGGGTGGTCGTAGTGGTTGGCGGTGGCGCCGCCCCGGTCGGACATGTAGCGCCACGCCCCGGTGCGGACGTGCCAGATGCGCTGGCGGTAGATGATGTACATGATGCCGAGCCGCTTGGCGTTCTTGATCGCCCAGGCGGAGATGTCGTGGCCGCGCTGGATCTCGGCGGCCGACGGCATGGCGCCGCCCCGGCTGAGCATGAAGTCGCAGGCCCGGCCCAGCGGGTGCTCGCCGCCGTCCTGGATCGCCCGGTAGCAGCCGATCCCGAACGGCACCACGAAGCGCTTGGCGATGAGCGTCTTGACCAGCCGCATCCGGGGGGTGATGTTGTCCGGCCCGCCGGGGAGCTGCGGGAGCCAGGTGCCGTCGCCGCGGCGGCCGGGCGCCTTGTGGAGCTGGTCGATCTTGTCCCGGATGCGCTCGATCTGCTTCTCGGCCTTCTCCCGCTTCCCGGCGAGGTCGCCGACGGTGGCCGACAGTTCTTCGGCGCGGGCCTCGGCCTCCTTCTGGGCGTTCAGGTGCCGGTCGCGCACCTGGGTGTAGCCGCTCAGCCTGGCCTGCTGCTGGGCGATCAGGTGGTCGCGCAGCGCCAGCCGGTTCAGCAGGTCGGCCGGGTCCTCCTCCTCGGCGACCATCGTGAGCTCGTTGCGCCTGCCGCTCATGAACTCGGCGACGGCCATCGTCCGCAGGTAGGTGGACTCGCGGTCGAGGATCTCCTGGGCGGCCTCCAGCTTCTCGCGGGCGGCCTTCTCGGCCTTCTCCACCCGTTGCAGCTCGCGGCGGCCGTGGTAGTAGTCCTCGATCATCCGGTCGGAGTCCTTGCGCAGCGCGGCGAGCTCCTTCTCCAGGCTCTTGACCGTCGGCTTCGGGTCGGCGCCCGCGGTGCCGGGGACGATGAGCAGGGCCGCCACGACGGCGAGGACCGCCGTACGGGAACCGAGCGAGCCGCGCCGCCGTCCGGCGGGGGACGCAACCGCCACGCTTCTCCTTTGCCCGATCCGCAGGGCGGAATCCGGTCAGGACGTAAATCAGGCCGGGGGTGCCCTCTATCGAGGCAAGATAGTAGGGGATCCTCCTGCGTGCCCGGCAATTGACGGATTCGGCAGGGGTCGAGGCCGCCTGCTCGATAACGGGTGCCCGAAGATACTGTCGGGGTATGTACGGAAATCGTCCTGCTAGATCATCCGGTCCCCGCCGTGGTCGTGCGCGCTGAGCAGAGCGGCGGCTGGGAGGTCGTCCGGGGGCCCGGTCCCGGCGGCGGCGTGGAACTCGTGGGCTACCGCGACCGCGCCGGGCGGGGCCTGGACATGCCGGTGCTGCCGCAGCCGGGGCTGACGATCGTGCTCGTGCTCGACGGGGAGCTGCGGATCGAGCGGTCCGGCCCGGTGACGGCCGGGATCGTCAGCGGGGTGGGGGTCAACTCGGTACGGGTCCACGGCCGGGACGTGGCCTGCGTGGACGTCCACCTGTCCCCGCTGGCCGCGTACTCCGTGCTGGACGGGGCGGTAGCCGAGCTGGCCGGCACCGTCGCCGGGTTCGAGGACCTGTGGGGCGCCGAGGCGCGGCGGCTCCGCGGGGCGCTCGCGGGCGCGGGGCGGTGGGAGGAGCGGTTCGCCGAGCTGCGCGCGGCGCTCGCCGGGCGGATGCACGCGGGCCGGTCCGTCGACCCGGAGGTGGCCTTCGTCTGGCACGGGCTGGTGGCCAGCGGCGGGCGGCGCCGCACGAGCGACCTGGCGGCCGAGACGGGGTGGAGCCGCAAGCGGCTGTGGACGCGGTTCAAGGCCCAGATCGGGGTGACGCCCAAGCGGGCGGCGATGATCGTGCGGCTGTCCCCCGCGATCGACGCGATCATGGCGGGGACCGCGCCCGCCGAGGTCGCCGCCCGGTACGGCTACGCCGACCAGCCCCACCTCACCCGCGACCTGCGCGAGCTGGCCGGCTACACGCCCGCGTCGCTTTATCGCGCCTGGAACGGGGCCGGGGGCCGGGGAACATTCGTTCAAGACGCCGCCGGGTAGGCCGCGCCAGGGTCGTGGACATGGTTCACGAACACCCTCACGAACACATGCAAGAGCACCCGCGGGTTGCGTCATGAGCGGGCAGGCCGACGACGCCGAGCACCGGGAGGCCGTGCGGGCGCTGCGGGAGCTGCGCCGTCCCGTGGCCGGGCGCGTCCGGCCGGCGTGCGTGCTCGCCGGGCTGGGCGCGCTGGCCGGGCTGGCCCCGTACGCGGGACTGGCCGAGCTGGCGGGTGCGCTGCTGGCCACGCCGCCGGACCGGGACCGGGTGGTCCTGGTGGCGGCGCTGATCGTCCTCGGGCTTCTGCTGCGCGGCGCGTTCATGAGCGCGGCGCTGACGATCACGCACGTGGCCGACGTGCGGCTGCAGGCGGTCCTGCGCCGCCGGATGATCGCCCACCTCGGCCGGGTGCCGCTCGGCTGGTTCTCCCGCAACTCCTCCGGGACGCTGCGCAAGACCGCGATGAGCGACGTCGACGCGCTGCACCAGCTCGTCGCCCACCAGGCCGTCGAGACCACCGCCGCGATCGTCACGCCGCTCGGCGCGCTCGCCTACCTGCTGGTCCTGGACTGGCGGCTGGCCCTGCTCGCGGTGGCGACGGTGCCGCTGTTCGCCGGCGCGTACGCGTACATGGAACGCGGTTCGAACGACGTCATGCGCAGGATCGACGAGAGCAACGCGAAGCTGGGCTCCGCCGTGGTCGAGTTCGTCTCGGGCATCGCGGTGGTCAAGGCGTTCGGCCGGGCCGGCCGGGCGCACGCCGCCTACCGGCGGGCCGCCGAGGAGTACACGGAGTTCTTCGCCGCCTGGGTCCGGCCGATGGACCGGATCGAGGCGCTGGCGGGGCTCGCGGTGTCCGCGCCGGTGGTCGGCCTGGTCGCCGTCGCCGGGAGCGCGTGGTTCACCGGCGCGGGCTGGGTGACGCCGGGCGAGGCGCTGGCCTGCGTGCTGCTGGCGTTCGTGATCCCGATCGCGATCGAGCCGCTCGGCTTCGCCTCGCTGAGCCGCCGCTCCGCCGCGGCCGCCGCGCTGCGCATCCAGCGGCTGCTGGAGGTCGCGCCGCTGCCGGCGCCCGCGTCGCCGCGCCGCCCGGCCGGCCACCGGGTCGAGTACGACGACGTGCGGTTCGCCTACGACGAGCACGACGTCCTGGACGGGGTGAGCTTCACCTGCGAGCCGGGCACGGTCACGGCGCTCGTCGGTGCGTCCGGCTCCGGGAAGTCCACGCTGGCCACGCTGCTGCCCCGCTTCCACGACGTCACCGGCGGCGCGGTCCGCGTCGGCGGCGTGGACGTACGGGAGATCGACCCGGCCGAGCTCTACCGTCACATCGGCTTCGTGCTGCAGGACGTGCGGCTGCTGGGCGGCTCGATCCGCGACAACGTCGCGCTCGGCCGGCCCGAGGCGACGGACGCCGAGATCCACGACGCCTGCCGGGCGGCGCAGATCCACGACCGGATCCTCGCGCTCCCCCGCGGCTACGACTCCGTCGCCGGCCACGACGCCCACCTGTCCGGCGGTGAGGCGCAGCGGGTCGGCATCGCCCGCGCGCTGCTGGCCGACACGCCCGTGCTGGTGCTCGACGAGGCCACCGCGTTCGCCGACCCCGAGTCGGAGGCGGCGATCCAGGACGCGCTGTCCCGCCTGGCCGGCGGCCGGACGGTGCTGGTGATCGCGCACCGGCTCGCCACCGTCGCCGGCGCCGACCGGATCGTCGTCCTGGACCGGGGCCGCGTCGCAGAGACAGGCACCCACGCCGAACTGCTCGCCTCGGGCGGGCCCTACAGCCGCATGTGGGCGGCGCACGAGGAGGTCGCGGCATGATCGCCGATCTGAGGCTGCTGCTCGGCCCGGACCGGGCCCGCATCCTGACCGGCTACCTGGCCTGGACCGTCGTCTACGGCCTGCTCAGCGGCGTCGCCGCGGCGCTGCTCGTGCCGGTGGTCGAGGACCTCGCCGCCGGCGACCGCGACGCGCTCGGCCCGCACCTGCTGGCGCTCGCGGCCGTCACCGCCGTGGCCGCCGCCGTCCGGTACGCGCAGACCGTACGGGGGTCGGCCGCCGCGCTGCACACCATGTCGGCCATGCACCGGCGGCTCGGCGACCACCTGGTGAGCCTGCCGCTGGGCTGGTTCGACGCCGGGCGCACCGGGCGGCTGACCCGCGTGGCCACCGACGGCACCATGATGATCACCGGGATCTTCGCGCACCTGCTGGCGCCCCTGGTCATCGCCGTCGCCTCGCCCGCCGCCGTGACCGTCGCCCTGTTCTGGTACGACTGGCGGCTCGGGCTCGCCGCCGCGCTGTCCGTCCCGGTCCTGGCGCTGGCGTTCCGCTTCGCCGCCGCGAGCCTGTCGCGCGGGGAGGCGCGCAACCACGCCGCCGACGTCGAGGCGGCCACCCGGGTCATCGAGTTCGGCCGGGACCAGCGGGTGCTGCGCGCCTTCGGCCGCGGCGCGCACGGCTACCGTCCGCTGGAGGAGGCGATCGAGGAGCAGCGGCGCACCCGCCGCCGCACCCTGGCCCAAGGCGTGGCGGGGCTCACGGTGGGCGGGCTCGCGGTGCAGCTCGCCGTGACGGCGCTGCTGCTGGTGTGCGTGTGGCTCGCGCTCGACGGGGCCGTCACGCCCGCCGCCGCGGTCGCGCTCATCGCGCTCGCGTTCCGCTTCGCCGGCCCGCTCGCCGACGCCGTCGAGTACGCGGGCGCGATCCGGATCGCCGGGAACGACCTGCGCCGCCTCACCGACGTGCTGCGCGAGCCTGCCGTGCCGGAGCCGGCCGTCTCGGCGCCGCTGCCGCGGCCCGGGCGGATCGAGCTCGACCGCGTCACGTTCGGCTACCGGCCGGGGACGCCGGTGCTGCGCGACTTCTCGCTCACCGTGCCGGCCGGCTCGGTGACCGCGCTGGTCGGGCCGTCCGGGTCCGGCAAGACGACCGTCATCCGGCTCATCAGCCGGTTCTGGGACGCCGGGCAGGGCACGGTCCGCGTCGGCGGCGCCGACGTGCGCGAGCTGCGCACCGAGGACCTGATGGGGCAGCTCGCCCTCGTCTTCCAGGACGTCTACCTGTTCGACGACACGCTGGAGGCCAACATCCGGCTCGGCCGGCCGGAGGCCACCGGCGAGGAGCTGGCCGAGGCGGCCCGGCTCGCGGGCGTGGACGAGATCGTCGCCCGGCTCCCGGACGGCTGGCGTACCCGGGTCGGGGAGGGCGGCGTGTCGCTGTCCGGCGGCGAGCGCCAGCGCGTCTCGATCGCGCGGGCGCTGCTCAAGCGGGCGCCGATCGTGCTGCTGGACGAGGCCACGGCCGCGCTCGACGCCGAGAACGAGCGCTTCCTGCGGCGTTCGGTCCGCGAGCTGGCCCGGCACAGCACGGTGCTGCTCGTCGCGCACCGGCTGGGCAACGTCGTCGAGGCCGACCAGATCGCCGTCGTCGAGGACGGGCGCGTGACCGAGACCGGGACGCACGACTCCCTCGTGGCCGCCGGCGGGCCCTACAGCAGGCTCTGGCAGGCGCAGCGCGGCGGGCGGGGCTGGCGGCTCACCGCCGTCCCGTCCTGACCACCGCGCATCCCGGCGCCCCTGCCCGAGGGGGTCGTCAGGCGTCCGGCGGCCTGTTCCGGCGGGTTCTGCGGACGGCGAGATGCCGGCCGAGGAGCACCGAGCCGGGGACGAGGACGACGCCGAACAGGCTGGTGCCGAGCCCCAGGCCGACGTCGGCGTCGAGCAGCCCGTCGCCCTTGCCGCCGAGGACGGGCACGTCCACCGACACCTTGACCGACACCGAGACCAGCGGCTCCTTGCTCTTGGCGGGCGGCCGGGTGCTGGGAGGGGGCGGCGGGGCGCTGGTGGCGGGCGGGTCCGGGCGCTCGGTGCCGGGCCCGGGTTCGGGCTCGGGCCGCTCGTGCTCGTCGGGCTCGGCGGGGCCCGCCGTGCCGGTCGGAGCGGGGGCCGTGGCGGGGGCCTTGGTGGGCGCGCCGGTGGGCGCGTCGGTGTGCGCGTCGGTGGGCGCCGGGTCGCCGGGGCCGGCGTCGCGGGTGGGGCGGTGCGCACCGGGCGTGCGGGCGGGCGGGGCCGTGGGGCCGAACGTCGCCGCCCGGGCAGGGTCGCGGGCCGGGTCGCGGGCCGGTGGCGTGCCGGGCGGGGCGGTGAAGCGCACCGGGGGCGTCATCCAGCCGGACGCCGTGGGCTCCGGGCTGCCCGTGCCGGGTACGGGCGCGGGCTGCGACGTGGCGGGCGGGGACGCGTACCGGGGGCCGGGTGTCTCGTTCCAGATGAGGAAGACGGAGACCACCGCCACCGCGGTCGCCAGCACGAGCCCGCCGGTCACGGCGAGGCGGGAGGCGGGCGCGAGCCCGGCCGGGAAGGGGAGGGCGCCCGCGCCGGGGGCCGGCTGCGGGGCGCGCAGGGTGAGGAACGGCACGGTGAGCGCGCCCAGCCGGGAGCGGCCCCGCGCCTCCCACCGCGAGCCGTAGGCGACCGACGCGACGCGGTCCAGCTCGGCCAGGAACGCCTCGGCCGAGCCGGGCCGCTCGGCCGGGTCCTTGGCCAGCCCGTACAGGACCAGGCCGCGGACCGGCTCGTCGACCGCGCCCAGGTCGGGGACGGCGTGCCGGTGCTGGTGGGCGAGGGCGGCGACGTTGTCGCCGGTGAACGGGCGGCGGCCGGTGAGGCACTCGTAGAACACCGCCGCGGCCGCGTACACGTCGGAGCGCGGTCCGGCCGGGGCGTCGTCCCACCGCTCGGGCGCCATGTAGGGCGGGGTGCCGGCCGGCGGGCCCGCCTCGCCGGCGCGGGCGGCCACGCCGAAGTCGACCAGCTTGCTGCCGCCGTCGTCGGTGACGATGACGTTCTCGGGCTTGAAGTCGCGGTGCACGATGCCGTGGCGGTGCGCCTCGGCCAGGCCGAGCAGCGCGCCCTTGAGCACGGCGAGCGCGGCCTCCGGGCCGGTGCCGCCCTCCTGCCCGAGCAGGCGGCGCAGCGGGACGCCGTCGACGAGCTCCATCACGATGGCGGCGCCTGCCTCGTCCTCCACGTAGTCGAGCAGGCGGGCGATGTGCGGGCTGTCGAGCTCGGCGATCACCCGCGCCTCGGCGCGGAAGCGCGCGGCGAAGACGGGGTCCTCGCGTAACCGGTCCGACAGGTGCTTGACGGCGACGGCCGTCCCGTCGGAGTCGCGCACGGCCAGCGTCACGTGCCCGGTGCCGCCGCGCCCGAGTTCCCGGATCTCGGTGTAGCCGGGAACTTCCATGACGGAACCTCCGCGTTCGGGGGGGGAAAGATCCTTCTGCGGGGGACGCTAGCCTATCGTCACAGCCTGTGTCGAGAGGTTCCGAATTTGTAACCATGAACCGCTGAGTCGGTATTTTTCCCCTCGCCGATGCGGTCCGGCGAACGCTCAGGCAGCGGGCACGCCGGCTGACCCGCCGATCAGTCCGGGCCGGTTTTCGGACGCCCCCGACAGCAGCCGGCGCACCTCCGCGGCGGCGGTGCGGCCGGCCCGGTTCGCGCCGATGGTGCTCGCCGAGGGGCCGTAGCCGACGAGCTGCAGCCGGGGCTCGCGCACCGCCCGGGTGCCGTCGACCTTGACGCCGCCGCCCGGCTCGCGCAGCCGCAGCGGGGCGAGATGGTCGAGCGCCGAGCGGAACCCGGTCGCCCACACGATCACGTCCGCCTCGTGGTGCCGCCCGCCGGCCCAGGCGACCCCGCCGGCGGTGATCCGCTCGAACATCGGCACCCGCTCCAGCACGCCCTTGGCCAGCGCGTCGCGGACGACGGCGGTGTGGCCGAGCCCGGTGACGCTGACGACGCTGCGCGGCGGCAGCCCGGCCCGCACCCGCTCCTCGACCAGCGCGACGGCCTCCCGGCGGGCCTGCTCGCCGAACTCGCCGTCGCGGAAGTCGGGCTCGCTGCGGGTGACCCAGAGCGTGCTCGCGGCCACCCCGGCCAGCTCCGACAGCACGTGCGCGGCCGAGTGCCCGCCGCCGACCACGACGACGCGCCGCCCGGCGAACTCCGCCGGCCCCCGGTAGGAGGCGTAGTGGAGCTGCCGGCCGCCGAACGCGCGGGCGCCCGGGTAGTAGGGCCAGTACGGGCGCGTCCAGGTGCCGGTGGCGTTGACCACCGCGCGGGCCGCCCACTCCCCCGCTCCGGACACGACGGTGAGCCGGTCACCCGGCAGCACGGCGGTCACCCGGACCGGCCGCAGCACGCGCAGCCCGGCGCTCGCCTCGTAGCCGGCATAGTAGGCGGGCACCACCTCGGCGGCGGGCCGCGCGCCGTCGACCTCGGGCTCGCGGCGCACGCCCGGCAGGTCGAAGATGCCGTGCACCTTGTCCATGGTCAGCGTCGGCGACCGGTGCCGCCACGCGCCGCCAGGCCCGTCGGCCGCGTCGAGCACCAGCGGCTCGAAGCCGAACCTGCGCAGGAAGTACGCGGTGGACAGGCCCGCCTGCCCGGCGCCGATGACCACGACGTCGATCTCCTCCATGTCCTGTCCCAACCACGCGGGCGCCCGCCGTCTTCCTTGACAACCCCACACGTTATGAACGATCGTTCATGAACGTACGTTCACATGGAGGCGCGATGATCGTCAACGAGCACCAGTCCGAGGCGTGGAACGGCTACGAGGGCGCCCACTGGGCCGGCCACCCCGACCGCTACGACGCCGTCAACAGCGGCTTCAACGACCACCTGCTCCGGCACGTCGCCGACGGCGACCGGGTGCTCGACGTCGGCTGCGGCACCGGCCAGATCAGCCGCCTGGCCGCGCGCCGCGCCCGCCACGTCACCGGCGTCGACCTGTCGGACCCCATGCTGGAGACCGCCCGCAGGCTGGCCGCCGCCGAGGGGCTCGGCAACGTCGCGTTCGAGCGGGGCGACGCGCAGGTCCACCCGTTCGAGGCGGGCGCGTACGACGTGGCGACGAGCCGGTTCGGGATCATGTTCTTCGCCGATCCGGTGGCCGCGTTCGCCAACATCGGACGGGCGCTGCGGCCCGGCGGGCGGGTGGCGTTCCTGGGCCTGCGCGACCCGGGCGACCTCGGCACGGTGCTCGCCGCCGTGGCCGCCCACCTGCCGGAGGCGCCGCCGTCGCCCGACGGCACCTCGCCGCTCTCGCTCGCCGATCCCGGCCGCGCCGCCGAGGTGTTCACCGCCGCCGGCTTCACCGGCGTCCGGGCCGAGGCGGTCGAGGCCGAGCAGGTGCTGGGCCGCGACGCGCGCGACGCCGCCGACTTCCTGGCCGCAGGCGGCCCGCTCCGCCACCACCTCCGGCACTCCGACGCCGGCTCCGCCCGCCGTGCCCTCGCCGCCCTGGAGCCCGCGCTGCGCCCCTTCGAACGCGACGGCGCCGTACGGCTGCGCGTCACCGCCACCCTGATCACCGCCACCCTGATCACCGCCACCCAGGACACCGCGACCCTGGACACCGCCACCCTGGACACCGCCACCCGTCCCGCGGGCGGCCGCCCGTGAGCCCGCGCAAGGCGGGGGCGGTGGGCGGGGACGTGACGCTGCCCGAGCACCTGGTCGCCGCCGCCGGACGCCTGATCGCCCGCCAGGGCGCGGCCGGGCTCACCGTACGGGCCGTCGCCCGCGAGGCCGGGGTGGCCGACGGCGTCCTGTACAACCACTTCGCCGACAAGGACGAACTGCTCGCCCAGGCCCTGCACGCGCACGTCCGCACGGTCGCCCGCGCCCTCCCCCCGCTGCCGGAGCCCGGGACGGGCGACCTGGAGGCGAACCTGCTGGCGTACGTGTCCTACGGCGTGGAGTTCCACCGGGCGATCATCCCCGCGTTCGCCGGCCTGCCGGCCCAGCCGGGCATCCTGACCCGGTTCGCCGCCCTCGGCGGCGGCCCGGACCTCAAGGAGACGCTGGCCGGCTACCTGCGCGAGGAGCTGGCCCTGGGCCGCCTCTCCCCGTCGGCGGACCCGGACGCCGCCGCCACCATGATCGTCGGCGCCTGCCACGAGCTGGTCCTCCCCCACCTGTTCGCCGGCGCCCCGGCGGCCGCCGTCGACGTCCCGCCCGGCTTCGCCGCCCGGCTCGTCGCCACCTGCCTCCACGGCATCGGGCCGCACGGTCCGTGACTTATGGTGAGCGAGGAGTGCCGGGGCGTGTCCGGCGATGATTTCGGCCGCGCCCGCGGGTCCATCTCACGACAGGACGGCCGACCCACCGGGAGAACACGTCATGGGCCTCATCCACATCGAGCTGTTCACGACCCTCGACCTTGTCGGGCAGGCGCCCGGCGGCCCCGAGGAGGACCCGCTGGGGTTCTCGTTCGGCGGCTGGCAGGCGCCCCTGCTGGACGAGGTGGCCGGGGCGCAGGTCGCCGCCGCGTACGAGGGGACCGACGCGCTGCTGCTCGGGCGGCGGACGTACGACATCTTCGCCGCCTTCTGGCCGCACCAGGAGGGCGGCGAGGACCACGAGTTCGCGGTGCTGTTCAACCGCGTCCCCAAGTACGTGGCCTCGCGCGGCCGTCCGGACCTGTCGTGGGCCGGTTCGACTCAGCTCGGGCCGGACCTGGCCGGGGCGGTGCGGGAGATCCGGGAGCGGCACGAGCACGTCAAGGTGGTCGGCAGCCTCAATTTGGTGCAGACGCTGCTGCGGGAGAAGCTGTTCGACCGGCTCGACCTGTGGGTGCACCCGATCGTGCTCGGCAGCGGGAAGAAGGTGTTCGACGGCGGCGCGGTGCCGACGAACCTCACGCTGCTCGAACCGCCGGCGGCGAGCCCGAAGGGCACGGTCCTGCTGCGTTACGGGCTGGCCGAGGGCACACCCGCGACGGGCGACATGAGCGCGCCCGGCCGCGAGGGCTGAGAGGCGGCCGTCCGGGGGCGGCCGGGAGTGGCCCGATTGCGGACGAGTCCGTCCGGGCCTCTGTTGGACAGCCCTGACCTGCGGGTTCGCTGGTTCTCGGCAGCGGCGACAGGCGCCGCTCCCCGACAGGGATGAGGAACAGCGATGAACGACATCCGCACGGTCAAGGGTCTCTTCGCGGCGGCGGTGCTCGCCTGCGGCGTGGTCGCCCTGGCTCCGTCGGCCCACGCCGACCACCAGTCCTGCAGCAACCGGAGCGACGTCCCCGGGGTGTGCCTGAAGGTCGTCAACGAGGGCACCCGCGTCACGTACGCCGAGGCGTACCACGACGGCCGCACCGGGGCCTGGGAGGGCCACATCGACCTGCACCGCGAGGGCAGGGCGACGATCCAGCGGGGTGACTCCCGGCCGCCGCAGGCGGCGATCTGGAGCGGCGTCGACGACTACGCGCCCGGCATGCGGATCTGCGCGCAGGGCTGGGAGAAGGTCGGCGCGGGCTGGCGGGCGAAGGGCCGGACCTGCTTCACGCTCTGAGCGTGAAGCGCGGACGCCGGGCGGGCAGCCGGGGGCGCCTGTCCGGCGTCCGCGCGTGGTTTGCTCCATGCCTCCCGTGGCAGGGGGACGAAAGGCATGAAAGGGGGCTAAACCATGACGAAGCCACAGCAGCAGGAGCTCCGCAGGTCCGGAAAGGGCGCCACGGACGACAGCTCCGCGCAGGCCATCCCCGAGAAGCGGCGCGGCACCCGGGGAACCGCCCAGCCGCACGGGACGGACAAGGGCAAGAAGGGCGGCGGCAAGGGCGGCGGCGTGCCTCCCGAGCAGCGGCCGCCGCATCCGGCCTGACCGGCTCCTGGGAGGACCGCCATGCGCGACAACGGGCTGACGTTCATCGGGAACGCCACCATGCTCATCCGGTACAACGGGTTCACGCTGCTCACCGATCCGAACTTCCTGCACCGGGGGCAGGCGGCCTACCTCGGGTACGGGCTCGCGTCGCGGCGCAGGACGGACCCGGCGCTGGAGATCGAGGACCTGCCGACGCTGGACGCCGTGGTGCTGTCGCACCTGCACGGCGACCACTTCGACCGGGTCGCCCGGCGCGGCCTCGACCGCGACACGCCGATCGTCACCACCGGCCAGGCCGCGCGCCGGCTGCGGCGGCGCGGGTTCCGGCAGGCGACCGGGCTGGACACCTGGGGGCAGTACGAGCTGCGCGGCGCCGGGGGGACGCTGACGATCACCGCCACGCCGGGACGGCACGCGCCGGGGCCCGCGCAGTCGCTGCTGCCGCCGGTCATGGGCAGCGTGCTGGAGTTCTGCGACCGGGACGGGCTGATGGACCTGCGCATGCACATCAGCGGCGACACGCTGATGGACCGGCGGCTGGAGTCGATCCCGATCCGGTTCCCCGACATCGACGTGGGCGTCGTGCACCTGGGCGGCACCAGGCTGCTCGGGCTGATGACGGTGACGATGGACGGGGAGCAGGGCGCGAGCTGGGTGGACCTCATGGATCCGGACACGGTGGTGCCGGTGCACTTCGACGACTACACGGTCTTCAAGTCGCCGCTGTCGGACTTCCGCGACCACGTCGAGCAGGCCGGGCTCGGCGACCGGGTCGCCTACCTGCGGCGGGGGCAGACGCTGGAGCTGTCGGGGCGGCGCGCCCGCCAGCACCCCGGCGAATAGCACCCGGCGAGCAAGGCCGACGAGCAGGGCCGACGAGCAGGGCCGGCGAGTAGGCCCGTCAGGCGGGCGTGGCGCCGATCCTGCCGGCCAGGTCGGCGGGGAGCGGGTACGGGCGCTCGGCGGGCAGCCGGGCGGAGATGTCCTGGCCGGCACGCAGGGCCGCGCGCAGGTCGTGGACCCGGGCGGTGATGTCGGTGATCGACAGCGTCCACTCGTCGGCGTAGCGGGCGACGGCCTCGCCGGACAGCCCGATCTGGATCGAGCGGTACGGCAGCGCGTTGTGGTGCGGGTCGCGTTCCGGGTCCCACTGGACGCGCACGGGGCTGCGCCGCAGCCGCTCCGGCCAGTCGCCGCGCCCGTCGTCATGGCTCAGGCAGGAGTGCGCGAGCGCCCAGGCGAGGCCGTCGCGGGCCACCTCGATCGCCAGCACGCGGGTCTGGCCGGGCTTGGCGGCCCAGCCGCAGCGGTACATCATCCACAGGAACGACGGCTTGATCCAGGTCATCCGCTCCCGCTTGAACGGCGGGACGAACCGCTGGGCCGTGATGGCGGGAGCGGCGACGACCGGGGCGGCCGGCGGCAACGGGATTACCGGATGGCCCCGAACGCCACGGCGGTGGTCGAGGCGATCACGGTGGTGAGCACGACCATGAGGAGCACGGTGCCGAGGGGGTTCTCGCGCCGGGGCGGGGGCGCCGGGCGCGCCGCCCTGGCCCGCAGCTCCGACGCGCTGGGCGTCGGGGTCGGCGTGGGCGTGGGGGTCGCGGTGGGCGACGGGGCGGCGGCCGCGCGGGTGGCGGCGGGGGCCGGGACCCGCAGGGTGGCCCGGGGGCGGGCGGTGGCGCGGGCGCGCGGCGAGCGGCACGCGCCCACGTGCACGCTGGAGCCGGGCACGTCCACGCAGACCGCGTCGTCGTAGACCGAGACGCCCGGCACGGAGACACGCGGCCTGGGCGTGGCCTTGCGGGTGCGCGGCGTGCTGCGGATGGTGACGCCGGGCACGTCCCCCTGCCGGGAGGGCACCGTGCGCGGCACCGTGCGCGGCACCGTGCGCGGCGGAGTGCGGGCCGCCTTGCGTGGCGCCTTGACCAGCCGGTCCACGTCCACGGGCAGCTCGCCGGGCGGGGACTCGCGCCGCGCGCCCCCTCCGGACGCGGCGGCCGGGACGGCGGCGGGGGCGGCGGGGAGGCGGACCGGGGTGACGTCGGCGTCGCGGACGCCGTACAGGCCGCCCTCGGTCGCGGTGCGGCGCGGGTGCTCGGCGGTGGCGGGACCGCTCGCGCAGATGGCGAGGAGCGCGGCGGCGACGAGCAGGGGCGCGTGCCTGGCGGCCATGTCACACCCCGCCGGCGATGCGGGCGAACTCCTGCAGCGCCCCGCCGAACGCCTCCGGCCCCACGGCCAGCGGCCCGGCGAAGGCGTGGGAGATGTCGGCGGTCAGGTAGACGCCGAAGCCGAGCATCGCGGCCATCGCGCCGAGCGGCAGCAGCGACGCCCCGCGCGGCCTGGCCCCGGCCAGGAACGGGAAGACCACGACGATCAGGCCGGTGAGGACGGTCAGCAGCAGCAGCCCGTCGGGCGGGGTGGCGGCGGCGTCGGCGGCGCGCTGCGCGCGGGCGGCGGAGACGGCGGCGAGGTGGTCGAGGACGGCGCCCTTGGCCTCCTGCTCGTTCTCGGTGGCGGGCTTCAGCGCGGAGACCTGGGCGCGCAGCGTGTCGAGGCGGGCGGACCCGGACGGGTCGAGCCTGCCCTGCGCCATGACCGGCCACTCGTCCTCGACCACGAACGCGACGTACTCCTGCAGCCCGCCGCGCACCTGGGCGAGGGAGTCGGCGGGCAGGTCGGCGGCGGCCCAGTAGGCGTCGACGGCGGCCCGGCTCTCGGTGTGGGTGTTCTGCCGGGCGGAGTCGGCGGTGGTCCACGGCACGATGATGGCGATGGCGAACACCAGCAGGAACAGCGCCGACAGCATCGCGCCCGCGTGGCCCGCCGACGGGCCGTCGGCGTGCCGGTCGTCGGTGCCCTTGCGCGCCACCCGGAACACCACGGCGGCGGTCGCGACCACCCCGACCGCCGCCATGACCGACAGCATGTACGCCATCATGTGGATCTCCCTCTACCCGACGACTACTGACCGTTATCTGGCTATCACATTGCGCAATGCAAAGGAAGTCATGACGGTCACTGGACGGATCGCCGGAGCGCGCCGTCCACGGGGAAGATCCGTCCAGCCGGGCTGTCAGCCGTCCTTCCGGAGGGCGGCCCGGCCCTCGGCGGCGCCGACGAAGCGCATCTTGCCGAGCGGCACGTCGCCCGGGGCCTCGGGCGCGGGCCGCCGGGCGGGGCGGCTCCTGTCGCCGTCGCCGGGCAGCACGTAGGGCCGTCTGAGCACCTCGTCGAGGATGAACACGGTCTCGGTCGCCTTGACGGCCGGGATGTTGGCCAGCCGGTCGGTCACCATGGCGTGCACCTCGGCGACGTCGGCCACGCGGACCTGGATCATCGCGTCGTGCTGACCGGTGGTGATCGCGCAGTACTCGACCTCCGGCATCCTGGCCAGCTCGGCCCTGAACTGGCGCCACATCTGCTGCCGCACGGTCACGAAGATGAGCGCGGTGATGCCGAGACCGGTCCTGACGTGGTCGATCTCGGCGGTGAAACGCTTGATCGCGCCGTCGGCACGCAGCGCCTCGAATCGGGTGTAGGCGTTCGCGCGGGAGATGCCGACCCGCTCGGCGAGCGCGGCGACGGAGATCCTGCCGTTCTCGCGCAGGACCTCAAGGATCTTCATATGGATGTCGTCCAGCTCGAGACCGATGCCGATCCGTCCAGGCTGAGCGCCGCCCATGCCACCATTTCTGGAAATTTCACTCATTGTTACCTCTCGCCCCTTTATATCCGTCTTGGTGACCGCACGGGGCCTGGACATTCTGCCGGACAATCCTCGGCATCCTCGTTCCGAACGTCCATCTGGAGGACTCACCATGGCGACCCGCTCGCAGACGGCGGCTGTGCTGCTCGCCGGTGCACTCGCCCTCGCCGCCTGCGGAAGCGGCGGCTCACAGGCCCCTGCCGCGCAGAGCGGCGGCAAGACGCTCGTCATCGACACGTCCTTCGACCTCAAGACGGCCGACCCCGGCCGCACCTACGAGCCGACCGGCCTCATCGTGGGCAAGGCCACGTACGAGACATTGCTCACCTTCGACGGCGGCGACGTGACCAAGCCGGTCCCGGCGCTGGCGGAGTCGTACGAGCTGTCGGAGGACGGCAAGGTCGTCACGCTCAAGCTCAAGCAGGGCGCGACCTTCGCCGACGGCGCCCCCGTCACGGCCGACGACGTGGTCTTCTCGCTGACCCGGGTGCGCGACATGAAGGGCACCCCGTCGTTCCTGCTCGACGGCGTCGAGATCGCCAAGACCGACGACTCGACGATCACGCTCACGTCGGAGAAGGCCAACGCGGCGCTGCCGTACATCCTGCCGAACCCGGCGCTCGGCATCCTCAACAGCAAGGTCGTCAAGGCCCAGGGCGGCACGGCCGACGCCCAGGACAAGGCCGAGCAGTACCTGAACGGCAACTCGGCGGGCTCGGGCCCGTACCAGATCGAGTCGTTCAACGTCAGCAGCCAGGTCGTGCTCAAGGCGAACCCCAAGTACTACGGCGCCAAGCCCGCCTACGACAAGGTCGTCATCCGCAACGTCGAGGCGGCCACGCAGAAGCTGAACGTCCAGCGCGGCGACAGCCAGATCGCCCTCAACCTGTCCGGCGACCAGGTGACGAACATGCCGGCGACGCTGCAGGTCAAGAAGACCGCCTCGGCCAACGTCATCTTCCTGCTGGCCAACCAGGACCCGGCGATCAGCAAGACCACCACGAACGCCAAGTTCGTCGAGGCCGTGCGCAAGGGCGTCGACTACGCGGGCCTGCTGGAGCTGGCCGGCGAGGGCTCGACGCGGGCGCCGGGCGTCATCCCGTCGCAGCTCCTCGGCGCGCTGCCGGCCGACCGGGCGCCGGCGCGCGACGTCGAGGGCGCCAAGAAGGCCCTCGCCGAGAGCGGCCTGTCCAATCCGAGCGTCAAGCTGGAGTTCCCCAGCGAGCTGACCGTGAACGGCCTGTCGTTCCAGCCGCTGGCCGAGCGCATCCAGGCCAACCTCAAGGAGGTCGGCATCACGGTGGACCTCCAGCCCGCGCCGGTGACGGTGGCGCTGGACAACTACCGCAACGGCAAGGAGGAGATGGGCCTGTGGTACTGGGGCCCTGACTACCCCGACCCCAACGACTACCTGGCGTTCCTGCCCGGCCAGACGGTCGGCGCGCGGGCCGGGTGGAAGACCGGCTCGGCCAAGGAGATCGAGGAGGCGGGCGAGAAGGCCGCCAAGGCGATCGGCGACGAGGCCCGCACCGCCGCCTACCACGAGGTCCAGGAGAAGCTGAACGCCTCCGGCCCGTTCGTGCCGCTCATCCAGCCGGGTCAGAACATCGTGACGGCCGCCTCGGTGACCGGCGTGGAGTACCACCCGGTGTGGACGGTCGACCTGGCCGACCTGGGCGCGAAGTAAGCCGATGGCCTGGACCATGCCGCCGCTGGCGCGGTTCCTCATCCGGCGGGTGCTCACCGCGATCCTGCTGGCCTGGGGCATCACGGTGGTGACGTTCGTGCTGACGAACCTGGTGCCCGGCGACCCGGTGGCGGCCAACCTGGGCCAGCGGGCCATGAACGACCCGGCCATCGTCGCGCAGTGGCGGGCCGAGCACGGCCTGGACAAGCCGCTGTGGGAGCAGTACTGGCTGCACCTCCAGGGCATGCTCCAGGGCGACCTGGGCACCAGCCAGCAGAGTCACCGGCCGGTCGCCCAGGATCTGGCCGAGTTCGTGCCGGCGACGCTGGAGCTGGCCGGCGCGGCCATCCTGGTGTCTCTGGTGCTCGGCGTGGCGTTCGGCGTGGTCGCCGCGCTGCGCCGCGACCGGCTGCCGGACCACGTGCTGCGCGTGCTGAGCCTGATCGGCATCTCGGTGCCGACGTTCTGGCTGGCGCTGGTGGCGTTCTACGTGTTCTTCTACCGGCTGCAGATCACGCCGGGCAGCGGCCGGGTCGACCCGGCGCTCGGCCTGGCGCCCGGCGTGACCGGGTTGCAGACGGTGGACGCGCTGATCGCCGGCCGGTGGGACGTGTTCGTCTCCGCCGTCGGCCACCTCGTGACGCCGGCGCTGGTGCTGGCGCTCTACACGATCGGGCTGCTGACCCGCTTCACCCGCTCGGCGGTGCTGGAGGTGCTCGGCCAGGACTACGTGCGCGCCGCCCGGGCCAAGGGCCTGCCGGGCCGCACGGTCCTGTTCCGGTACGTGCTCCGCTCGGCGCTGGTGCCGGTCATCACGGTGGCAGGGCTGGCGTTCGGCAGCCTGCTGTCGGGGACGGTGCTGGTGGAGGCGATCTTCGCCTGGCCGGGCATCGGCCAGTACGCCTACAAGAGCGCCACCACGCTCGACCTGCCCGCCGTCATGGGCGTCGGGTTCGTGGTGGGCGTGGTCTACCTCGTCATCAACCTGATCGTGGACGTGCTGTACGGCGTGATCGACCCCCGAGTGAGGCTGCAATGAGACGGGACCCGCTGGCCCGCAAGGGGCTGCTGCGGCGCCTGCCCGAGGCCTGGCGGCAGCCGCTGGCCGTCGTGGGCGTGGTGATCGCGCTCGCCTGGCTGGTGATCGCCCTGGCGGCGCCGCTGCTGGCGCCGCACGACCCGCTCGCCCAGGAACTCCCCCGGCTGGCCCCGCCCGGCCCTGACCACTGGTTCGGGACCGACCAGCTCGGGCGCGACATCCTGAGCCGGGTGCTGTACGGGGCGCGGGTGTCGATCCCGCTGACGCTGCTGCTGGTGGCGCTGTCGGTGCTGGTCGGCGGCCTCCTCGGCGCCTGCGCCGGATATTTCGGCAAATGGGTGGACGAGACGATCATGCGGGTCGCGGACCTGGTGTTCGCGTTCCCGACGGTCATCCTGGCCATGGTGGTCGCGGCGGCGCTCGGCGCGAGCCTCACCAACGCGGTGCTGGCCGTGCTCGTCGTCGCCTGGCCCGCCTACGCCCGCGTCACCCGCGGCCTGGTGCTCGGCGTGCGTGAGCGCGAGTTCGTGCTCAGCGGGCGGCTGCTCGGCTTCTCCGCGTGGCGCTCGCTGCGCGTGGACGTGCTCCCGAACGTGACCGGCCCCATCCTGGTGCTGGCCACGTTGGACATCGGCACCGCGCTGCTGCTGCTGTCGGGCCTGTCGTTCCTGGGGCTGGGCGCCAAGCCGCCGTCGCCCGAGTGGGGCTCGATGGTGGCCTCCGGCATGGAGGTGTTCGACAGCTGGTGGGTGGCGGCCTTCCCGGGCCTGGCCATCCTGACCGTGGTGCTGGCGTTCAACTTCCTCGGCGACACGCTGCGCGACGCCCTCGACCCCCGCACCGCCCGCGCCATCAAGGAGCGTGCCCTGTGACGCTGGACATCACCGGTCTGAAGGTGTCGATCGGCGGCAAGGAGGTGCTGCGCGGCGTCGACCTCACGCTCCAGGAGGGCCGGGTGCACGGCCTGGCCGGGGAGAGCGGCTCGGGCAAGACGATGACCGGGCTGGCCGTGCTCGGCCTGCTGCCGCACGGCTCGCGTACCTCGGGAAGCATCACGCTCGGCGGCCGGGAACTGCTCACGATGCCGCCCGCCGAGCTGAACAAGGTGCGCGGCGGCGAGGTCGCGATGGTCTTCCAGGACCCCGCGACGAGCCTGCACCCGATGCTCACGATCGGCAGGCAGCTCACCGAGCACATGCGCCACCACCTGGGCCTCGGCAAGCGGGAGGCGCGGGCCAGGGCCGTCGAGCTGCTCGGCAAGGTGCGCATCCCGGGCGCGGAGGAGGCCGTCGGGCGCTACCCGCACCAGTTCTCCGGCGGGATGCGGCAGCGCATCGCGATCGCGGTGGCGCTGGCCTGCTCGCCCCGGGTGCTCATCGCCGACGAGCCGACGACCGCGCTGGACGTGACCGTGCAGGCGGGCGTGCTGCGGCTGCTGCGCGGGCTCTGCGACGAGCTGGGCCTGGCGGTGCTGCTGGTCACGCACGACCTGGGCGTGATGT
This sequence comes from Nonomuraea sp. NPDC023979, assembly GCF_040639085.1. NCBI lineage: Bacteria > Bacillati > Actinomycetota > Actinomycetes > Streptosporangiales > Streptosporangiaceae > Nonomuraea > Nonomuraea sp. NPDC023979. Next base: position 92,727 of record NZ_JBEZZG010000014.1, read on the forward strand.
CGGCGGTCGCCGACGAGGTGAGCGTGATGAAGGACGGCCTGGTCGTCGAGACCGGGCCGCGGGGCCGGGTGCTGCGCGAGCCGTCGCACCCGTACACCCGATCCCTGCTGGATTCGCTGCCGGACGCGCAGATCGACGAGGGGGGCCGATGAGCCTGCTGACCATCGACGACCTGGTCGTCGAGCACCGCTCCCCCGGCCGGCCGGTGGTCCGCGCCGTGGCCGGGGCCAGCCTGGAGGTGCGCGCGGGCGAGGTCGTCGGCCTCGTCGGCGAGTCCGGCTGCGGCAAGTCCACGCTGGCCAGGGCCGTGTGCGGGCTGAACCCGATCACCTCGGGCGGCATCTCCTTCGAGGGCGAGGCCGTCACCCCGCTCGGGCTGCGGCGGCGCAGGCTGACCGGCATCCAGATGGTGTTCCAGGACCCGTACGCGTCGCTGAACCCGCGCCGCCGGGTCGGCGACCAGATCGCCGACGGGCTGCGCACCTCGGGCGACACCACCACCCGGCCCGCCGACCTGCTGGAACGCGTCGGGCTGCCGCGCGACTTCGAGCGGCGGCACCCGCACGAGTTCTCCGGCGGGCAGCGGCAGCGCATCGCGATCGCCCGGGCGCTGGCCGCCCGGCCGAGGCTGCTCATCGGCGACGAGCCGATCTCCGCGCTGGACGCCTCGGCGCAGGCGCAGGTCGCCACCCTCATGCGCGACCTGGCGGTGGAGTCGGGGGCGGGGCTGCTGTTCATCAGCCACGACCTGTCGGTGGTGCGGCTGATCGCCGACCGGATCGCGGTCATGTACCTGGGCCGGATCGTCGAGTCCGGCGACACCGCCGAGGTGTGGGCGAACCCCCGCCATCCCTACACGCGGGCGCTGCTGGAGGCGATCCCCGCGCCCGACGGCCTGGGCGTGCTGCCCGCCGAGCTGCCGGGCGACGTGCCGGACCCGGCGGACCCGCCGGCCGGCTGCCGCTTCCATCCGCGCTGCCCGCACGTGATGGACGTGTGCCGGGTCAAGGATCCCACGTTCGGCCCGGTGGCCTGCTGGCTGCACGCCGACGACGGCCCACCGGCCCCGGCGGCGGCCGGGCGGCCCGAGAAGGCGTGATACGGAGGCCGTGGTGACGGGCATTCCCGAAGACGCGGCGCGGCTGGCCCAGGTACGGGCCGCCATGACCGGATCCGAGATCGACGCCCTGGTGCTGCGGCCGTCGCCGGACTTCCGGTTCCTGGGCGGGCGCGGCGGGGCGTTCCTCGTGGTGACGGCGGACGCGGCCGTCGAGACCGCCGACCCCGCGCCGCACGTGCCCGCGGGGGCGCGGCGGGTGGGCGTGGACCCGGAGATGCGGGTGCGGGAGCTGTTCGGGCTGGCGATCGAGGCCGAGCTGGTCCCGGCGGCGGCCGTGCTGGCGCCGCTGCGGCTGCGCAAGCACCCGGCCGAGGTGGAGGCGGTCGCGGCGGCGGCCGGAGCGGCCGAGGCGGTGCTGGCGCAGGCGCGGGAGCTGGCCTGGTTCGGCGCGACCGAGCGGGAGATGGCCGCCCGGCTGCGGCTGCTGCTGCTGGAGGGCGGCTGCGAGGAGGCTCTGTCGGTGCGGGTGTCGGCGGGCGAGCACACCGCCAGGCCCGCGCACCTGCCGGGCGAGCGGGTGATCAATCCGGGGGACGCGCTGCTGGTGTCGGTGTGCGGGCGCTGGGACGGCTGGTGCGCGGAGGCCGCGCGGGTGTTCGCCGTCGCCGAGCCGCCCGAGGACTTCGAGGCCATGTACTCGGTGGTGATCGCCGCGCACCGCGCGGCCCTGGCGGCGGTACGGCCCGCCGCCCCGGCCGGGTCGGTGGCCGCCGCCGCCCGGGCGGTGATCGAGGGCAGCGGCTACGGCCACTTCGCCGCCCCGTCGGCCGGGCGGGGGCTCGGCCTGGGCCACGACGAGGGACCCCGGCTGCGGCCGGGCGAGGACACCGCGCTGGAGCCGGGGATGGTGCTCTGCGTCGAGCCGGCCATCTACGTGCCGGACCTGTTCGGCGCCCGGGTGGCGGACGTGGCGGCCTGCACGGCGCAGGGCGCGGCGCTCCTGACGGCCGGCCCGCAGCCCCTGCTCGTCCTCGACCGCTGAGTCCCGGCTCCCATAGGACGGCTGGACGAAGGTCGGCGCGGTCTTGGTGCTCTGGCACGAATCCGTTCGGCCCCGCCGCGAAGTACGGTCGCGGTGACATCCGATCCAGGGAGAGGGCCGACAGCTTGATCGCCATCAGGGAGCTCCACGACATCGCGGAGTTCAAGCAGGTCATGGCGCTGTTCGAGGACATCTGGCAGTTCGAGCCGGCCGGCCGGCCGATCACCGTCGAGCTGATGCGGGCGCTGGCGCACGCGGGCAACTACGTGGCGGGCGCCTTCGACGGCGAGCGGCTGGCGGGCGCGTCGGTCGCGTTCTTCGGCGCGGGCGCGACGCTGCACTCGCACATCACCGGAGTGTCCCGGGCCCCGGGCACGGGTTTCGCGCTGAAGCTGCACCAGCGGCGCTGGGCCCTGGAGCGCGGCGTGGAGCGCATCACCTGGACGTTCGACCCGCTGGTGCGCCGCAACGCGCACTTCAACCTGGCCAAGCTGGGCGCCATGCCGCAGGAGTACCTGCCGGCCTTCTACGGGGTGATGGGCGACGCCATCAACCAGGGCGACGAGTCGGACCGGGTGCTGGCGGCGTGGCCGCTGACCGCGCCGCACGTGCGCGCGCTGGAGGGCGGCCGGGTGGCGCCGGCGCGGGTGCCGGCGGACGCGGTGGTGGCGCTGGCGGACGAGGGCGGCCGGCCGGTGCCCGGCCGGGCCGACGCGGCGACGGTGCTGGTGGCGGTGCCGGAGGACGTCGAGCGGTTGCGGGGCGCCGACCCGGGAACGGCCAAGGCGTGGCGGCACGCCGTACGGGACACGCTGGGCGAGATGCTGTCCGAGGGCCGCAAAGTCACGGGATTTCACAATAAATCGTTCTATGTAGTGGAGAGAGCGTGAAGATCACAGGAGTAGAGCTGCGCCGGATCGCGATGCCCCTGGTGGCGCCGTTCCGCACCTCGTTCGGCACCGAGACGGCCCGCGACGTGCTGCTGGTCCGGGTGGTGACGCCGGAGGCCGAGGGCTGGGGCGAGTGCGTGGCCATGTCGGAGCCGCTCTACTCCTCCGAGTACGTCGACGGCGCGGCCGAGGTGATCCGCCGCTTCCTGCTGCCGGCGCTGCCCGCGACGCTGGACGCCCAGTCGGCCGGCCGGGCGATGGAGCACGTCAAGGGGCACCGGATGGCCAAGGCGGCCGTCGAGACCGCGGTGCTGGACGCGCAGCTCCGGGCGTCGGGCGAGTCGTTCGGCCAGTATCTCGGCGCGGCCCGCGACCGGGTGCCGTGCGGGGTGTCGGTCGGCATCATGGACTCGGTGCCGCAGCTCCTCGACGCGGTCGAGGGCTACCTGGACGAGGGCTACGTGCGGATCAAGCTCAAGATCGAGCCCGGCTGGGACGTGGAGCCGGTCCGCGCGGTGCGCGAGCGCTTCGGCGACGACCTGCTGCTCCAGGTCGACGCGAACGCCGCCTACACGCTCGTCGACGCCCGTCAGCTCGCCAGGCTGGACGACTTCGGGCTGCTGCTGATCGAGCAGCCGCTGGCCAACGACGACTTCGTCCAGCACGCCAAGCTCGCCAGGCAGCTGCGCACGCCGATCTGCCTGGACGAGTCGATCGAGTCGGCCGAGCACGCGGCGGCGGCGATCGCGCTCGGCTCCTGCTCGATCATCAACGTCAAGCCGGGCCGGATCGGCGGCTACCTGGAGGCCCGCCGCATCCACGACCTGTGCCGGGCCAACGGCGTCGCCGTGTGGTGCGGCGGCATGCTGGAGACCGGGCTGGGCCGGGCCGCGAACGTGGCGCTGGCCGCGCTGCCCGGCTTCACGCTGCCGGGCGACACCTCCGGCTCGCGCCGCTACTACGCCACGGACGTCACCGAGCCGTTCGAGCTGCGTGACGGCCACCTGGACGTGCCGACCGGCCCCGGCCTGGGCGTGGAGCCGGTCCCGGCGATCCTGGACGAGGTCACCACGGCCACGGAGTGGATCCCGCTGTAGCGAGACGGCGGTAGTACGGCGGCAGGGCCGCCTTCCGGTGCGAAGGCGGCCCTGCCCGCTTCGCGGGCTCAGCGGCGCAGGCGGGGCACCGCCTCCAGGAGGGTGCGGGTGTAGTCCTGGCCGGGCGAGCCGACGACGTCCTCGGTGGGGCCGTGCTCGACGAGCCGGCCCCGGTGCATGACGGCGACCTCGTCGCACACGTACCGGACCACGGCCAGGTTGTGCGAGATGAAGAGGATCGGCAGGCCGAGCCGGTCGCGCAGCGAGCGGACCAGGTTGAGCACCGCGCCCTGCACGGAGACGTCCAGGGCGCTGGTGATCTCGTCGGCCACCAGCAGGTCGGGCTCGGCGCCGAGGGCGCGGGCGATGGCGACGCGCTGCCGCTGGCCGCCCGACAGCTCGCGCGGGTAGCGGCCGGCCGCCTCGGCGGGCAGCGACACCAGGCCGAGCAGCCGTTCCACCTCGGCGGCCCTGGCCTGCCTGGGCATCCGCAGCAGCGCCTCGGCGACCGACTCGCCCACGCGCATGCGCGGGTCGAGTGAGGCGTACGGGTCCTGGAAGACCATCTGGACGCGGGAGGCGCCGGTGACGCTGCCGGTGTGCGGGACGAGCCCGCACACGGCCTTGGCCAGCGACGACTTGCCGCTGCCCGACTCGCCGACGAGGCCGACAATGCGGCCGGGCGGCACCTCCAGGGTGACGGAGTCGACCGCGGTGAACGCGCCGAAGCGCACGGTCAGGCCGTCGATGTGCATGTGACCTCCCAGCAGGCGACCCGGTGGGCGGGGCCGTGCTCGACGAGCGGGGGGCGCCCGGTCGCGCACGCGCCGGTGGCGAGCGGGCAGCGGGGGGCGAACGCGCACCCGTCGCCGACCTCGGCGGGGGCGGGCTGGCGGCCGGGGATGCTGGCCAGGGGCAGCGACCGGTCGGTGTCCATGTCGGGCAGCGAGGCGATGAGCGCCCGCGTGTAGGGGTGGGCGCCCTCGGTGAGCCGGTCGGCGGGCAGTTCCTCGACGACGCGGCCGGCGTACATGACGACGACGCGGTCGCACAGCTCGCCGACGACGGCGATGTCGTGGGAGATGAACAGCACGGCCGAGCCGGTCTCCTCGGTGACCTCGCGCAGCAGCCGCAGGATCTGCCGCTGCACGGTGACGTCGAGCGCGGTCGTGGGCTCGTCGGCGATGATCAGGCGGGGCGTGCCCATGAGGCCCATGGCGATGACGGCGCGCTGGCGCATGCCGCCGGACAGCTCGTGCGGGTGCCTGCGGGCCTGGCGTCCGGGCTCGGGCAGGTGCACGTGGCCGAGCCGGTCGACGGCGCGGGCGCGGGCCTCGGCGCGGGTGGCGCCCTGGTGGACGACGGCGACCTCGGCGAGCTGGCCGCCGACCTTGAGCGCGGGGTTGAGCGAGGCCATCGGGTCCTGGAAGACCATGGCGAGCGAGGTGCCGAGCTCCTTGCGGCTGAGGCCGGCGACGTCGCGGCCGTCCAGCCGCAGCCGGGCGTGGCCGACGACGCCGGGGTAGGGGACGAGGCCGCCGATGGCGGCGGCGGTGAGCGACTTGCCGCTGCCGGACTCGCCGACCAGGCCGACGATCTCGCCGGGGGCGGCGCTCAGCGACACGCCGCGCACGGGCGTGACGCCGCCGGGGAAGGTGACGGTCAGGTCCCGCACGTCGAGCACGGCGCCCGGCTCGGGCTCGCCGGGGTCGGCGCTCTCGGGCGCCACGGCCTTCGTCCGGGGCGCGGAGGTGCGCGCGGCGCCTCTGGCCAGGGCGTCGCCGAGCAGGTTGAAGCCGATGCCGGCCAGCGCGACGGCCAGGGCGGGCCCGAGCGCGACCTCCGGCGTGACGTAGATGCGGCCGAACCCGTCGAACAGCAGCCGTCCCCAGTCGAACGAGGGCGGCTGCACGCCCAGGCCGAGGAACGACATGCCGGCCAGGCCGAGCAGCGCGCCGCCGAGCGCCTGGGTGAGGTGGAGGATGAGCGGTTCGGCGATGTTGGGCAGCACGTGCCTGGCCAGGATGCGGCGGCGCGGCACGCCGAGCATGCGGGCGGCCGAGACGTAGTCGGCCCCGGCGACGGAGGCGGCGAGCGTCTGGGTGAGGCGGGCGAAGCCGGGCGCGATGGCGGCGCCGATGCCGAGGACCGCGCCGCGCGCGCCGAGCCCGGCGACGACCGCGGTGAACATGGCCAGCAGCAGCCCGGGGAAGGCGACGAGCGCGTTGACGGCGCCGGTGACCAGGCGGGCGGGGCGGGCGGGCAGCACCGACGGCAGCGCGCCGAGCACGATCCCGGCGGTGGCGCCGATGAGGGCGGCGGCCAGCGCGAGCAGCAGCGAGTAGCGGCCGGCGACGAGCACCCGGGCGAGCAGGTCGCGGCCGAGGTTGTCGGTGCCGAGCGGGTGGGCGGCCGAGGAGCCCTGGAGGATGGCGCCGGCGTCGATGTGCTCGGCGGCCTCCCCCCAGATGGGCGGCCCGATGACGGCCAGCACCACCATGGCGGCGACCAGGACGGCGCCCGCGACGGCCGCGGGGGTGCGGAACATCACGACTCCTTGATCGAAGAGGTCGGGTCGAGGACGCCGAGCGCCAGGTCGACGAGGAGGTTGACGAGCAGCACGATCGCGCCGTAGACGAGGATGACGCCCTGGGCGACCGGGTAGTCCTTCTGCGTGATCGACTCGACGATCTTCATGCCGAGGCCGGGCCAGGCGAAGACGTACTCGACGAGCACGCTGCCGGCGATGAGCGCGCTCAGCATCAGGCCGCCGAGCGTGAGGGTGGCGGTGAGCGTGTTGGGCAGCACGTGCCGCAGGTGCAGCCGGGCGGCCGGCAGCCGTTTGGCCCGGGCCAGGCGGACGTAGTCGGTGCCGAGCGCGCGCAGCGTCTCGACCCTGGCGATGCGCGCGATCGTGGCGGTGGGGCCGATGGCCAGCGCGAGCACGGGCAGCACGTACGAGACGGCGCCCTCCTTCCCGGCGGGCGGCAGCACGCCGAGGCCGATGGCGAAGACGGTGACGAGGGCGATCGCGTACAGGAACTCGGGGACGGCGACGGCGGTGCCGGTCACCGAGCCGAACGCGGCCTCGGTGCCGCGGTTGCGGCCGTTCTCGGTGCGGACGGCCGCCCACATGCCGAGCGGCACCGCGGCCAGCAGCGCGACCGCGGTGGCGATCAGCGCCAGGCCCACCGTGTTCGGCAGGCGGGTGGCGATCACCTCGGCGACGGGCTCGCCGGTGAGGAACGAGGTGCCGAGGTCGCCGGAGAACAGCCCGGCGACGTAGGCGGCGAACTGGGCGGGCAGCGGCTGGTCGAGGCCGAGCGCGGCCCGGCGGGCCTCGATCAGCTCGACCGGGGCGGCCGGGCCGAGCGAGGCCCGCACGGGGTCGCCGGGGATCAGGTGGATCATCGCGAACGCGGCCACGACGAGCACCGCGAGCGACACGGCGAACCGGACGAGCCTCCTCAGCACAAGGCGTGACACTCAGGTCCCCGTGACGCGGATCGACGTGGGCACCAGCGCCCCGGCATCGAAGGCGAACGTGGCGCCCTTGGTGGCGACGAGCAGCGTGTTCTCCACGACGGGCACGAGGTCGACGTTGTCGAACAGCGCGGACTCCGCCTCCAGCCACGACTTGCAGCCCTCGGCGCCGGGCACCGGCATGGCCTTGGCGACGAGCTCCTCGTAGCGGTCGTTGGACAGGTGCGCGAAGTTGGCGCCCTTGGGCGCGGCGGGGCCGGACAGGAACCCGATGAGCTGGGAGGGCAGGGTGACGGTGATCGGCAGCCAGACCACGTCCCAGTCCTGGGTGGCGTTGAGCGACTCCGACAGCTTGGTGTCCAGGACGCCGTTGAGCTTGACGTCGACGCCGATCTTCTTCCAGGCGGCGGCCATGTACTCGACGGCGGCCTGCACGCCGGGCCCGCGGGTGGTCGCGTACAGGACGCGCAGGCTCAGCTTGTCGCCGTCCTTGGCGCGGGTGCCGTCGGGGCCGGCCTTCCAGCCTGCGGCGTCGAGCGCGGCGGCGGCCGCGGCGGCGTCGAAGGCGGGCAGGTGGCCGGTGACGCTGTCGCCGGGGCAGGGGCGCGGGTCGATGACGAGCCCGGTGACGGGCCTGCCGGTGCCGCTGGAGGCGATGCCGGCCAGCTCCTGGAGGTTGAGCGCCTGGGTGAGGGCCTTGCGCACGGCCACGTCCTCGGTGGGCCGGCCGTCGCCCTGATGGAAGAGGAACTGGCCGTTGCCGCCGGGCGGCGTGAGCTTGCCGAGGCCGGGCGTGGACTCCATGCGGGCGCGGTCGGGGCCGAAGAAGGTGGCGCCGTTGATGCTGCCGGCGACGAGCAGGTTGGCGGCGGTCTGCTCGTTCGGCACGACCTTGAGGACGACCTTGTCGGGCAGGTCCTTGCCGGTGGCACCGCCGGGCCCCCAGGCGTACTCGCGGCGCGGCTCGAAGGTGTAGTGGTCGCCGGGCGCGGCCTCGGTGAGCACGAACGGGCCGGAGCCGGAGGTGCCGCGGGCCAGCACGGACCGGTCCTCGACGCCCTTGCCGCAGACGATGAACAGGTTGCGGGTGGTCTCCAGGATGAACCCGTACGGCTCGGGCATGGACAGCGTGACGGTGCCCGCGGCGTCGTCGGCCTCGGCCTTCATCCCGGTGGGCAGCAGGACGCCGTAGACGGGCGACTTGGTGGCGGGGTCGGCGATGTGGTTGACGTTCGCGGCGACCTGGGCCGGGGTGAGCTTGGAGCCGTCGGAGCAGGTGACGTCCTTGCGCAGGGTGAAGGTGACGGAGTCGGGCTTCACCTCCCACTTCTCGGCCAGCCCGGGGATGATCTCCCCCTTCTCGCCGACGTTGACGAGCGTGTCGTAGGCGAAGACGAGCAACGAGTTCGTGGCCGACAGCACGGCGGTGGCGGGGTCGAGCACCCCGGGGTCGGCGGGGATGGCGAAGGTGAAGGTGCCGCCGCCCCCGGCGGGCGTGGTCTCGGGGGCGCCGCCGCAGGCGGTGGCGAACAGGGCCAGTGCGGCGGCCACTGCTGCTTTTCTCATGGTGACTCCGGGAGTCTGGGGGTGATGCCTCACCCTGTCCGCTCACCGGCGCGCGTTCTTCGTTCCCTGCGACGAAATGTACGGGCGGCGTCGTGCTAGGGGCCGAAGATCCGCATCTGCAGCATGACGGTGAGCCGGGCGTCGGGGTCGGTCAGGTCGAGGCCGCTGATCTCGACGAGCCGCTTGAGCCGGTAGCGGAAGGTGTTGGTGTGCACGTGCACCCGGGCGGAGGCGGCGTTGACGTCGCCGAAGGCGTCGAGGTAGGCGCGCAGGGTGGCGACGAGCTCGCTGCCGTGCTCGCGGTCGTGGGCGAGCAGCCGCTGGTAGGGGCCGGTGGGGGTCTGCTCCTCGGCGTTGACCACGTCGGCGACCTGGAGGAGCAGCGACTCGAAGTGGACGTCGGCGTAGCCGGCGGCCTCGCCGGAGGCGCCGCGCGAGCGCAGCACGCGCAGCGCCCGGTCGGCGTCGGCGCGGGACCTGGCCACCTGGGCGAGCGTGCCGGCCAGCCGGCCGACGCCGACGTTGGCGGGGTGGCGGGGGCCGACCCTGGCCAGGAAGCTGCGCGCGATGCGGACGGCGCGGGCCTCCTCCTCGCCGCCGGGGTTGAGCGGCAGGACGGCGTAGGCGACGGAGCCGACGAGCGCGGCGGCGGCCTTGGGGTGGATGGTGGCCACGTGCAGGGCGAGCGCGTCGCAGAAGCGCTGCCGGTCGCTCTCGCCGCGTGCCGGGTCGCCCTCGGGCTCGCCGGTGAGCTGGGCGGCCAGCACGCACAGTCGCTGGGTGGCGACGCCGAGCCGGCCCGCGGCCTCGGCGGCGTCGGCGCCGCCGGCGAGCACGGTGGACAGCAGGTCGGCGCGCAGGCGGCGCTGGGTGTCGGCGCCGGCCCGCTCGCGCAGCAGCCGCAGCGCGACGATCTTGGCGGCGTCGGCGAGCGCCCGCTGGCGCTGCTCGGTCAGCGGCTCGTGCACGGCCGCCCAGATCGAGCCGAGGATCTCGTCCCCGGACCGGACGGCGACGGCGGCCCGGTTGATGCTGTCGCCGGGCAGCTCCATGTAGATGGGGTCGCGGCTCTGGTAGAGCTGCTTGATCAGGCCGCGCTCGTCGAGCATGCGCTGGTAGCGCTCGGGCACCTGGCGGCCGAGCACGGTCTCGACGCGGCCGGGGTCGGCCTCGTCCTGGCGGCCGGAGTAGGCCAGCACCCGCGAGGAGCGGTCCTCGATCGTGACGGGCGCGTCGAGGAGCGCGCACACGGCGTTGGCCAGCGAGAACAGGTCGCCCTGCGCCTCCTCCCCCGCCTCGGCCAGGTCGCCCTCGGCCAGCAGCGAGCGCAGCAGCGCGGCGACCTGCGCCCAGGAGGCGGCCCGGGTGAGCCCGAGGACGGCGACCCCGGTCTCGGCGACCGCCGCCCGGACGCCGTCGTCCACGTCGACGGGCAGCTTGACCACCACGCCGGCCGCGGCCGGCACGGACTCCAGCAGCGCGCGGATGCCGGCCGCGCCGTGGATGCCGACGGCCAGCACGATCCCGCCCGGCGGCACGTGCGGCTCGTCGAGCGGGTCGTGGATGTGCACGCCGGTGACCTCGGCGTCGAGGTCACCGGGCGCGGCGGCGACGTCGAGCACGGTGCTGCCGAGGTCGTCCAGGATCCGCCGCAGGCTGGCACGTGGGCGGGTGGTCATCCACACACCATAGGCGGCGTTCGTCATCGCCTGCGCAACCGGTCCACCGCGTGGCGGGCGGCGCGGCCGATGGCGGCGTCGGCCTCCGGGTCGCGGCCGCCGAGACGGGTGGTGCGCAGGAAGACGGCGACGGCGTAGCGGCCCCCGTCGGGGTACTCCACGACGCCCGCCTCGTTGCGGATGCCCCACAGGGTGCCCGTCTTGCCGGAGACGCGCACCTCGTCGCCGAACCCGGCGGCCAGGCGGTGCGACCAGATCTGGTTGCCCATGATCGTGCGCACCTCGGCGCACGCCTCGGGCGGACCGGCCTCGTCCCGCCAGATGGCCGCCAGCAGCGCGGTCGTCTCGCGGGGCGTGCTGGACGTGGTGCGCTCCGGGTCGCGCACCGCCAGCGGCTCGATCCGCTCGCGCGGCATGCCGTCGGTGTCGATCGTGCCCAGCTCGGCCACCACCTGGGCGAACAGCTCGGCGCAGCCGCCGATCAGCCGGGTCCGGCGCAGGCCGAGACCGGCGAGCGTGGCGTGCACGCGGTCCAGGCCGACCCGGCGCAGCAGCACGTCGGTGGCGGCGTTGTCGCTCATCGTCAGCATGAAGTGGGCCAGGTCGCGCAGCGTGAGCGAGACGTCGTCGGCGCAGCCGGAGGTGCCGATGCCGCCGTCCTTGTCGGCGGCGGTGACGGTCAGCCGCTCGGTGCGCGACAGCTCGCCCGCCGCGGCCTGGCGGGCGTACTCCAGCGCCACCGCGATCTTGAACACGGAGGCGAGGACCACCGGCTCGTCCGGGTCGAGGCCGAACTCGGCGTCGCCGTCGATGTCGCGGGCGTGCACGAAACCGCGCGCGCCCGCGAGCATCTCCCGCACCGCTCAGCTCACCTTGGGGGTCGCCCTGGCCCCCAGGTGCACGTACGGGGATCCGTCGGGGAGTTCGTAGAACACCGCGGACATCCAGTCGGGGTCGCCGTCGCGGCGGCCGACGAACGTGGTCGCGTCGACGGGGACCAGGCCGAGCTCGACCGGCTCCTGCAGCTCGGCGAGCGGGCCGGTGGCCTCGATGCGCAGCTGGAGGCCGCCCTCCCGCTCGCTGATCGTCATCCGGGCGCCGGCGCGCTCGTAGACGCCCGCGTAGCGGGACGCGTCGACCTCGACCGGCGTCGCGGGCGGGCCGAGCGTCGGCGGCACGGTGATGCCGTCGAGCTCGGCGAACAGCTCGGTGGCGACGGCGTGGGTGAACGCGCCGCTGTGGCCGCCGTTCGCCACGACCGCGACGACCGTGCCGGTGCTGGGCACCACCCACAGCATCGCGTGCTGGCCGATGGTGTTGCCGCCGTGCGAGATGACGCGGTGGCCGTCCCACTCGTCCAGGATCCAGCCGATGCCCCACTGCTTGCCGAGCGTGTGCGGGTTGGGGATGTCGATCTGCGGCTCCCACATGGCCTGCGGGTCGTCCAGCAGGCCGCCCTCCAGGTGGGCGCGGCCGAAGGCGACGACGTCGGCGGGGCGGGCGCAGATGAGCCCGGCCGGTCCGGCGGAGCGCATCAGCCCCCACACCGGGGCGACCTTGCCGCCCTCGACGTGGCCGATGGCGGCCCGGTGGCGCAGCACGTCCTCGGGGAGCGTGCAGGTGTGGGTGAGGCCGAGCGGCTCGATGATCCGCTCGCGCAGCACGGCGTCCCACACCTTGCCGTCGAGCTTCTCCAGGATGCGCCCGGCGACGGTGAACCCGGAGTTGCAGTAGGACTGGGTGACGCCGAGCGGGTGGTTCTGCACCAGGTCGGCGCAGGCCTCGACATAGCGTTCCACGCAGTCGTCGCCCCGGCCGGTGTCGAGGAACAGGTCGCCGTCGATGCCGCTGGTGTGCGACAGCAGGTGGCGGATCGTGACCGTCTTGGTCACCTCGGCGTCGGCGACGCGGAACTCGGGCAGCACCTCGGCGACGGGCGTGTCGAGGGTGAAGGTGCCCGCCTCGACGTGCTGCATGAGCATCGTCGCGGTCCACACCTTGGTGACCGAGCCGATCTGGAAGAGCGAGTCGGGGGTCGCCTCCACGCCGGTGTCCGCGTTGAGCACGCCGGCGGCGAACTCGTGGACCTGGCCGTCGTGCAGGTAGGCGAGGGCCGCGCCGGGCACCTCGTACTGGGTGATCAGCTCGGCGAACCGGTGACCCATTGCTCCAGCCACGCGATGATCCTCTCGTTGTAGTCCAGGCGGTGTGAGGGGCGTCCGTTGAGAATGAACAGGTGGGAGGCGTTCGGGTAGCGCACCATGCGTACGGGGACGTTCCGCTCGCGCAGCGCGCCGAACCACTGCTCGGCCTGGCTCACCGGGCATCGGTCGTCGGCGTCTCCGTGGAGGATCAGGGTGGGGGCCGTCACGTCGCTCACGTGGGTGAACGGGGACTGGGCGACGACATCACCTCCACATTCAAAGGTTTTCAGGAAATATCCCATATCGGAGGTTCCTGCCATGCTGACCAGATCGGTCACGGCTCCGCCGGGGATGGCGGCCCTGAACCTGCCGGTGCGCGCCGACAGCCAGCACGTCATGTAGCCGCCGTAGCTGTAGCCGGTAACGGCCTGCCGCTCCGGGTCGGCGATCCCGTCGGCGATCAGGTCGTCGAGCGGGCCGAGGAAGTCCTGCTCGTCGGCCAGCCCCCAGGCCCCGGCCGCCGCCGTGTAGAACGCCTCGCCGTACCCGTCGCTGGCGCGCGGGTTCATGGTGAGGACCGTCCAGCCGTTCGCGGCGAGCACCTGGTGGTAGAGGTGCGCGCCGTCGAAGACGGGCGCCCACGCGTTGTGCGGCCCGCCGTGCACGTCGAGCAGCACCGGGCCCGGCCCGTCCCGCGTCTGGTCCCGCAGCACGAAGCCCTCGACCGGCGTCCCGTCGGCCGCGGTGAACGTGCGCCGCACCGGCTCGAACAGCTCCACCCCGTCCAGGGCGTACGCGGTGAGCGGCCTGCCGGGCAGCGCCTGGCACGGCTCGTCCGTCGGGAGGCCGGCCAGGTACACGTCCCCGGCGCTGCGCGGCGTCGACGCCACGTACGCCATCACGCCCCCGGCGACGCTCGCGCCCGACACCACCGCGTCGCCGCCCGCGACCTTCACGGCGGCTCCCCCGCCCGCCGGCAGCGCGTACAGGTGGGTGCAGCCCGCGTCGCGGGCCGCGAACAGCAGGCGGTCGCCCGCGAGCTGCGGCGCCGCGCCCGGGTAGCCGGGGGCGCCCACCATGACGTTGCGGTCGAGCCCGGTCTCCAGCTCCTCGGCCCCGCCCTCGCCGACCGTGTACAGCCGCGTGTGGGCGACCGGCCCGCGCATCCCCGCCACGACCAGCCGCTCGCCGAGCCACCACACGCCCACGGCGATCATCTCGGGCCCGGTGAGCCGCTTGGGCTCGCCGCCGGCCGCCTCGACCGTGTAGACGGAGCTCGACAGGTCGAGGTCGCCGTCGGGCTCCATCCCGGCGGTGAACGCGAGCCGCTCCCCGTCCGGCGACCACGCCGGCTGGCCCGCGTGGAAGCCGCCCTCCGTCAGCCGCACCGGCTCGCCGCCGGCCTGCCCCGCTGCCACGACGAACACGTGCGTGGTGACCCCGCGCAGCAGCCCGGCGCCGTCGGCCTTGTAGTCCAGCCGGTCGGCCACCACCGGGGCGTGCGGGTCGGCCTCGCCGTGCGGGCCGGCGTACGCGATCCTCGTGCCGTCGGGCGACCACACCGGCGCGCCCGCGCCCAGCGGCGCGGACGTCAGCGCGACCGGCTCGCCGCCGTCCATCGGCAGCAGGCAGATCTGCGGCGGCCCGCCGTCGGCGCGCAGGTACGCCAGCGTGCGCCCGTCCGGCGACCAGCGCGGGCACGAGCCCTCGGCCAGCCGCCGGGGCTCCGCGCCGGGCGCGGCGAGCCAGATCTCGGCACGGTTCTCGTCCGGCTCGCGCCGGGAGGTGGTCAGGGTGTACGCGACCGCGGAGCCGTCGGGCCGCGTCTGGGGATCGGACGGTACGGCGATGCGGAACAGGTCGTCCAGCGTGAGGCGGGGCATGAGGCGAACGCTAGGCCAGCGCCGCCCCGCGTTCTTCGGTCTGCACGACGAAGGCGAGCTCCGACCTTGTACGGCCGGCCAAAGGGAATATCCCGTTGCCCGGGAACGCTCACTCCCTCACTATGGTCACCATGATCCGGCACGCCCTCCTGACGACGCCCCGCACCGCGGGCGCGTCCGGGCTTGCCTGCGACGGCCTGGAGCGCTGACCTCTTCCCGTATGTCCCGAGTGTGACCCGGCGGGGGGAGGTAGCGGCCCGTACGGGTCACCACGGATTCCAGGCGTCAAGAAGGAAGGATCATGGCGAAGCAGGCTTACGCCCGCACCAAGCCGCACCTCAACATCGGCACGATGGGCCACGTCGACCACGGCAAGACCACGCTGACGGCGGCGATCACCAAGGTGCTCGCCGAGCGGGGCCAGGCGACGTACACGCCGTTCGAGCGGATCGACCGGACCCCGGAGGAGCACTCCCGGGGCATCACGATCAACATCTCGCACGTCGAGTACGAGACCGCGACCCGGCACTACGCGCACGTGGACATGCCCGGGCACGCCGACTACGTGAAGAACATGATCACGGGGGCGGCGCAGCTCGACGGCGCCATCCTCGTCGTGTCCGCGCGTGACGGCATCATGCCGCAGACCAGGGAGCACGTGCTGCTCGCCCGGCGCGTCGGCGTCGAGCACCTGGTCGTCGCGGTCAACAAGGCCGACGGCGCCGACCCGGAGCTCACCGACCTCGTCGAGCTGGAGCTGCAGGACCTGCTCGGCGAGCACGGCTACCGCGGCACCCCGATGGTGCGGGTGTCCGGGCTGCGCGCGCTGGAGGGCGACCCGTACTGGACGGCGTCCGTCGAGGCGCTGCTCCAGGCCGTCGACGACCACGTGCCCGTCCCGGTGCGTTACGTGGACGCGCCGTTCCTCATGCCGGTGGAGAACGTCCTGACCATCACCGGCCGGGGCACGGTCGTCACCGGCGCCATCGAGCGCGGCGCCGTGCGCGTCGGCGACACCGTCGAGGCCGTCGGGCTCGGCGGCGAGCTGACGGCCGTGGTGACCGGCGTCGAGACGTTCGGGCGGACGATGGAGCGGGGCGAGGCGGGCGACAACGCCGCCGTGCTGCTGCGCGGCGTCCGGCGCGAGCAGGTGCGGCGCGGCATGGTGCTGGCGGCCCCCGGCCACCAGCGGGCGCACCGCACGTTCACCGCCCGCGTCCACCTGCTCACGGCGGACGAGGGCGGGCGGCGCACGGCCGTCGCGCCGGGCTACCGGCCGCAGTTCTACCTGCGCACGACCGACGTGCCGGGCGAGCTGCTGCTGCCCGGGCCCGTCCGGCCGGGCGACACGGTGGACGTCAGGGTCGAGCTCGGCAAGCCGGTCGCGCTCGACCCGGGGCTCGGCTTCGCCATCCGCGAGGGCGGCCTCACGGTCGGCGCCGGCACCGTCCTCACGGTGGACGACTGACCCTCCCGCCGCCACCACGGGACGCCCCCAGCGAGGACCGCCCGGCACCGGGCCGGGCGGTCGTTGCCGGGGGCCGGTCGGGTCAGATCGGGGCGAAAGTGAAGGTGAAGGTGGTGGGGGCGGGCCTGAGTTCGTAGCGGGGCAGGGTGCCGGGGCCGCAGGCGGCGGTGCCGATGCCGTGCTGGGCCGCGTCCAGGTGGACGTGCACCCGGTCACCCGGCACGAGGTCGGGCAGGTGGGTGGCGCGGTCCAGGTCGGCGGTGCTCCAGCGGCGGGCGGTCAGCCCGAACACGGGGTCGCCCGTCACCCGCAGGCCCGCCGCCGGCCCGGTGAGCTCGGCCCAGCGCACGTCCGCGCGCTGCCCGTTCTCCTGCGGGTAGACGTACGGGGTCTGGAGCTCGTCGACGGTGGCGCTCCAGCGGCCGACCCGGGTGGCCATCCCGGTGTCCGGGTACGCCTCGCCGGGCCCCCGGCCGAACCAGGTGACGCGGTCGAAGGCCGCCGGCAGGGTCAGGGCCACGCCGAGCCTGGGCAGCGGCTCGGTCCAGTCGCCGTCGGGCTCGACGTCCACGGTGAGGCCGAGGACGTCGCCGCCGGCGCTCCACCGGTAGGTGACGCGCAGGCCGACGTCGGTGGCGGCGGGCGCGACGCGGGTGCGCACGACCAGGCCGTCGCCGGTCTCGACGGCGTCGACCCGGTGGGTGAGCCGGTGCAGCCCGAGCCGCCGCCAGCGCCCTTCGGTGTCGCTGTAGCGGTCGTTGTCGATCGGCGCCCGCCACAGCTCCAGTCGCGGCCCCTCGACGTCGATCCCGAACAGGCGGGTGAGCCGCCCGCCGACCGGGTCGAACACGCCGCCGCCGAGCACGAGCTCACCGCCCGGCGCGGCGGTCACGGACCCCGGGGCGGAGATCGCGGCCGGCGCGGGCCGGGCTCCGCCGTCGTGGTAGGGGGCTCCGCCCGTGCCCAGGCGGACCTGGCCGAACGCCACCTCGTGGCCCGCCGGCGCCCACGCCTCGTCGCGGGCCAGCACGGCGCGCACGGTCAGCCACCGCTCACCGTCACCCTCGGGCAGGTCGGGCAGCTTCACCTCGCCCCCGCCCGCGGGCACCTCCAGGGCGAACGCGGCGACCTCCTCCCCGTCGATCTCCAGCAGGGCGGAGAAGGCCAGCCCGGTCAGGTCGCGGAACCCGTACAGGCAGGTGATCGACACGGCCCCGGCCGAGAAGGCGAACCGGACGGGCTCGTACACCTTCTTGAGGTCCAGCAGCCCGGGTGACGGCGTCCGGTCGGGGAACAGCAGGCCGTCGATGACGAAGTTGCCGTCATGGACCGGCTCGCCGTAGTCGCCGCCGTAGGCGTGGCCGAGAACCGGGTGGGTGAGCCCGTGGTCGATCCACTCCCAGACGAACCCGCCGGCCAGCCTCGGGTAGCGTTCGAACAGCTCCTGGTATTCGGCCAGGCCGCCGGGCCCGTTGCCCATCGCGTGCGCGTACTCGCACTGCAGGAACGGCATCGCGCGCCGCCGGGCGTCGAGCGCCGGGTCGTCCAGCGGCTCCTCCACGCCCCGCCCGATGGCCTCGACCTCGGCGTGGGAGGCGTACATGCGGGAGTAGACGTCCACGTCCGGGCAGGACAGGTCGCCCTCGTAGTGGATGGGCCTGGACGGGTCGCGCTCGCGGGTCCAGGCGGCCATGACGGCGAGGTTGCGGCCGGTGCCCGCCTCGTTGCCGAGCGACCACATGACGACACTGGGGTGGTTCTTGTCGCGTTCCACCGTGCGGCGCATGCGGTCGAGCAGGGCTTCTTCCCAGCGCGGGTCGTCGATGGGGTTGGCGCGCCAGCCGACCTGGCCGAAGCCGTGGGTCTCCAGGTCGCACTCGTCGATCACCCACAGCCCGAGCTCGTCGCACAGGTCGAGGAAGTCGGGGTGGGGCGGGTAGTGGCTGGTGCGGACGGCGTTGACGTTGTGCCGCTTCATCAGCAGCACGTCCTCGCGCATGGTCTCGTACGGGACGGCGCGGCCGTGGTCGGGGTGGAACTCGTGCCGGTTGACGCCCTTGAACAGCAGCGGCCGCCCGTTGGCCAGCAGCACGCCGTCGACGATGGAGATCGTCCGGAAGCCGATGCGCAGCCGCACGGTCTCGTCGTCGAGCCGCACCTCGGCGTCGTACAGGCGGGGCGTCTCGGCGGTCCACGGCTCGACGTCGAGCGTGACGGGGGTGCCGGGGGCCAGGCCGGTGACGCCGAGCTCGGCGACGGTGAGCAGGCCGGGCCCGTCGAAGCTGAGCGTGCCGCGCCCGTCGTCGTAGGAGGCGTGCACGAACACGTCGGCGGCCGAGCGGGTAAGCGTCACGTCGCGGAAGATGCCGGGCAGCCACCACATGTCCTGGTCCTCCAGGTAGCTGGCGGCCGACCACTGGTGGACCCGGACGGCGAGCACGTTGCGCCCGGGCCGCAGCCAGGGCCCGGCGTCGAACTCGGCGGGCAGGCGGCTGCCGGTGGTAAAGCCGAGCTCGTGCCCGTTGAGCCACACCTTGGCGTACGACTCGACGCCGTCGAACCGCAGCCGCCCGCCGGTCCAGCCCTCGGGCAGGTCGAAGACGCGGCGGTAGTCGCCGGTGGGGTTCTCCGACGGCACGTGCGGCGGATCGATCGGGAACGGATAGGACACGTTGGTGTAGGCGGGCGCGCCGTGGCCGTGCAGCGGCCAGTGCGACGGCACGGGCAGCTCGTCCCAGCCGGAGTCGTCGTAGCCGGGGGCGACGAAGTCGTCGGCGACGCGGGCGTGCGGCGAGAGCCGGAAGCGCCAGGGGCCGTTGAGGTCGAGGGAGGGTGCGTCGGAGCGGAGAGCCGCCCTGGGAGCCAGGCGGCCGGAACCGGGGGTGAATGTCTCGATGTCCATCGCCGCCGAGCCTAGAGGCTGGCGGTGCTTTCGTCAGCGGCGAGGTAGCCGGCCAGCATGCTCTCCGCGACGGCGCCCACGCTGGCGTCGTCCGGCAGGAACCCGGGCGTGTGCAGGCCGGTCTCGGTGTCGACGCCGACGAACATCATCAGCGACGGCACCAGCGCCCCGTACTGGGCGAAGTCGTCCGCGCCGCACGAGCGCAGCTCGGCGGTGACCGTACGGCCCTGCGCGCGCAGCAGCTCGCCGGTCCGCACGGCCAGGGAGGCGTCGTTGACCAGGACGGGCTCGCCGGGCAGGACCGTCACCTCGGCTTCGCAGCCGTGCGCCCTGGCCACGTCGGCGGCCATCTGGGCGAAGCGCTCGTGCAGGGTCTCGCGCCAGGGCTGCGACAGCGACCGGAGCGTGCCCCGGGCGACGGCCTCGCCGGGGATGGCGTTGGGCGCGGTGCCGGCGTGCACGGTGCCGAAGGTGACCACGGTCGGCGTCATCGGGTCGGCGGCCCGGCTGACGAGCTGCTGGGCGGCCACGATGACCTGCGCCATCGCCACGACGGGGTCGCGGGCCAGGTGCGGGTAGGCGGCGTGCCCCTCCTTGCCCCTGACCGTCACCCGGAACTCGTCGGAGGAGGCGTTGACCGCGCCGGGCGTGCAGGCGATGACGCCGTCGTCCAGCACCGGCTGCACGTGCGCGCCGATCATGGCGGTGATCCGGTGGCGGCCGAGCGCCCCGGAGCGGACGATGTCGGCGGCCCCGGACGGGTAGCTCTCCTCGCGCGGCTGGAGCACGACGACGAGCGGCGTGACGCCGCCGTCGCGGGGGCCGAGCACGTCCGTCACCCGGTCGACGGCGCGGGCGAGCGCGACCACGGCGGCCAGGTGCACGTCGTGGCCGCAGGCGTGCATGGCGCCGTTGACCGACGCCCACGGCACGCCGGTCCGCTCGACGATCGGCAGCCCGTCCAGCTCGCCGCGCACGCCGACGGCCGGTCCGGCGCCGCCCACGCGCAGCAGCGCGCCGGTGCCCGCGACGTGCTCCACCTGGCCGCCGGGCAGCGCGTCGAGCACCCGTTTGAGCGTCGGGCCCTCCTTGCCGGACAGCCGGGGCTCGGCATGCAGCTCGCGCCGCAGCTCCACGGCCGTGTGCAGCTCGCGCCGGAGCACCTCGCGCAGCAGGACGTCGCGGCGGCTGGTCACGGCGCCCCCAGGCCGTAGACGCGGCGGGCGTTGTCCGCGCCCACCATCGCCGCCACCCGCGCCGCCTGCGCCGCCGACCACTCCCCCTCGGCGACGAAGCCGCCCAGCACCCGGGCCATCGCCCGGCGCCACAGCTCGGCGCCGAGGAAGTGCAGCTCGGCCGGCCCCCACGCGTCGGAGGAGAACAGCAGCTTGGCGAACGGCGCCACCTCCAGGCTCTCGGCCACCAGCGCGGCGCAGGCGGCGCCGCTGTAGTGCAGGCCCAGGCCGACGTCGAAGTAGACGTTCGGGTACGCGTGCGCGAGGTAGCCGGCCTGGCGGTGGTACGGGTAGCAGTGCAGGAGCAGCAGCGGCACCCCGGACGGCTCGGCCCGCTCGATCAGCCCGCGCAGCAGCAGCGGGTCGGAACGCCGCAGGTCCAGATCGGGGTCGCCGAGCCCGGTGTGGATCTGCAACGGCAGGCCGCGCTCGATCCCGGCCCAGACGGCGTGGCGCAGCAGCACCGGGTCGTCCAGCCGGGCGCCGCCCCCGGCCAGCCAGCGGCCGGCCGCCTCGGTCACCTCGGCGGCCGCCGGCGGCTCGGGGTCGGCGTCGAGGCCGTGCCGGTAGGCCAGGACGGTCTTGACCGCCCGGGCGGTGCGGGTGCGCTCGGCCAGCGTCTCGGCGAAGCGCCCTGCGTAACCGGCGGCGTCGACGCCGGTGGCCGCGACCTGTTCGGCGACGGCCTCCAGCCGGACCACCTCGTCCACCGGGGCGCCGGTGGCCTCGGCCATGCCGGACGGGCCGAGGATCTCGCCGGGCCGGTAGCCGGTCTCCACCAGGTAGTGGCCGACGCCGGAGGCGCCGAGCAGGCGGCGGTTGACCTCGTCCGCGCCGAGCCGGGCGCGCCTGGCCAGGTACGCCTCGGGCGCGGTGTGCGGATCCAGCCCGAGCAGCGGCGCGCAGTGGCGCAGGATCGCGTGACCGAGCTGGGAGTCGAACTGCGTCATCCAGGAGGGCACGGGCCGGTCGGACTCGGTGATGAGCTCCTCGAACGCGGTGCGCGACAGGTCGTGCCCGGTGGCGCCGTGCACGTGGTGGTCGACCAGCGGCAGGTCGCGCAGCGCGGTGATCAGGTCGGTCACTGGGAGGGTCCTACCCGGTTGTCGGACTTCGGCATCCTCCCCCCGTTCCCGCGAGATCGCCTCCCGAACGCCCCGCCCGGGAAGGGGCGGGGCGTTCGGGGGCGATCAGGCCGCGGCCTTGGCGGTCAGGGCCGCGGCCTTGGCGGTCAGAGCCGCGGCCTTGGCGGTCAGGCGGCGGCCTTGGCGGTCAGGGCGACGCCTGCCTGCCGGGTGACGCCGTTGACCGTCACGGCGACCGTGACGTTCCCGGGCCGCAGCGCGGTGAGCGTGCCCGCCTCGGGGTCGAGGACGGCCACGTGCCACGGCTTGGCCGTCTGCCGGGGCCCGACGTGCAGGTTCGGCGAGCCCGACCAGCGCGCCGACACCGGGTAGGCGGCCGGGACCGCGCGCTCGTCCTGCTTGACCGTCGCCGACACCGGGGCCGGCGCGCCGACCGCGACGGTGGCCGGAGCGCTCAGCGTGAGCTCGTCGACGTGCGGCCTGACCTGGGCGCCGATCCACGTGGGCGCGTCGGCGAACCAGTTGCGCCTGACGTGCTCGGCCTCCTTGCCCGTCACCGGGTCGACGCCCCACAGGGACCAGCCGGTGAAGCCGCCGTCGCCGGGCGCGGTGGCCGGGTTCTTGCCGGAGTTGCCGTTGATGAAGTACGGCACCGCGTCCACGCGGGAGGCGTGGAAGGTCCCGACGTGCGCACCGATGAACGCGGCGCCCTTGCCGGTGTCACGCTGGAAGCCGGCCAGCCAGCCTTCGACCAGCGCGGCCTCCTTGCGGTCGCCGAGCTGGCTGCCCTTGCCGGGCGTCGGGTCGCGCGGCGGCACGTGGAACAGCACCGCCACCGAGCCGACCGAGGAGTCGCGGGCGGCCTCGTCGAGCTCCGAGCGCAGCAGCGCGACCTGCTCGAAGCCACCGCCGCGCAGGTTGAGGCGGGAGGTGTCGAGCGTGATGAACCGGGTGCCCTTGTGGTCGAAGGTCCGGTACGTGTCGCCGAAGACGGCCCGGAAGTTGTCGATCTTGCCGCCCATCACCTCATGGTTGCCCGGGATGTAGTGATATTTCAGCTCACCGCCGAGTTCCTCATCGAGGATGCGCTTGGCCAGCGCGAAGTCCTCCGGCGACGCCTCGTCCACCAGGTCACCGTTGATCACCAGGAAGTCGGGCTTGGCCGCCTTGATCTCGCGCAGCGTGCGCCGGGCGTTGCGGACGATGTCGCTGTCCGGATCACGCGCGACGAACTGGGCGTCCGACATGACCGCGAACCGCCACGGCATGTCGCCGACCTCCGGCCGCACCACCGGATCGGCCACGGCCGGGACCTCGGGCGCCTCGACCGACGGCGGCACCTTCGCCACCAGCCCGTCGATCAGGATCTCGTTGGTGTACGAGGCCGCGGCCTTGGTCTCGGCCACGTAGAAGCGCCGCAGCTTGAGCGGGTAGTTGACGCCCGGCGGCACCGCGAACTCGACGAACCTCCAGCCCGTCCACGTCAGGTACGGGCCGCGCAGGATCTGCGACTGCCCGGCCGCGTCGTAGAACTCCAGGCTGGGCCACTCGCCCTTGCCGGTGGAGTGGATCCACAGGCCGAACGCCTGCGGCTGGCCGTTCACCACGATCTGCTCGGGCGGGCTGGCGTACGCGGCGCGGGTGGCGGTGGACTGGGTGAAGTCGTAGGCGAGCTTGAGCCCGCCGCCGCTCTGGCCGGGCGCGGCCGACAGCGAGCCGGTGGCGCGCGCGGTGGCGAACTTCCACGAGGCGGCGTTCTCGAAGTCGGCCACCGACTGGTCCTCGAAGCCGACCGTCACCGGCACCGCGGTGCTGATCTTGCCGACCTTGGCGGTGATGAGCCCCGACCCGGTGGGCCGCTTGGCCTTGACCGTGAAGTAGCCCTGCTCGGCCGCGGTGACCTCGAACAGGCCGCGGTCGTAGTCGAGCGTGAGGTCGGCCGGCTCGATGGGCGCGCTGTTGCCGTTGCGGTCGTAGCCGACGACGCCGAACGCGGCGGTGCCGTCCTGGCCGGGCAGGCCGACCCGGTCGGCGGTGGCGCCGAGCCGCCGCAGCGGCTGCAGCACGGTCAGCTCCAGGGTGCCCTTGGCCTTGCCGCGCGAGGCGGTGACCTTCGCCTGGCCGGGCACCAGGGCGTGGAACCTGCCGTCGCGTACGACGCCGTGCACGGCCGGGGTGGAGCGCCACAGGGGCGTGCCGGACGCGGGCCCGTACGTCTCGTCGTAGCCGGCGGCGGTCAGCCGCCGGGTGAGCCCGGGGAAGACGCGGTCGGGGCGGCCACCGGCGACGGGGGCCGCGCCGGGCGCCCTGGCCGGGTCGGTGGCGGTCTCCAGCCAGAAGCCCTTGAGCTTGCCGCTGCCCTCGGGCGCATAGAGGGCCAGGCCGTTGGGCACGTGGCGCTCGCCGCCGTCGGAGGGGCTGTTCTCCACCTGGACGTCGGCCTGGCCGGGCTCGCGGGCGAGCAGCGTGGAGGAGCCGCCGCCGTCGAGGTTGAGCGCGTCGGCGGCGCCGAGGTCGGCCATCATGGCGGCCAGCTCGTCCAGCGTGACGCCGCGGCTGTCGGCCTGGCGGCCGTCCACCGTGAGCAGGTACATCTTCCTGCCGTCGGCGGAGAAGCCGACCGCGGTGCGCGGGTGGGCCGACTGGTCGGACGAGTGCTGCACGGCGCCGTCCTTGACCAGGACGTAGTTGCCGCCGACCGCGGACTCGACGGCGCCGCCGTCGGAGGCCTTCGGCTGGTAGCGCACGTCGACCCGGTCGCCCGGCTTGAGCGCGGCCAGGGCGCTCGCGCCGGCGTCGCGGCCGAGCAGGATCGTGGTGCCGGCCGTGACGGGGCCGCTGCCGGCCTCCTGCCGCACCGCCGCGACCACGCCGTCCTTGAGCTCGACCTCGGTGACCGAGGCGGCGCCCTCGACGGCGCGGGCCCGGGTGTAGGAGCCCCACAGCGGGGTGAACAGGCCGACGCCGTTGTTCTGCACGATCTGGTTGAACTGGGTGAGCGTGACCGGCGCGCCGCCCTCGGGGGTGGCGGTGCCCTCGAAGTACATCTTGAGCACCCGGCCGACGCCGTCGGCGCTGACGGCGACCGCGTTCTCGTGGCCGGCGCGCGGCGACTGGACGAGCTCGCCGTTCTGGACGCCGATGCCCTGGGCGGCGCCGGAGTTGTTGATGTCGAAGAAGTCGCCGTTGACGGCGGCGACGGCGCGCGAGCGCTTGGCCGGTCCGGACAGCGGCTCGGTCTTGGACACCTCGCCGGAGTACACGTACCCGGCCTTCGCGCCGCCGCCGAGGTCGGCGGTGAGCGCGTCGGCGCGCAGCCAGCCGAGCGCGTCGTAGGTGTCGAAGGAGGTCAGGGTGATGCCGGGCGCGACGGGCCGGGTCTTCTTGTCCGTCTCCAGCCTGCCGCCCGGGGCGTCCGAGGTGGCGATCAGCGTGGAGGGCGGCGGATAGGACGACGCGGTGAGCGCGTCCTCTGCGGGGGGTGTGGGCTCGGCGTGAGCGGGGGACGCCGCGGTTAACACCAGAGCCGCGGCGGCCAGATAACGGAGGGTCTGCACGACCGAACTCAATCGCCCATGGATATAACTTTCAAGACTTGGGGGTGAACTAAAAGAAAATTTCAGATCTTGCCGGCGACGACCCGCTCATCGGGCGCCCCGTCACCGGCTCCGGCCTCCTGCGGGGCGGACCTGATGCCCGCGTAGAGCACCAGCGGCACCGCCGTGGCCACCGCCATCGACAGCACGGCCGTGCCCGAGTCGTTGACCAGCATGCCGACGACCCCGCTGACCAGGGCGCCGATGAGCCCCGCCCGCAGCATCGGGGTGCGCGCGAACGCCCTCGGCACGATGCCCGCGCTGATCTTCTCCGGCCGCAGGATCGCGAAGACCAGGAACGCCAGCCCGGCGATGACGATCGGCATGAGGTTGGGCGAGAGCATGGTGTTGAGCATGGCGCCGAGCTTGCGCATGATCATCGGCCAGAACGTGCCGTCGATCACCTGTCCGACGAACCTGCCCAGGTGCGTCTGCGCGGCCGGGGGCCGCAGGTGGTCGAGCACCGCGATGATCGACACGGCCACGCCGCCCAGCACGCAGAACGCGCCGAGCTTCACCACCGACACCTTCCGGCCCGCCACGAGCAGCGCGGTCACCGCGATGCCCGGCACGAACGCGATCACGCCGCCGAAGTCGCTGCCCACGCCCGGCCAGCCCGCCAGCAGCATCGCGACCACGCCGAGCCCGGCCACCACCCACACCGCGGCCCGCCTGTGCCCGCGCCGCACCAGCCGGTCGGCGGCCATCGCCGTGGTCATCAGCACACCCGTCGCCAGCAGCGCGAACGGGATGTTGGCCAGCCCGTAGTAGCGCCCGCCGACCACGGCGGTGTAGCCCATGAGGCTGTTGAACTGCAGGTAGGTGCCGGTCAGCAGGTCGGCGACGAGCACCAGGCCGGTGAACGTCGCCACCACCGCCGGCGGCCCCAGCGGGTCGCGCCGCCACGGCCCGCCCACCGCCAGCCCCACGATCGCCAGGTCGATCGCCACGACCGCGCAGACCAGCGGGACGATCGGGTACGTGCCCTGCACCCAGGGCACCAGGTTGACCAGGTACGTCGAGACGGGGACCGCCGCCAGGCCGAGCGCCACCGGGCCGATCGCCCCCGGCCGCCTGCGCCGCGACAGCACGAAGTAGGCGATCGCATAGAAGAACACCGTGATCGTGGCGAAGACGGTGAAGAACACGCCGGTCGCGCTCCGTACGGTGGTGGCCTTGAGATCGGCCTCCCGCAGCCGCTCCACGCCCGCGTCCCGCCCGGCGACGTCGCCGGGGGTCCAGGCGATGCCGATGACCGTGGGCGGCACCGGGATGCCGGCGGCGGTCAGCACCGTCGTCGTGATGTCGGTGAGGATCACGATGTCCTCGCGCCGGGTGGAGCTGGTGCCGAGGATCGCCCCGCGCGCCTGGTCGTGCTTCCACATGGCCACGCGCAGGTGCGGCACCGAGCCGTGGTCGCCGTTGCCGGCCAGCACCACCTGGGTCCCGGCGGGCAGCTTGGCCAGCGCCGCGCCGACCTCCGCGTCCGCCGCCCGCACCGCCGCGCGCCGCGCCTCCGGCGTGATCGCCTCCGGCTCCCTCGACAGCTTGCCGTCGGCGCCGAGATAGGGCCTGATCAGCTCGTCCACGTCCACGGCGACGACCTTGCAGCGCGACCAGTCGGCCAGCGAGGCCGGGTCGGGCGCGTACACGTCGACGCGGCCCTCACGGTCGCCCAGCGCCAGCGCCGCGCCCCGGCCGACCGCCGTCGTGCACTCCCCCGCCGCCTGCACGGCCGCGCCGAGCGTGCCCACGTAGCCGCCGTCACGCTTGGCCAGGATGCCGGCGAACCCCGGCACCACCGCGCCCTCACCCCGCCGCTCCGGCTCCGGCGGCAGGCCGCAGCGCTGCCCGAACGCCGACCGCACGCCCGCCGAGACGGTCAGCCAGCCGTCGTACGGGCACGCCACGGTGCCCAGGGTCTTGACCGACACCGAGCCGAGATCGCTCTGCCCGGCCAGCCGCCACAGGTTCGGGGCCGACTCGGGGGTGACGTCGTCCCAGTGCAGGCCCGGCACCCCGATGAAGGCCACCCGGCCGGGAGCGGCGTCGTCGGTCGCCGCCACGGCGGGCGCCGCCCACCACAACGTCGAAGCGACCAGCAGGAAAAGCGCCCACCTCACCGTTGGCCCCCATGCGGAGAAGGAAGGGAGTGCGGCGGGGCCGCCCCGCGCCACTCATGTCATGGAACGCAGGCAACCTAGCACGGGAGCAGCCGCGGAGGTGATCCTTTTCACGCCCCGGGACTGGGTGCGGCACAGGCTCCCGGGGCGCGGCTCACAGGAAGGCGGCCACGACGATCCCGGCGACGATCAGGGCCGCCGCGGTGAGCACGGCGGCCCGGGCGATCGTCACGGCGAGGCGTCCGGGGTGAGGCCCGCCCGCTCCTCCAGGCGCTCCAGCCGCCGGATCACGGGCTGCAACTGGTCCCGCATCACGGCGGCCAGCATCTGCGCCGGGTCCTGCGTTCCGCTGGCGGGCGCACCCGCCACGGGGGCGCCTGCCGCAGGCCCGCCTGCCGTGGGGGCCTGCTGGGCCTGGGCGCGCAGGTGGACGTAGCCCGCCAGCGCGGCGACCACCGCCCGGCGGGTCAGCCTCGGCTCCGCGCCCAGGCCGCGCAGCACCTGCCCGGCCGTCCCGTCGGGCTCGTTCACCAGGCCGAGCAGGAGGTGCTCGCAGCCGATGTAGTTGTGCCCGAGCGAGGCGGCCTCGTTCACGGCGAACTCCAGCGCGTTGGCCGCCGCCCCACTGAACCGCCCCCCACCCTGCTCCCCAGAGGAAGCCACCCCGGAGGCAGCGCCTTCCGGGGCGGCGCCTTCCGGGGCGGCGCCTTCGGGAGACGGCGCATCGGCGGACCGGGAGGCCGCACCCCCGGCGGCCGGCCCCTCGGAGGCCCGGGGACCGGCCCCCTCGGCGGCCGACCCGCCGGAGGCGAGCGCGCCGGCGCCCTCGGGGTCCGTCCCGCCGGGCCGTCGGTCGGCGCCCTCCGAGGCCGAAGCCGTAGGGAGTCCGTGGGCGCCCCCCGTGGTCGGGGCGGCGGCCCTGGCGGCGCCCTCCGGGGGCGGAACCCCCGGGAGGCGGGAGGCGCCTTCCGTGGTTGGGGCGGCCGGGAGGTGGGGGCGGGCGTGGGCGGGGTCGATGTCCATGGCGCGCAGGACGTGCAGGGCGAGGTTGGTGCCCTCGTCGAGCATGGCGGCGAGCAGGTGCTCGGTGCCCACGGCGGGGGCGCGGCCGGCGGCGGCGAGGTCGGCGGCGCGTTTGAGGACCGTGCGGGTGCGGGCCGTGAGGTGGCTGAGCGCCCCGGACGGCCGGTCCGGGTCGAGGTCCGCGGGGACGCTGGCGCGGATCGCCGTCACCCGGCGCACCGCCTGCTCCAGCGCCCGCTGGCAGATGGCCGACACGGGCACCCCCGCCTCCTTGACGGCCTCCGCGAGCTCGTCGGGCAGATAAACGTTGATCTTCGGCACGCGGCCTCCTCCTTCGACTATGCCCCCACTATAACCCCACACGGGTTATATGCTCCCCGAGCTCGAGAAGACTGGCTTTGCCGCGGCCGGGAGCGCAGACTGAAAGGACGGCGATCCCGCGAAACAGTGGAGCACCCGTGGACAACCACCTTGATCACATGCCGGTTCTGTCCCGAGGCAGGCATCGCAACCCCAAGCGGGGCGCCTGCTTCATGGAGCTGGCCTCCTACCTGGCCGGAGAGCGGTGGAGCGACCATCCCGCCTGCACCCATCCGCTGCTGGCGGCCCTCGCCCGGCTGGTCAACGACAACATCGGCGACGCGCAACGCGGCCAGCTCGTGGAGCTCGTCCCGTCGATCATCGGCCTGACCTCCGACGACCTGCGGGTGGACGCCCACATCGCGCTGCGCTGCGCCACGACGGCGCTGCCCGTAGCGGCGGCCGAGCGGCAGCTCGCGCTGGCGGTGTCGGTGCTGGCGGCCGAGGAGATGCTGGCCAGGCTCGACGGCCGGCCGCCGGGGCGGCTGAGCGAGCGGAGCCGGGCGGCGATGGAGCAGGTGCCGCAGGCCGCCGCGCAGGCGCGCAGGTTCAGCCGGGCGGCGCGGATCACCGAGAAGGGCTTCCGCCGCTACGCCGCGCCCAACGCGGTCCAGCTCGCCGTGGTGGGCATCGTCCAGGCGTGCGTCCCGGACCCGGACCCGCTGCTGCGTGACCTGCTGGCGGGGGCGATCGCCGACTGCGCCGCCCTCATCCAGGAAAAGGAAGCCCGGCAGGCCGTCACGAACCCTCTCCCGGTCCCCCTGTCCTGAGCGGACCGGGCCGTACCCTTGACCCTCTGGATGGGGGTGGGGATGGACGACGAGGACGTGCGGGTGGCCGTCTACGCCGGGTTCGCCCGTACGGGGCGGGCCCCCGGAGT
The DNA here is from genome assembly GCF_040639085.1 of Nonomuraea sp. NPDC023979. Classification (NCBI taxonomy): domain Bacteria; kingdom Bacillati; phylum Actinomycetota; class Actinomycetes; order Streptosporangiales; family Streptosporangiaceae; genus Nonomuraea; species Nonomuraea sp. NPDC023979. The sequence continues at coordinate 122,243 of NZ_JBEZZG010000014.1, forward strand.
CGAGGAGCTGGCCGCGACCACCGGCGCCGGGCCCGGCGAGGTGCGGCGGGCGTTGCGGCGGCTGCACGGGGCCCGGGCACTGGTACTGGGCGACAACGGCGACAGCGACGAGGGCGAAGGCCAGGGCCAGGGCGGCGCGATCGTCATGGCGCACCCGTTCTCGTCGGTGCCGCTGGGGTTCTCGGTCATGGGCCGGGAGACGCTGTGGTGGGGCGGCTGCGCGTGGGACGCGTTCGCCGTGCCGCACCTGCTCAAGGACGAGCCCGAGGTGCTGGTCGCCACCCGGTGCCCCGGATGCGGGACGCCGCACGCCTGGTCGGTGGGGCGCGCCGCGCCTCCCCCGGGTGAGCAGGTGGCGCACTTCCTGGTCCCGGTGGCCCGCATGTGGGACGACGTCGTGCGGACGTGCTCGAACCAGCGGCTGTTCTGCTCGGCGGGCTGCGTGGACGGATGGCTGGCGCGTACGGGGCTGCCGCGCGGTTACGTGATGGACGTGCCGGCGCTGTGGCGGCTGGCCCGGGGCTGGTACGACGGCCGCCTGGAGCGCGGCTACACCCGCCGGGAGCCGTCCGAGGCCGCCGCGCACTTCGCCGCCGCCGGGCTGGACGGCCCGTTCTGGGGCCTCTGAGACCCCTGCCCCGACGTGCGCCTTTTCTCGTCAACACGTTCGGGAAGCGGTTCCGCCCAAGGGTGGAACCGCAGGTCAGGCAAGCCTCCCCTTCGTTGCGGATCATGCCGACATATGTCTAAATGTCGGACGAGTTGGTCTTATGGGAGGGAATGTCATGACTATTGAGCTGGAGCGGACGTACTCGCCCGAGAAGCACCACAGCCACCGTGACGTGACCGGCGGCTGGCTGCGGCCGGCGGTGTTCGGCGCCATGGACGGCCTGGTGTCCAACTTCGCGTTGATCGCCGGAGTGGTGGGCGCCGCCGGGGCCGGGCGGGGGGCCGTGCTGGCGGGGTTCGCCGGGCTGGTGGCCGGGGCGTGCTCGATGGCGGCGGGCGAGTACACGTCGGTGAAGTCGCAGACCGAGCTGATGCGCGCCGAGATCGCCGTGGAGCGCCAGGAGCTGGCCAGGAACCCGGAGGGCGAGCGGGCCGAGCTGGCCGCGCTCTACCGTTCGCGGGGCCTGGACGCCGAGCTGGCCGACCGGGTGGCGGCGGGCCTGTCGGCCGACCCGGAGCAGGCGCTGCGCGTGCACGTGCGGGAGGAGCTGGGCGTGGACCCGGACGACCTGCCGTCGCCGCGCCTGGCCGCCGCCGCGTCGTTCGGCGCGTTCGCGCTGGGCGCGCTGGTGCCGCTGGCGCCGTTCCTGTTCGGGGCGTCGGGGCTGACGCTGGCCGTGGTGCTGAGCGTGCTGGGGCTGTTCGGGTTCGGGGCGGTGGTGGCGGTGATGACGGCCCGCCCGTGGTGGCTGGGCGGCCTGCGCCAGCTCGCGCTCGGCGTGGGCGCGGCCACGGTCACGTTCGGGCTGGGCCACCTGCTGGGCGTGACCATCGCCTGACCGGCCCACGCCCGAGCCGGTACGCGCCCCGCCCCCGTTCCCGGTACGCGCCCCGTACCGGGAAGGGGGTCAGGGGCGGGCGGCGGTGGCGAGGTTGACGCCGAGGGCGACGAGCGCGGCGCCCGTGAGGCCGTCGAGCGTGCGGCGGACGGCGGGCTGGGCGAACGCGCGGCGCAGCGCGCTGACGACGTTGGCCACGGTGAGGAACCACAGCACGGTCCCGGCGAGCGCGATCAGCGACAGCAGCAGCGTGTCGGCGAGCGAGGCCCCCGCGGAGAGGAACTGCGGCACCAACGCGACGAAGAACAGCGCCGCCTTGGGGTTGAGCACGTTGGTGAGCAGCCCTTCGGCGAAGGCCGCCCACGGCCCCCTGCCGCCCGTGGCGGGCGTGTCGAGGGCGAGCCCGCCGCCGCCCTTGACCGCCGCGCGCAGCGCCTTGGCGCCCAGGTAGAGCAGGTAGGCGGCGCCGACGACCTTGACCACGGTGAACGCCACCGCCGAGGCGGCCAGCAGCGCGGCGACGCCGGTCGCGGCGGCGACGACCCACACGAACACGCCGAGGGAGATGCCCGCGGCGGCGGCCATGCCGTGGCCGCGCCCCGACAGCGCCGAGCGGCGCACCACGACCGCGAAGTCCGGGCCGGGCGACATCGCGCCGAGCATCACCACGCCGCCGAAGGCCACGATCTGCGTCAGAGAGGTCATGGCCCCCAGCGTAGAGGCGATCACCGCTTGCGGCGGCCCCGGCGTTTGAGGATCGCGCGCAGCGTCAGCAGCAGCACGACGGCGACGGCCTGGCCGCCGAGCACGATGCGGTTGACGTCGACGGCGGGCTGCCAGCGGACGTCGCCGTCCTTGACGACGAAGACGCCGGCCGGGGCGGCGGCGACGCCGTAGCCGGAGCCGCTGCCCTGCTCACCCTGCCCGCCGGTGCCCTGGCCGCCCCCGCCGCCGTGGGCGACCCGGGCGACCGGGATGATCGTCACGCCGTCGCGCTCGACGGGTTCGCCGAACACGCGCCCGACCGTCGCGGCGTCCTTGGCCTGATCCACCAGTCGCATGATGTCCATGCGGCCATGCTCTCCCCGCGACGGCCCGGGCGCCAGCGCCCTCGGGGTCAGACGCGCCGTCCGCGCAGCTCGCGGTAGCGGCGCACGAGCAGCTCGGTCGACGGGTCGGGGAACTCGGCGGGCGGCTCGGCGGAGGTGAGCGCGGGCGCCAGGTCGAGCGCCATCTTCTTGCCCAGCTCGACGCCCCACTGATCGAAGGAGTCGACGCCCCAGATCGTGCCCTCGACGAACACGACGTGCTCGTAGAGGGCGACGAGCTGGCCGAGCGTGGAGGGCGTCAGCTTGGGCGCCAGGATGGTGGAGGTGGGCCGGTTGCCCGGCATCACCTTGTGCGGCACGACCTCGGGCGCGGTGCCCTCGGCGGCGATCTCCTCGGCGGTCTTGCCGAACGCCAGCGCCGAGGTCTGCGCCAGCAGGTTGGCGGTGAGCAGGTCGTGCATGCCCTCGTGGTCCTCGTACGGCTCGGCGAAGCCGATGAAGTCGGCCGGGACGAGCCGGGTGCCCTGGTGCAGGAGCTGGTAGAAGGCGTGCTGGCCGTTGGTGCCGGGCTCGCCCCAGAAGATCTCGCCGGTGTCGACGGTGACGGGGGTGCCGTCGGCGCGCACCGACTTGCCGTTGGACTCCATCGTGAGCTGCTGCAGGTAGGCGGGGAAGCGGTGCAGCCGCTGGCTGTAGGGCAGCACGGCGCGCGTCTGGGCGCCGAAGAAGTCGGTGTACCACACCCCGAGGAGGCCGAGCAGCACCGGCATGTTGGCCTCGAACGGGGCGGTGCGGAAGTGGCGGTCGATGGCGTGGAAGCCGGCCAGCATCTCGCGGAACCGGTCGGCCCCGATCGCGATCATGAGGGACAGGCCGATGGCGCCGTCGTAGGAGTAGCGTCCGCCGACCCAGTCCCAGAAGCCGAACATGTTGCCGGTGTCGATGCCGAACTCGGCGACCTTGGCGGCGTTGGTGGAGACGGCGACGAAGTGGCGGGAGACGGCGTCCTCGCCGAGCGCGCCCACCAGCCAGTCGCGGGCCACCTTGGCGTTGGTGAGCGTCTCCAGGGTGGTGAAGGTCTTGGAGCTGACCACGAACAGCGTCGTGGCCGGGTCGAGGCCGCGCAGGTTGCCCGAGATGTCGGCCGGGTCGACGTTGGAGACGAACCGGGCCTCGATGCCGGCGTCGGCGTAGTCGCGCAGCGCCTCGTAGGCCATCGCCGGGCCCAGGTCGGAGCCGCCGATGCCGATGTTGACCACGGTGGTGATGGGCCGCCCGGTGGCGCCGCGCCACTCCTGGGACCGGACCCGGCCGGCGAACTCGCTCATCCGGTCGAGCACCGCGTGCACGTCGCCCGTCACGTCCTGGCCGTCCACGACCAGCTTGTCCCCGGCGGGGGCGCGCAGCGCGGTGTGCAGCACGGCGCGGTCCTCGCTGACGTTGATGTGCTCACCGGTGAACATCGCCTCGACGCGCTCACGCAGCCCGGCCCGCTCGGCCAGGCGCACCAGCAGGCCGATGGTCTCCTCGGTGGCACGGTGCTTGGCGTAGTCGAGGTAGAGGTCGCCGGCGGTCACCGTCATGCGGGCGGCCCGGCCGGGATCGTCCGCGAACAGCTCGCGCAGATGCCTGCCCGCCAGCTCCTCATGATGCTTCTCCAGGGCCGCCCACTCCTGGCTCCGGGTGATGTCGCCGCTCACGTTTCCTCCTGGCACCGTCAATCCGATCTCATCCGGCCGATCACCGCCGGCCGGTCACATCGTCCCGCAACCCCGTACCCCCCGGTCCTCATTCCGCGCATGGCGGAGCGGACTCTTTGCCGGCCGGTTTGCCGGTCAGTGGGAATCGCGGCCCACGGCGTCGCCGCTCGACCCGCGCAGGAAGTCCAGGTCGGCGCCCTGGTGGGCCTGGTTCACGTGGTCGATGTAGAGGCGTTCCCAGCCGCGGGCGGGCCTGGCGTGGCCGTCGGCGACGGGCGGCCTGGAGTTCAGCTCGGCGTCGGGGATGTCGACGTCGAGCCGCCGGGCGGCCACGTCGAGCACGATCGGGTCGCCGGTGCGGACCCTGGCCAGCGGCCCGCCGGCGGCGGCCTCGGGCGAGGCGTGCAGCACGACGGTGCCGTAGGCGGTGCCGCTCATCCGGGCGTCGCTGACGCGGACCATGTCGCGCACGCCCTTGGCCAGCAGCTTGGCGGGCAGCGGCAGGTTGCCGACCTCGGGCATGCCGGGGTAACCCTTGGGGCCGCAGCCGCGCAGCACCAGCACGGAGGTCTCGTCCACGTCCAGGTCGGGCGAGTCGAGCCGGGCGTGGACGTCCTCGACGCTGTCGAAGACGACGGCGCGGCCGCGGTGGCGCAGCAGCTCGGGCGAGGCGGCGGCGGGCTTGATGACGGCGCCCGACGGCGCCAGGTTGCCGCGCAGCACGGCGATGCCGGCGTCGGGCAGGAGCGGGTCGGCGCGCCGCCTGATGACGGTCTCGTCCCAGATGCGGGCGTCGTCCAGGCAGGCGGACAGCGGCGCGCCGGTGACGGTGGGCTCGTCGTGGAGCAGGTCGGCGACCTCCTTGAGCAGGGCGCGCAGCCCGCCCGCCCGGTGAAGGTCGTCCATGAGGTGGCGTCCGGCGGGCTGCAGGTCCGCCAGCAGCGGCACGCCCGACCCGGTGCGGTCGAAGTCGTCGAGGTCGAGCTCGACGCCGAGGCGGCCGGCGATGGCCAGCAGGTGGATGACGGCGTTGGTGGAGCCGCCGATGGCGGCGAGCGTGACGATCGCGTTGAGGAACGCGCCGCGCGTCATGACGTCGCTCGGCCGGCGTCCCTCGCGGACCAGGCCGACGGCCAGGCGGCCGGTCTCGTGGGAGCGTTCGAGCAGGCGGCTGTCGGCGGCGGGGATGCCGGCGGTGCCGGGGATCGTCATGCCGAGCGCCTCGGCCATGCAGGCCATGGTGGAGGCGGTGCCCATCGTGTTGCAGTGGCCCCGGCTGCGGATCATGGAGGATTCGGAGTCGAGGAACGCCTCGCGCGACAGCGTGCCGGCGCGCACCTCCTCGCTGAGCCGCCACACGTCGGTGCCGCAGCCGAGCGGGACGCCGCGGAAGTGGCCGGTGAGCATCGGCCCGCCGGGCATGACGACGGCCGGCAGGTCGACCGAGGAGGCGGCCATGAGCAGCGACGGGATCGTCTTGTCGCAGCCGCCGAGGAGCACGACGCCGTCGATCGGGTTGGCGCGCAGCATCTCCTCGACGGACATGGCGGCCAGGTTGCGCCAGAGCATGGCGGTGGGGCGGACGTTCGTCTCGCCGAGCGACATCACGGGCAGGTTGAGCGGGACGCCGCCGGCGGCCCAGACGCCGTCGGAGACGCTGCGGGCCACCTCGCCGAGGTGGGAGTTGCAGGGGGTCAGGTCGGAGGCGGTGTTGGCGATGGCGATGTGCGGCCGCTCGCCGTCGAAGGCCTCGCGCGGTAAGCCTCTGCGCATCCAGGCCCGGTGGATGTAGGAGTTCCTGTCGTCGCCCGAATACCACCGTGAGCTTCTCAGCGCCATGCCGGCACTGTAGCCGAGCGTCCGGCTCCGGTCCCGTACCCGCTCACGGCCCGCCGCTTACGCCCCGGCCCGCCGGGGCAGGGGGCACGGCATGGACCATGTCGACGCATACTGGCGCGCGGCCAACTACCTGTCGGTCGGCCAGATCTACCTGCTGGACAACCCGCTGCTGAGCGAGCCGCTGCGGCCCGAGCACATCAAGCCGCGCCTGCTCGGCCACTGGGGCACCACACCGGGCCTGAACTTCTGCTTCGCCCACCTGAACCGGGTGATCCGGGAGCGGGACCAGGACATGATCTACATCGCCGGCCCCGGCCACGGCGGCCCGGCGGCGGTGGCGCACGCGTGGCTGGAGGGCTCCTACACCGAGCGCTACCCGGACGTCACGAGGGACGCGGAGGGGATGCGGCGGCTGTTCCGGCAGTTCTCCTTCCCCGGCGGGGTGCCCAGCCACGTGGCGCCGGAGACGCCGGGGTCCATCCACGAGGGCGGCGAGCTCGGCTACGCGCTGGCGCACGCCTACGGGGCCGCGTTCGACAACCCGGACCTGGTGGTGGCGTGCGTCATCGGCGACGGCGAGGCCGAGACGGGCCCCCTCGCCGCGAGCTGGCACTCCAACAAGCTGCTGGACCACGAGCGTGACGGCGTCGTGCTGCCGATCCTCCACCTGAACGGCTACAAGATCGCCAACCCGACGCTGCTGGCCCGCATCCCGGAGGCCGACCTGCTCAAACTCCTGGAGGGGTACGGGTACCGCCCGCACGTCGTGGGCCCGGACCACGGCGAAATGGCGGCCACCCTGGACGAGGCGTTCGAGGAGATCGCCGCCTACCGGGAGGGCGCGGACCGCAGGCTCCCGATGATCGTGCTGCGCACGCCGAAGGGCTGGACGGGCCCGCGCGAGGTCGACGGGCTGCCGGTGGAGGGCACCTGGCGCGCCCACCAGGTGCCGCTGGCGGAGGTGCGCGACAACGCCGAGCACCTGGCGATGCTGGAGGAGTGGATGCGCTCCTACCGGCCGGAGGAGCTGTTCGACACCGGCGGCCGGCCGGTCGCGGGCGTCCTCGGCACGGTCCCCGAGGGCGGGCGCCGGATGAGCGCCAACCCGCACGCCAACGGCGGCGAGCTGCTGTCTCCGCTGCGGCTGCCCGACTTCCGCGGGTTCGCCGTCGAGGTCAAGTCACCGGCGACGCAGGCGAGCGAGCCGACCAAGGTCCTCGGCACGCTGCTGCGCGAGGTCATCAGGGACAATCCGCGCACGTTCCGGCTGATGGGCCCGGACGAGACCGCCTCCAACCGGCTCAGCGCCGTCTTCGACGCCACCGACCGGGCCTGGAACGCCGAGCGGCTGCCCACCGACGAGCACCTGGCGCCCGGCGGCCGGGTGATGGAGGTGCTGAGCGAGCACCTGTGCCAGGGCTGGCTGGAGGGCTACCTGCTGACCGGCAGGCACGGGCTGTTCAACTGCTACGAGGCGTTCATCCACATCGTGGACTCGATGTTCAACCAGCACGCCAAGTGGCTGGAGTCGTCGCAGAAGATCCCCTGGCGGCGGCCGGTGGCGTCGCTGACGTACCTGCTGTCGTCGCACGTGTGGCGGCAGGACCACAACGGCTTCAGCCACCAGGACCCGGGCTTCCTGGACGTGGTCGTCAACAAGAAGGCGTCGGTGGTGCGCGTCTACCTGCCGCCGGACGCCAACACGCTGCTGTCGGTGGCCGACCACTGCCTGCGCTCGCGCGACTACGTGAACGTGATCGTGGCGGGCAAGCAGCCGGTGCTCGACCTGTTCACCATGGACGAGGCGATCGCCCACTGCACGCGCGGCCTGGGCATCCTGCCGTGGGCCTCCAGCGACGCGGGCGCCGAGCCCGACGTGGTGCTCGCCTGCGCCGGCGACGTGCCCACGCTGGAGACGCTGGCGGCGGCCGCGATCCTGCGCGAGGAGCTGCCGGACCTGAAGGTGCGGGTCGTCAACGTGGTGGACCTGATGCGGCTGCAGCCGTCGTCGGAGCACCCGCACGGCATGTCCGACGCCGAGTTCGACACGCTGTTCACCACGGACAGGCCGATCATCTTCGACTTCCACGGCTACCCGACGCTGATCCACCAGCTCACCTACCGCCGCCACGGCCACGCCAACCTGCACGTGCGCGGCTACAAGGAGGAGGGCACCACGACCACGCCGTTCGACATGGCGATGCTCAACGACATCGACCGCTTCCACCTGGTCATGGACGTCGTCGACCGGGTCCCCGGCCTCGGCGCCCGGGCCGCCCACCTGCGCCAGCGGATGGCCGACGCCCGTCTCCAGGCCCGCGCCCACACCCGGCTGCACGGCGAGGACGCCCCCGCGATCAGCTCGTGGACCTGGCCGGACACGTCCATGTCCTGAGCGCCGGGCGGGTTCAGCCGGTGGCGGCCCGGCGCACCGCCGCCACGATGGCCGTGTTGGGCAGGCCCTTGAGCAGGTACGTGGTCACGCCCGCCTGGCGCATCTCGTCCACCGAGGCGGAGTCACCGTAGGCGGAGAACGCCACGACGCGGGTGGCGGGCGAGCGGCGGCGGATCTCGCGGGCCGCCCACGCGCCGCCGCCGGGCATCCGCACGTCCAGGACCGCCACCGCCGGCCGGTGCAGCTCCGCCAGCTCGGCCGCCTCGCCCGCGTCGGCCGCCACCGCCACCACGGTCAGCCCCGGCTCGGCCTCCAGCACCTCGGCCAGCACCTCCCTGATCAGCGGCTCGTCATCGGCGACCAGCACCGTGACCGGGTCGCTCACGGCTCGCCCCGGGAGACGGCGGGCACCCAGAACTCGACCGTCGCCCCCTCTCCCGGGTTGCCGCGCACGGCGCACCAGCCGCCCGCGATCTCGGCGCGCTCCCGCATCTCGATCAGCCCGAAATGGCCGGGTTCGGGGTCGTTCTCCCCGGCGTGCTCGAAGCCGTGGCCGTCGTCGTTCACCCAGACGTGCACGCCCTGCTCGGCCGAGGCCAGCCGGACCGTCACCGCGCGGGCGCGGGCGTGCTTGCGGACGTTCGTCAGCGCCTCCTGGCAGATGCGGAAGATCGTGATCGACGTCTCCGGCGGCGGCTCGGCCGCCAGGTCGTGGGTCAGCTCGTAGGTGAGCCCGTCGCCCGACACCACCTGGTCCAGGTAGCGGGTCAGCCCCTCGACCAGGCCGGTGCTGTCGATGCCCGGCGGGTGCAGCCGGAAGGTGAGGTTGCGCAGCCGGCCCACGGCGGCGTCGACCGTGTCGTTGAGCCGCGTCACCGCCGCCTGGTGCTCGCCCGTCAGCCGCGTGGCCAGCAGTTGCAGCCGCATGCCGACCGCCACCATGGACTGGATCGTGTCGTCGTGCACGTCCCAGGCGATGCGCCGGCGCTCCATCTCCTGCGCGTGGACCAGGTGCGCCAGCAGCCTGCCGCGCTCGTCCAGCGCCCGCTCGACCGCGCGCCGCTCGGTCAGGTCGCGCGTCACCTTGCCGAACCCGCGCAGCCGCCCCTGGTCGTCGCGCAGCGCGGTGATGATCACGTTCGCCCAGAACCGGGTGCCGTCCTTGCGGACGCGCCAGCCCTCGTCCTCCAGCCGGCCCTCCGCGACGGCCACCTCCAGCTCGCGCGCCGGTTTGCCCGCCGCCACGTCGGCGGGCGGGTAGAGCGCCGAGAAGTGGCGGCCGACGATCTCGCCGGCGGTCCACCCCTTGATGCGCTCGGCGCCGGCGTTCCAGCTCACGATGTGTCCGCGCGGGTCCAGCATGAAGATCGCGTAGTCGACGACGTTCTGGACCAGCAGCTCCAGGTCGCTCTGCTCGGGCATACCGCAGCTTCGCACAGCCGCGCGCTCGTCACACCGCCCGCTCCCCGGCTGTCAGCTCGCACCAGACCACCTTCCCGCCCGTGTGCGGCGTGACGCCCCAGCGGGTGCACAGCTCGCCGATGACGTGCAGGCCCCAGCCGTCGGCCGGTCCGGGCATGCGCGCCTCCGGCAGCCGCTCCGCGTCGTCGCCGACCTCGACGCGGACGTGCCACGAGCCGCCGGTGATGCGCAGCACCGGCTCGCCCGAGCCGTGCCGCAGCGCGTTGGTGACCAGCTCCGACACCACCAGCAGCACGTCGTCGCGGGAGCCGTGGTAGTCCCAGGCGTCCATGGCGTCGCGGGCGATCCGCCGGGCCGTCGTGATGCTGCCCATCTCCTCGGCCAGGCGGTGCTCCAGCCTGAACGGCCCGACCTCCGTGCCCATGCCTTTACTGTCGGGCAGCGCGCCCGTCGATCACGAGACGCATCCGCCCCGGTCCGCCTGGTGCAAACGCATCAGTCGAGCAGGCCCTCCCGGCGGGCGATCGCCACCGCCTCCAGCTTCGAGCGGGCCCCCAGCTTCTCCAGGACGTGCTGCACGTGGTTGCGCACCGTGTTGCGCGCCACCCCGAGCCGCCTGCTCATCTGCTCGGTGCTCACCCCGTCGGCGAGCAGGAGCAGCGTCTCCCGTTCGCGCCCGGTGAGCGTCCCGCCCGGGCCGCGGTCCCGGCCCGCCAGCCGGTCGAGCACCCCGGGCAGCAGCGCCGGCCCGAACACCACGCCGCCCGCCGCCACCTCGCGGACCGCCGACTCCAGCTCCCGCAGCGGCGACGTCTTCACCACCAGGCCCGCTCCCCCGGCCTCCACCACCCGCGCGGCCACGTCCGCCGACGCCTCGGCCGTCAGCACCAGCACGCGCGCGCCCGGCGCCGCCTCCCGGATGCGGCCGATCGCCGCGACGCCGTCGCCGTCGGGCAGCCGCCGGTCCAGCACCACCACGTCGGGACGCCACCTCCCGGCGCCGGCCACGGCCGCCGCCACGGTCGCGGCCGTGGCCACCAGGTCGATGCCCGCCGCCTCGCCCAGCGCCGCGCCCAGCGCCTCGGCCACCATGTCGTGGTCCTCCACCAGCATCAGCCGGATCGGGCCGGTCGCCGGGGGGCGCGGTAACTGCGTCATGCGGGCTCCGTTCGCTGAGGGCCGGTCACCGGGCCCGTCCATTGTCCGCGATCCCGCCGGAGGCCCGCGAGACCCCTGCCTGCGTCCGGGGGCGACCGAACCGGGCTCGGTCTGTGGCCGTGAGGGGAGCCTGTTGTGCCCTGAAGAGGTCTTCTGTATGGACAAACCCGGCGGAGAGCATTGGTAGGGTATTCGGGATATTTCCGGACTTGATGGGTGGGATAGACCGGTGGAGGTCGAGCAGACGGCACTGCCCGGGATCGGGCTGCGCCATGATTTCACCACCCAGTCCGGCAAACGCGTCGGTGTCGTCTCGCACCGCACCGGCCGCCGCGACCTGGTGATCTACGACCGCGAGGACCCCGACCGCGCCTGCGAGGTCGTCAAGCTGAACGACGAGGAGGCCGACGCCCTGGTCGAGCTCCTCGGCGCCCCCCGCATCGTGCAGCGGCTCAACCAGGCGCATCAGGAGGTCGAGGGGCTGGTCAGCCTCCAGCTCGTGATCCCGCCGGGCTCCCCGTACGCCGACCGCCCGATGGGCGACGCCCGCGTCCGGACCCGCACCAACGCCTCCATCGTGGCGGTGGTGCGCAACGGGAACGTGGTCGCCAGCCCGGGCCCCGGTTTCGTGTTCGCTGCCGGCGACATCGTCGTCGTGGTGGGCACCGCCGACAGCACGTCCGAAGTCGCCGACATCCTGGCCGAAGGTTAAGGGCCGCGGGTGCACCACACCGCCATCCTGTTTCTCGAATTCGGTGCCGTACTTCTTGGTCTGGGTGTGCTGGGCGCGCTGGCGTTGCGCGCCGGCATCTCGCCCATCCCCCTCTATCTGATCGCCGGCCTGGCCTTCGGGACGGGCGGCGTGCTGCCGCTGGCCACCAGCGAGGAGTTCATCTCCGTCGGCGCGGAGCTGGGCGTCGTCCTGCTGCTGCTGACGCTGGGGCTCGAGTACAACGCCGACGAGCTCGTCACGAGCCTGAAGAGCAACGCCCGCGCGGGCATCGTCGACCTGGTGCTCAACGCCGCGCCCGGGGCGATCTGCGCCCTGCTGCTCGGCTGGGGCCCGGTCGCGGCCGTGGCGATGGCGGGCGTCACGTACGCCACCTCGTCCGGGATCACCGCGAAGGTCCTGTCCGACCTGGGGTGGATCGGTAACCGCGAGACGCCCACGGTGCTGTCGCTGCTGGTGTTCGAAGACCTCACGATGGCGATCTACCTGCCGGTGCTGACGGCTATGCTCGCCGGGCTCAGCCTGGTCAGCGGCGCCGTGACGGTGGCGATCGCGCTGGGCACCGTGAGCGTGGTGCTGCTGGTCGCGCTCAGGTTCGGCAAGTGGATCGAGGCGTTCGTCTCCAGCCCGAACTCCGAGGTGCTGCTGCTGAAGGTCGTCGGCCTGGCGCTGCTGGTGGCCGGGCTGGCGCAGCAGCTCCAGGTGTCGGCGGCGGTCGGCGCGTTCCTCGTCGGGATCGCGCTGTCGGGCCAGCTCGCGCACGACGCGCAGGCGCTGCTCGCGCCGCTGCGCGACCTGTTCGCGGCGGTCTTCTTCGTCTTCTTCGGCCTGCAGACCGACCCGGCGAAGATCCTCCCGGTGGCCGGGCTGGCCGCCGCCCTCGCGCTGGTCAGCATGATCACCAAGCTGCTGACCGGCATGTACGCGGCCCGCCGGGCGGGGATCTCGAAGGCCGGTCAGGCGCGGGCCGGCATCGCGCTGGTGCCGCGCGGCGAGTTCAACATCGTCATCGCCGGTCTGGCGGTGGCGGCCGGGGCGCATCCCGACCTCGGGCCCCTGGCGGCGGCGTACGTGCTGATCCTGGCGGCGTTCGGCCCGCTGGCGGCCAAGCTGGTGCAGCCGCTGTTCGAGGCCATCGCCAAGCGCGCCTGACCCCGGGCGCGTTTTCTGTCGGTGGGCGATGGCAGGCTGGTCGTCCGAGGTGAGGGCAGGGCGCGGAAGGGGGTGACGGGCTGGATGGCCGACCGCAAGCACGGGGTCCCGGCGCCGCCGACGGAGTCGGCGATCAGGTCCGCCGACTGGGACGGCCGTGAGCTGATCCGCGAGACCTATCACCGGGTGCTGTTCGTCGACGTCGACATGACCGAGCTGGTCGACCGGGGCTCGGCGTTCGAGGAGTGCACGTTCAGCAACGTGCGCTTCAACGTCTCCGAGCACGAGGACGCCAGCTTCATCAACTGCACGTTCTCGCGTTCCTCCTTCTTCGACGCGACGTTCCGCGGTTGCAAGCTGACCGGCAGCATGTTCGACGGCTGCACGTTCGGCCTGTTCAAGGTCGAGGGCGGCGACTGGTCGTTCGCCGGCCTGCCGGGCGCCGACCTGCGCGGCAGCTCCTTCCACGGCGTCCGGCTGCGCGAGGCCGACCTGACCGGGGCGCGGCTGGAGGGCTCGGAGGTCAGGCGGTGCGACCTGTCGGGCGCGTGGCTGCACAGCGCCGACCTCACCGGCTGCGACCTGCGCGGCAGCGAGCTGGGCAGCCTCGACCCGCACGTCACGGCGGTCGATCGGGCGATCATCGACCCCTTCCAGGCCACGGTCGTCGCGAGCGCCCTGGGCTTCACGGTGACCGGCTGAGCCTCGCCCCTCATTCGTGGGGTTGACCGGGTGGTTCACGCGGCGGACAGTCGCGTTGTCAGGCTGGCCACGCACGACGGTGAGAGCCGCGCGACGCGTTCTCCTTCGCCGGCCGGTCCGTCTCACCGGCCCGTCCCACCCGCGCGTGCTGCCGTCCAGCCCTCGCTCGCCCGCCGTCCAGCACCCTGAGGAGAAGCATGCAACCGCCCGCCCCCGCAGAACGCCGTCCCACGCGCCGGGTCCGCCGCGCCTTATCGGCGATCGTCGGACTCGTCGCGCTGGTCTTCCTCGTCACTCCGCCCGTCAGCGCCGTCGCGCTGCCCACCCCGCTGCAACTGGTGTCGAACCTCGACCTGGAGTGCTTCAAGACCAGCCCCTACCAGCCGCCCGCCGTCGGGCTGACGCTGCGCCACCTCAACCCGGTGCTCAGCGGCCTGCGCAGCGAGCAGGTCACGCTCGGCCAGCGCGACCAGCTGTGCGTCCCCGTGGCCAAGAACGGCGTGATCCCGCCGGACGGGGTGCTCGACTTCATCCGGTTCGTGGACCTGTCGTGCTACCGGGTCACCGGGCCGGCGGCGAACAAGCCGCTCGTGCTCAGCCAGCTCAACCCCGTCCTGCGTGACGTGCCGCGCAAGCAGATCACGCTGAACCGGCCGGAGCAGCTGTGCGTCCCGGTCGCCAAGAACGGCGTGCTGCCCCCGGCTGAGGTGCTGCGGGTCGTCAGTCACGTCGACCTGCTCTGCTACGGCGCCACCCCGAACGTGCCGATGAACAGGGCGCTGACGCTCCAGCAGCTCAACCCGGTGCTCGTCGGCAAGATCCCGACGGCGGACGTGCGGGTGAGCTACTCGCGCCAGCTCTGCGTGCCCGTGTACAAGGGCGGCGACGACATCCCGGCCGACGTGCTGGAGATCGTCCGGTGGATCGACCTGGAGAAGTACGACATCACGGCGCGCGCGATCACGCCCGTCGACCTGGCGCTGCGGCATCTCAACCCGGTGCTCGCCCGCCTGCCCGAGGAGCGGGCGACGCTCACCGCGGCGGTCCAGTTCGGCGTCCCGGTCGCCAAGGACGGCCGGATCCCGCCCGGCTGACCGGCGGTTCCGACAGCGGGCCTCGCCGCCGGTGGCGGCGGGGCCCGCCCTGCCGTGCTCAGCCGGTGAGCGCGCGGGGACGCCGGTCCGCGAGCGCGTCGAGCGCCGCGGCCGTGGCGGCGTCGCCCGGCAGGTGGACGACCAGGCGCTGGTCCGCGTCGGGGATCTCCAGGGTCTCCGGCGTCAGCCGCAGCTCGCCGGCCTCGGGATGGACGACCCGGTACGCGCCGGGCTCCGCCGCCGTGAGCGCCGGGCGGCCGGTGAACGCCGCCCCGGCGGTGACGGCGAGCTCGTCCACCAGGGCGCGGGCCTGGACGTCGGCGAGCGCGGCGGCGCGGTGCAGCTCGACGGCCTGCGCGGCGGCGAGGCGTTCCCAGTCCGGGTAGGCGGCCCTGGCCCGCGGATCGGTGAACAGGTGACGGGCCAGGTTGGGCGCCTCGCCGTCGAGCACGCCGAGCGGCCCGGCGAGCCTGGCGTAACCGGTGGTGTGCGCGAGCACGTCGTACACCCGGTTGACCAGCACGGCCGGGGCGGGCTCCAGCCGGTCGAGCACGGCCCGGACGGTGGCGCGCACGGCCCGCGCGGGCGGCTGGTCCATGCCCGGGCACAGGGCGCTCTCACCGGTGTTGACCTTGACGAGATGGTGCAGGTGGAGCCGCTCGCCCGGAGGCAGGCGCAGCGCGTCGGCGAGCGCGCCCAGCACCTGCGGCGACGGCTTGCGGTCGCGGCCCTGTTCGAGCCGGGTGAGGTACTCGACGCTGACGCCCGCCAGCGTGGCCAGCTCGGCGCGGCGCAGGCCGGGGGTGCGCCGCCGGGGGCCCGCGGGCAGCCCCACGTCGGCGGGGCGGACGGCTTCACGGAGGGCGCGCAGGTAGGAGCCGAGCTCGTTGTCACTCACGGGGACGAAGTGTACGGATCGGACGGGCTCAGGGTGGCCCCCGCAGGGCCGGTATCGGGCCGGTCTCCCTCCGGCGCGACCGGCACGGCATCGTGGGCGGGGACCGCTCATGACGAAAGGGTACGAACAACATGCGTTATCGCCTGCTCGGCCGGACCGGGCTGAGGGTCTCCGAGCTGTTCCTGGGGGCCATGACGTTCCGCGAGGCGTCCCCCGAGGTGCGCGAGATGGTCGACCTGTACGCGGAGGCCGGGGGCAACGTCATCGACACCGCCTCGGCGTACGGGGAGAGCGAGGAGGTCGTCGGCGAGCTGCTGGCCGGGCGGCGCGACCGGTTCGTGCTCGCCACCAAGTACACGCTCAGCCGCGACCCCTCCGACCTGAACGCCTCCGGCAACCACCGCAAGAACCTCGTCCTGTCACTCGAACGCAGCCTGCGCCGGTTGCGCACCGACTACGTCGACGTGTTCTGGGTGCACATGTGGGACCGGCACACGCCGATCGAGGAGACCATGCGCGCCCTCGATGACGCGGTCCGCGCCGGGAAAGTCCTGTACGTGGGCATGTCGGACGCTCCCGCGTGGGTGGTCAGCCGGGCCGACACGCTGGCCGAATGGCGCGGCTGGACCCGCTTCGCCGGGCTGCAGGTGCCGTACAACCTGCTGTGGCGCGACATCGAGCGCGAGCTGCTGCCGATGGCCGACGAGCTCGGGATGAGCGTCGCCGCCTGGGGGCCGCTGGCGGGCGGCGTCCTGTCGGGCAAGTTCACCGGCGGCGCGCCGGTCGCGCCCGGCACCCGCGTCGCGCCCGGCTCCCTCGGCGAGCGCGAGCACGCGGCGGCGCGCGCGGTGCTGGAGGTCGCGGCCGAGCTCGGCGCCACGGCCTCGCAGGTCGCCATCGCCTGGACGATGGCCCGCTCGCGCGCCGTCCACCCCATCATCGGCGCCAGCGGCCCCGGCCAGCTCCGCGACAACCTCGGCGCCGCCGCCGTCACCCTGCCCGACGACGCCCTGCGCCGCCTGGAGTCCGCGGTCCCCTTCTCCCTGGGCTTCCCGCTCGACTTCATCGGCGACGCCGCCTCCGCCGCCCTCGGCCCCGAATACCGCCTCCTCGACGGCCGCTGACCCCACCCCGGATGCAGCGCGAGCGCGGGGCGGTCCGGCGCGGGACGGGGTGCCCACGGCAGCGGGGTCAGGGGGGAGCCAGAGTGTGGGCGATCCGGGTGAGGGTGGGGAGGGCGGCGAGGACGCGGGTGGCGCGGTCGCGGCGGGTGTGCGGGGTGTCGGCGCCGAGGTCGGCGAGGAGGGCGTGGAAGTCGTCCAGCAGGGCCGCCGGGGGCCGCCGGCCCGCTGAGGCGAGTTTGGCGAGGCAGCGGGCGTACGTGGCGACGAGCCAGAAGGCGGCTTCGCGGTGGAGGCCGCGGTCGAGGAGGTCGCGGCTGCCGTCGACGGCGACGGGCCGGCCCGGGCGGCTGATGTCGGAGGAGAAGCGGTAGGCGGGCGCGTGGACCGGGGCGGCGTGGTCGAAGGCGCGTTCGACGGCGGCCAGGTGGCGGCGGGCCCTGGCGGGGGTGAGGGCGGCGCTGCCCAGCAGGTCGAGCAGGTGTTCGTGGCATTCGGGCAGCCCGCGCGCGGCGAGCAGTTCGCCGGCGGCCTCGTAGCGGCGGCGGATGGTCGGGTTGCGCAGCCCGGCGACGAGGAGGACGTGCGCGGTGACGCCGGTGCCGAAGAGCCAGGCGGTGACGTGCGCCTCCTCCGTCATACCCGGGCGGCCGGGGGTGACGACGTCGGCCAGGAAGGCGCGTACCCGGTCCAGCGCGTGGCCGGTCCGGGCGAGGACCCAGCGGCGTTCGGCGAAGCGGCGGGAGACCTCGCGCTGGAGCGCGGTGAGCCGCCCGGCGGGGTCGGCGAGCACGCCGGGCCGGTGGAAGGCGCCCGCGAGGTGGTAGTCGGCGAGGACCGTCTCCGCGTCGGCGACGGCGTCGGCGGGCAGGTAGGAGACCTCCAGCAGCACCCCCTGGTGCCGGAACTTGCCGCCCCCGGCGAGGGGGACGGCGTCGGGGACGGGGTCGAGGGCGACCATCACGTCCACGTCGGAGCCGGTGGGGAGGTCGTCGCCGGGCTCGGCCCACAGGGCGGACCCGGTGAGGAACGCCCCGGCGAACCCGGGCAGCCGCGCCCCCTCGTCGCGCGCCCACTCCCCCGCGACGCGCCGGGCCTCAGCGATCAGCATCCCGCCGAGCCTAGCGCGGCCAGGTTCGCCGCGCCCGTCCTCGGGCAGCCGTAGGGGATGCGCGCTGTGAGCCCGGACCTGGAGCGGCTGGTCCGCCGGGAGCTGATCGACGCCGGGTTCACGATCGAGCGGG
This sequence comes from Nonomuraea sp. NPDC023979, assembly GCF_040639085.1. Classification (NCBI taxonomy): domain Bacteria; kingdom Bacillati; phylum Actinomycetota; class Actinomycetes; order Streptosporangiales; family Streptosporangiaceae; genus Nonomuraea; species Nonomuraea sp. NPDC023979. Next base: position 140,255 of record NZ_JBEZZG010000014.1, read on the forward strand.
CGGCGGCCCCGGCGGACGGCGGGCTGAGCGTGTGGCGGGAGCCGGGCCGCGGGGTGGTGGTCCGGTGGGACGTGCCCGCCCGCGGCGACGGCGCGCGGGGGGCGACGATCCGGGTGGCGGTCCGGCTGGCGTTACGGACGGTCCTGGCGGAGGCGGGGTTCGAGGTGTCGGAGGACGGCGACGGCGCGGAGCTGGTGGTGCTGTCGTCACCGTAGCGGGCGGCCGACCTCGTGCAGGTGGCGCAGCGCCTGCCCCCAGGAGGCGAACAGCCCGGCCTCGGTGTACGGGACGTCCAGGGAGCGGCAGTAGTCGCGCACGATGGGCCGGGCGCGGCGCAGGTTGGGCGCGGGCATGCTGGGGAACAGGTGGTGCTCGATCTGGTAGTTGAGCCCGCCGAGCGCCACGTTGACGAGATGGCCGCCGCGGACGTTGCGTGAGGTGAGCACCTGCTTGCGCAGGAAGTCGAGCTCGTCGTCGGCGGTCAGGACCGGCATGCCCTTGTGGTTGGGGGCGAACGTGCAGCCGAGGTAGACGCCGAAGCACGCCTGGTGGACGAGGAGGAAGACGAGCGCCTTGCCCACGGGCAGGACGGCGAAGACGGCGGCCAGGTAGGCGACGTCGTGGGCGATGAGCAGGGCGGCCTCGGTGCCGCGGTTCTTGAGCGTGGGGCGGCGCAGCGATCGCAGGCTGGAGACGTGCAGGTTGAGTCCTTCGAGCGTCAGCAGCGGGAAGAACAGGAACGCCTGCCACCGGCCGACGAAGCGGGCCACGCCGCTGCTGTTCTCGGCCTGCTTGACGGACCAGACGAGCACGTCGGGCGAGACGTCGGGGTCGTGGTCCTCGTGGTTGGGGTTGGCGTGGTGGCGGGTGTGCTTGTCGGTCCACCAGCCGTAGCCGAGGCCGATGCCGAGGTTGCCGGCGATGAGGCCGGCGACGCGGCTGCGGCGGCGGGAGCGGAACACCTGGCCGTGCGCCAGGTCGTGGGCGAGCAGCGCGACCTGGGCGAACATCACGGCGAGGAAGACGGCGACGAGGATCTGCCACCAGGAGTCCCCGACGAGGGCGAAGGCGGTCCAGCCGCCGGCGAACAGGGCGGCCACCAGGGTCATGCGGACGGCGTAGTAGACGGGCCTGCGCTCCAGGAGCCCTGCCTGGGCGATGCGGCGGGACAGGCCGGCGAAGTCGCTGCCCTGCCGGGCCGGGCGTGCCGGGGCTTGGTCGATCGTCATATCGCTCAAGCATCGCGGTCGCGCCCGGCCGGCGGACTGCCGCTGCCACCCGTCTTCGCGGTAGGGCTGGCCCTACCGCGGCGGGGTTCAGAGGCGGGTGACGAACTGCTCGTCCATCGGCGGCGTGTCGCCGAACACGTGCAGGTCCTGGCGGAACGTCCGCAGGTAGGCGTCCCTGTCGTGGTAGGTCCCGGCCAGGGCGTCGCCGTAGTCGATGAGCTCGCCGTGCGCGCGCCTGCGCGGCTCGTACGCGTCCTCCAGCGCCTTCTCCAGCCGGGCGGGGTCGCCTCCGGCGCCGATGACGGCCTCGGCGAGGATCTCGGCGTCGTGCAGCGTGTAGCTCATGCCCATGCCGGTCATCGGGTGGCAGGCGAACGCGGCGGAGCCGAGGAGCGCGGCGTTGCCCCGGTGGTAGGCGGGCACCCGCATGGCGGAGATGGGGATCGTCTGCCAGGCGGCGTTGCCGAGCACGTCGAAGGCGTCGGCGTTGTCGGTGACGAACGAGCGGAGGCCGTCGAGCAGTTCGGGCGTGCTGGGCTCGGCCTCGCCGGGCAGGCCGACGAACACCCTGGCCTGGTCCTGGTCGACCGGGTACAGGTAGCTGAACCAGCCTCTGGAGTCGAAGTAGAGCCGGTTGAGCTGGGCGATGCTGGCCGTCAGCGGCACGGTGGCCACGCGCAGCAGGTGCGGGTAGGCGGTGGTCTTCCTCTCGACGCCGAGCGCCTGGCGCACGGCCGAGCGGGTGCCGTCGGCGCCGATGACGACGCCGGCGCGCAGCTCGCGGCCGTCGGCGAGGACCAGGTGGCCGATGTTGTCGCCGTCGGTGGCCAGGTGGTCGATGCGGGCGTCGAACAGGAACTCGACGCCTTCCATCGCGCAGGAGGAGTAGATGACCTCGACGAGCTCGCGGTAGGGGCGGATGAGGAACCCGTCGGGGTAGCGGCACTCCTGGATCGGCTGCCCGTCGTGGTAGTAGCGGACGACGTCGCGCTTGAGCGCCTGCCGTTCGACGAGGCCGATGAGGCCGTGGCGGGCGAGCACCTGCATGCCGGGGCGCTTGACGAAGTCGGCGCCGGCGGTGGGGACGGACGGCCCCTGCTCCACGACGACGACGTGCTTGCCGCCGCGGCCCAGCAGCAGTGCCAGGAAGCAGCCGCCGAGCCCGGCGCCGACGATCGCGACGTCGCAGGATGTCATTGCCATGACGAGAGCCCTTCTGATGATCGGACGAGACGCGTGCCCCCATGGGCGCGGGTGGACGAGCCGGGGGTGGCCCTCATGGCATGGGCCTGGGCTCGCCGCGGAGCGGGTACGGGATGGGGGGCTCGGCCGGTCGCGGCTGCCGGGCGCTCTCCGGGTTGGGCGGGCAGCAGCGCGTCGGCCTCGGCGGCGACCGCGGCGAGCGTGCTGCGGAGCTCCAGGAGCATGCGGCGCGGCACCAGTACCATGACCTCGCCGGTGGCGTGCGGCATGCGGAGCATCTTGATCAGGGCCAGGCTGCCGATGAGCACCGAGACGGCCACGCACAGCGCGAGCGCGCTGGCGAGTCCGCCCATGGGCCCGGCCATGAACGGGTGGTCGATGACGACCGAGACGGTGGCGACGCCCACGGCCCCGCCGACCATGCGGGACATGACGGCGGCGCCGACCGCGGAGGCGTACTGGTGCGGGTGGGCGGCCAGGGTGGTGGCCATGGAGGTGCCGGGCGCGAGGGCGCCGACGCCGACGCCGACGGCGACGCTGGCGGCCAGGCCCCACAGGGTCGGCCCGGTCTGGGCGAGCGCCACGACGCAGGCGCCTCCGGAGACCGCGGCGCCGAGGTAGATGAGCCCGTACGGCCCGATCTTGCGGACGATCTTGCCGCCGAGCCAGGCGGTGATCACCATGGCGATCGAGGTCGGGGTCAGCCAGAGGGCGACCTCCATCATGGAGAAGCCCACGTGCATCAGGTAGAGCGGCTGGAGGGTGAGCAGCCCGTACGACAGGACGCCGAATCCCCACGTGGCCAGCCAGCCCCAGGCGAACCCGGGCCGGCGCCAGAGCGTCAGGTCGATGGCGGGCACCCGGTGGCGGCGGGCCTGCGCGAGCGCGGCGGCGAGCAGCACGAGGGCGCCGCAGGCGAGCCAGGCCGCGTCGGCTCCCCAGGCGGTGACCTTGGAGATGGCGAGCACGAGCGCGGCGATGGCGGCGGCCAGCAGCACGGCGCCGATCATGTCGGGCCTGCTCCTGGCCTGGGCGCGGGCGCTGCCCTCGGGCAGCCAGGCGCTGGCGACGAGGAGCAGCAGGCCGACGACGACGACGGGCGCGAACAGGGCGCGCCAGCCGAAGGCGCCCGCGAGCCAGCCGGCGCCGGCCTGCATCAGCAGGCAGCCGAGGCCGGAGGCGGAGCTCCACAGCGCGATGGCGCCGCGCCGCTGGTGCTCGGGCAGTTCGCCGAGCAGGACGGCGAGGCTGGCGGGGATCATCGCGGCGGCGCCCGCGCCCTGCACGGCCCGGGCGGCCAGCACGAGCGGCCAGGTGGGCATGGTGAGGGTGGCGATGCCGCCGATGACGAACACGAGCAGCCCGATGACGAGCACGCGCCGCCTGCCGAACAGGTCGGCCCAGCGACCGGCGGTCGCCAGCAGCGCCGCGATCGGGACGAAGGCCGCGCTGGTCAGCCAGACCAGGTCGTTCAGCGGCATGCCGTTGCCGGCGTCGGTGTGGCGCATCAGGCCGACGGCGATCGTGGTGGCCGTGATGTCGGCCATGACCGCCAGCATGACGCCCGCTCCTACGAGCCGGAGCAGGGTTCCGCGCCGGACGGCGGGGCCTCCTGCCTGGATGGCCGCTGGTGACGAGGGCACGTGGTCACCTCCATGAGAGCCTATGGTTGACCGCCGCCGGCGCGGGGTTCCGGCCCTGGCGCGCCGGCCGGCGGACGGGGGTCGGTCAAGCGCTGTAACGTCCGGGCGACACCAGCCCGTACGGGTCCATCGCGGTCTTGAGCCTGCGCAGCATGCCGAGGGTGTCGGGCGTGCTCTGCGCGTAGAGGTCGGCGGCGGAGTTGTCGATGTCGGAGCGGTAGATGGCGCATCCGTGGCCGCGCAGCAGGCCGCCCGCGTCCTGGCGGAGCCGGTGGGCGCGGCTGACGGCGTCGGCGTCGTCGCGGTCGAAGAAGATCTGGATGACGCCGTTGGCGAGGTTCCTGCTGATCAGGTTCCACTCCAGCATGGCGGCGGTGCCGTTGCACTCGACGGCGGCGCGCAGCACCTGGAGGATGTTGTCGGTGGAGCGCGACTCCATCGGGAGCTGCGGCAGCAGGGCGAGGAAGCCCATCTTGCCGGTGTCGATCTGGTCGCAGGACGTCACGCCGAGCGCCTTGTGCACGCCGCGGCAGGTGGGGATGCCCTGCGCCATGAGCGCCCGCGGGTAGAGCGGGTCGTCGGGCATGACGGCGGTGGCGTCCAGGACGCGCAGGCCCTCGGCGCCCTCGACCTCCAGCAGCGCCTTGCGCAGCAGTTCCTCGGCGAGCTGGACGGTCTCGCCGCTGCCGAGCAGCGGTCCGACGATGGTGAACAGCTCGGGGTCGACGCCGTCGGGGACGGTCCAGCCGCCCCGGCTGGGCACGAGCGCGATGTCGCGGACGCGCAGCAGTCCTTCGGCGGGGTTGCCGCGGCGCAGGAACGTTCCCAGCGCGCCCACGGCCCGGCCGACCTGGTCGCGGGGGATGCGCCCGTGCACGAGGCCGAAGCTGGCCGGCCTGGGCACCAGCGCGATCGCCATGGCGGTGACGATGCCGAGGTTGCTCTGCACGAACGCGCCGGTCAGGTCGGGGCCGGCGACGCGGCCGCGGTAGCGGCCCCAGGTGTCGAGCCCGCCGGTGTGGACGAGGCTGCCGTCGGGCATGACGGCCTCGATGCCGGCGACGTCCTGGATGCGGGAGCGCACGGAGCCGTCGCCGCGTTCGAGGGCGTTGCCGAGCACGGAGGTGTCGGCGCACGAGGCGGTGACGTTGAGCAGCCACGGCGTGTCGCGCAGCTCGGCGGCGAGCTGGGCCTGGGTGACGCCGGGCTCGACGACGGCGAAGCCGTTGTCGAGGTCGAGGCTGCGGATGCGGTCGAGGCCGCTGAGGTCGACGACCACGTTGTCGTCGGTGGAGGGGACGCCCGATCCCATCCCCCAGTTGCGGCCGGTACTGATCGGGTAGATCCGGTGTCCGTCGGCGGCGGCGCGGCGGACCACGGCGCGCACCTCGGTGACGCTCTGCGGGCGTGCGACACCCGCGATGACGCGTGGACGGTGAGCTCCGACGTCCCGTGCTGCCGACGCCAGTCGCGTTTGACCCTGCATGACACTCCTCTTTGCTGAGATGTCGTCCCGTGTGGTCCCGCCGGTGCGCTCCCGGCGGAATCCCCCCGCTGGTCCCGCGATCAGGCGGTGCGCTTGAGCAAGTCGTCGATGGATCCGATGGCCCGGTGGGAGATCTCCCGGATCTGCTGGAGTCGCTCGGCCACCTGGGTGTCGGGCTCTTCCGGGGGGAGTTCCGGCGGGGCTTCCAGCACGGCGAAGCGCGGCCGGCGCGGCGGGTCGGCGCTGTAGGGGTGGCGGTAGTTGTCGGTGTGGAGGGACATGACGTTGGGCTCCTACCGTGGGGGTGCGGTCAGCCGTGCCTCTGTAAACTTCCACTAATTCTGTGAGTCATGATCCTGCCAATAGCCCCCCTCCTGTCAACTGGCACTTAACGAAGGCGGCTGGTTTACCGTTCGGCAGGCTGGGCAAGCGCCTCGCCCGCCGCAGGGCGCCCCGAACGCCGCTCCAGCCGCGCCCGTGCGCCGTTTCGGCAGGACTCGTCAGGTAAATGCGGCTCATCGCGCCTTTCGTGATCTACAGTCCGGATATGGCGCTAAGGCAAGATGAACGTCCCCTGAGGCCGGGAAAAGGCGACCCCGCGGTTACAGCGGGGGACCCCGATACGCGGGCTCCGTCGCGGTCGTCGCGGCGGCCTGCCTCCTGCCGATGCTGCCCGCCACCCGGAGCGCGGCGGGGGTCGCGTACTGCCGGGTGCCCGACACGCGGCTGACCGAGCCGGGCTGGATCCACCCGGCCCCGCGCCCCCCGGCGGCCGAGCCCGACGCGCGGCAGCGGCTGGACTTCGCCGGCTTCCCGAACGCCGTGGCGATCGACACGGCGGAGGCCGACGGGTCGCCGTCGCAGCGGGTGCTCGTCACGTACTCCCGGAACGCCGACGCCGTGATGGAGTCGTACAAGAGCGCCGAGGCCGCGTCCACGGACGGCGGCCTGACGTTCGGCGCGCCCGCCGACACGCCGCTGCGCGAGGCGCCGATCCAGCTCCACGACGGCGGCCTGTTCGCCACCGCGTACTACCTGACCAGGCAGGACGAGCACACCAACCGGCTCGGCGTGTTCACCTCCCCGGGGCTCGGGCAGCCGTGGACGCGCACCGAGGCCACGTTCACCAGCCCCGGCGAGCTGATCGGCGGCGGGGTGGCGCACGGGCTGCCGATCCAGCTCGCCGACGGCACGATCCTGGTGAGCGTCTACACCCGCTACACCGACACCGGCAAGCACCAGGCCGAGGTGTACGCCAGCGCGGACGGCGGCAGGACGTTCACCCGGCGCGGCGTCATCGCAAGGCCGTCCGGCGTCCACGTGTACAACGAGGCGGCGATCGAGCAGACGGCCGACGGCAGCCTGCTGGCGGTGCTGCGCCGCGAGGGCGGCCAGTACGCCACGCTGGCCACCAGCCGCTCGGCCGACGGCGGCGTCACCTGGTCGCCGGTGCGCGAGCTGACCTTCGCCGGCCAGGACTGCGTGGTGCGCGGGGTGGCGCCGCGGCTGCTGCTGATGCCGGGCGGGACCCTGGTGCTGAGCGCGGGCCGCCCGGACGTGTGGCTGGCGCTCTCACCCGACGGGCTCGGCGAGACGTGGGAGGACCCCCGGGTCACCTACCACAACCGCGACGGCGTCTACGACGCGCACGGCACGTCCGGCTACACCGGCATCGCGGCGGTCGGGCCGCACCGGCTGCTGCAGGTGTTCGACAACTGCAAGCTCCCTGGGCTGCTGCCCGGCGGCGGCCTCAACGAGACCGCCTGCCCGGACAGCGGGCTGTTCGAGCACGGGAGCTGGTACGGGATCCGGCACCGGACGATCGACCTGCCGGAGCCGGCCCCGGGCAGGCTGGACCTGGCGGCGCTGCACCGGTCGGGCGCGCTCACCGTGGAGTCGACGATGACCTGGTCGAGCCCGTCACGCCCGCGCACGCGCGCGGAGGGGGCCTTCGACGGGAGCACCGCCTACTGGTCGGGCGCGGTGGCCGCCGGCGGGCCCGGCACGCTCACGCTCGGCTTCGGCAAGCGGCAGCGGTTCACCCGGCTCGGGCTCAGCCTGCGGCCGGGGCATCCGGCGAGCGCCCGTGTGTACGTCTCGGACGACGGGGTCTCCTGGGGCGAGCCGGTGGCGACGGTCACGGACCGCACCGATTACGCGCTGCGCCATGTGACGTTCGACCCGCCGGTCAGGGGCAGGCACGTCAGAATCGTCGCCGAGGAGAGCGCGGGATGCGATTCCGAGATCGGCGCGACCTGCGCGATGCTCAACGAGGTCGAGCTTTATGTCAAGCCTCGCAAAAAGCTTCTGACAGGCAACGTGACTGAACTTGACAATACAATATTCGATTGAATCTCTAACTTTATTGGGAAATGGCGGGAAACGCGGTGCGCTCCCGCCACATCCGGGCCGGCGGCCGCCCGCTCAGCGGTCGCCGCGCCTGTCGCGGTCGCGGCGGACGCCCTCCTCCAGGGGCCTGCCGTCCTGGTCCTGCTCCACGTCGAGGTGCTCCTTGCGGACCTTGCCGCGCACCTTCTCCTCGCGGCTGACCCGTTCCTTGTGCACGTGCACCCGCTCGACCGGCGTGGTCTCGGTCCCGACGACGGGCCGCTCCTCGTACAGGGTGATGACCTCCTCGTCCTCGCCGATCCTGGCGTCCGTGGTGCTGCCGTCCTTGATGGGCTCACGCTCGATCACGACCTCGTCGTGCGCGAGCGGCACGGTCTCCTCGACGTCCTCGCTCTCGACGTACTTGCGCAGCCGCACGTGGCCGGCCTCGCGGCGCTCCTTGCCGACGTGCATGTGCTCCTCGGAGCGGGTCATGTCGATGTCGCCCTCGCGATCGCGCTCGCGCCCGCGCATCGCCTGGCCGGCGCCCGCCGCTGTGCCCGCCGCCGTGCCCCTGCCCGTGGTCGTCCCGGTCGTGCCGGTCGTGCCGGTGCCCGTCTCGGGCTTGCGCTGGGTCGGGATGTTCGACGGCTGCAGGCCGTAGTAGCGGTAGAGCGCGGCCTCCTCCTCCAGGGTCAGGCGGTCGTCCACGTCGACGTTGGGCGCGCCCTTGATGGTCTCCTTGTCGTACGGGGCGCGGATCTCCCCGCCCGAGCGGCGCGAGCCGGCCAGCGGCACGAAGGTCTGCCGCATGCCGAACATGCCGGTGCGCACCGTCACCCACTCCGGCTCGCCGGTGCGGTCGCTGAGGAAGACCTGGCCCACCTTGCCGATGTGCTGGCCGTCCGAGCCGATGACATGGCAGTCGAGCAGACTGCGGATCTCTGTTTGCATAGCCACGACGATTCCCCCGAATTGTTCGTCCCGCGGCCTATGTCATGGCCGACAGGTGGCTCAAATCGGACAAATACCCCGCATTTCTATAAGCGCACGCCTGACGGGCAGGTTTTGCCGGATCCCGGGATTCAGTTCCCCGCCCCGGCCTCCTTGATCATGTCCAGATGGTGCTGCAGCTTGGGCAGCGCGTCCTCGGCCATCGCCTTCACCTCGGGCGAGGAGCCCTTCTTCAGCTCCACCTGCGTCTCGGCGACGGCCTTGCGGTGCTCGGCCCGCATCGCCGCGAGGAACTCCTCGTCGAAGTCCGCCTTGGCGGCCGACTCCAGCGCCTGGATGACCTTCTTCTGCGTGCTCGTCGCGCTCGACGGCAGCTTGACGCCCAGCTTCCCGGCGGCGGCCGTGAGCTGCTCGTCCAGCGCGGTGTGGTCCTTGACCAGCAGCTCGCCCACCTCCTTGACCTTGGCCCCGGTCGCCTTGTCCGCCGCGAGCTCACCGGCCTGGATCTCGGCCAGGTTGCCCTGGTGGATCTTCTTCATCCAGATCCGGTCCTGGTCGGACAGCGCCCCCGGGGAGGCCGTGCCCGTCGCCGTGGGCGAGGGGGCGGGCGACTGCAGCCCCGCCGAGGTCCTGGCGTCGGCGCAGCCGGACACGGCGGCAGCGGCGGCCCCCGCGGCCACCAGCAGGGCAAGAGATCGGATACGCATGAACGGTCCCCCGAATCACTGTCAGCGAGATGTCAACCACGAACAGTAATAAGGTGTTCGCGTTCTCCGCCGCGCCATGCCGCGCCGGGCGGCGCGCACCGAACGGTAAAGATTTCGGCCGCGGATGGTTGGGTCCGGCGGAAGGGGGAAGGGCAGGCAACTCATGTACGTCGAAAACGAGGAGGAGCCCTGGTGCTCACCCTGACAGCCAACGCAGCGCAGGCCATCCGCGACCTGACGGCGACGGCGCCCCAGCCGGCCCAGAGCGGCATCCGCATCTCGTCCCAGGGCGACAGCGCGAACTCGCTGACCCTGTCGCTGGCGACGGCTCCGGAGCCGGCCGACGAGGTGGTGGAGGCCGAGGGGGCCCGCGTCTACCTCGACCCGGTGGCCGCCACGGTGCTGGAGGACAAGTCACTCGACGCGGGCGCCGACGACCAGGGGGCGGTGTCGTTCCTGGTCACCGACCGCCCAGCCTGACCACACACGCTTCCGGTCCGGTACGCGCCCGTACCGGACCGGCGGCGTGTCAGGCGGACAGCAGCTTGTGCAGGTAGCGGAGCTGCTCCTCACGCTGGTAGCCGCTGCCGCCCTCGTGGTCGTTCCACGGCCAGACGGTGATCTCCTTGGCGCCCTGCCAGTGGTTGTAGCCCGCGAACACCGTCGAGGGCGGGCAGGTCTGGTCCATCAGCGCCACCGAGTACAGCGCAGGCACCCGGCCGCGGGCGGCGAAGTTCATCCCGTCGAAGTACGACAGCGTGCGGAACACCTGGTCGGCGACCTCGCGCCGGCTCGCCAGGAAGCGCACGACCTCCTGGTACGGGTCGCGGTCGGTGATCTCGACGGCCCGGCGGAAGTGCGTCAGGAACGGCACGTCGACGAGCGCCGCCAGGACCCCCGGGTGCAGCGCGGCCGTGGCCTGCGCGATGCCGCCGCCCTGGCTGCCGCCGGAGACGACGATCCGGCCGGGATCGACGGCGGGGTGCTCCGCCGCCGCGTCGACCGCCCGCACCGCGTCGGTGAACACGCGCCGGTAGTAGTAGTCGTCCGGGTCCATGATCCCGCGCGTCATCATGCCGGGGGCCTGCGCGTTGGCGCTGCCGTGCGGGTCGGCCGTGGTGCCCGGGCTGGCGAAGTTCGCGCCGCCGTGGCCGCGCGTCTCCATGACGAACACCGCGTACCCGGCCGCCGGCCACAGCAGGTGGTCGTGCGGGAAGCCGCGCCCGCCGCTGTAGCCGATGTAGTGCATGACGCAGGGCAGCGGACCGTCGGCGCCGCGCGGCGTCAGGAACCAGCCGTTGATCCGGTGCCCGCCCCAGCCGGAGAAGGAGACGTCGAACGCGTCCACGTGGGCGTAGGGAGCGTCGTAGGGGGTGTAGACGGCGTCCAGGGCGAACTCGCGCGCCTCGCTCAGCGTACGGGCCCAGAAGTCGTCGAAGTCGGCGGGCTCGTCGCGTTCCGGGCGGTAGTCACGGAGCTGGTCAAGCGGCAGATCGAACAGGGGCACTGCGAAACTCCAGCCTTTGTTGAGGGTCCGGAGATATTTCATCGCATGGACCCTGGTAACCGCTATCCCCCGTTTTCCTGGGTAGTGCGGGCGGATGGACCTCATCGAGACCTCCGACCCCCGGCTGGCCCCCGGCATGATCCTGGACGCGCCGGTCGAGTTCGACGACCTGCTGCTGCGCTTCGGCGACGACTCCGAGTCGCGCGCGAAGCTGGCCCTCGACGACACCGGCCGCCCGGTGCTGCGGGTGGGCGGCTACATGACCATGGACGGCACGGTGGTGGCCGAGCGCGTGTGGACGGTGAGCGAGGTCGTCGAGCGCGGCGGCCGCCGCCTCATCCGCCTGGGCCACCCCCTCGACTGAACCGCCGCCTACGCCCGGCAGCCCCCCGCGCGCGCGTCCACCTTCCACACGGCGCCGGGGAACGGCGACATGAAGTGGGTGAGCAGGTCGACCGCGTAGTCGGGCGTCTGGCCGCCGGGGTCCAGGAACGACACCATCTGCGGCCCGACCGCGCCGCGCAGCGTGATGGAGTCGCCCTTCCCCCGCGCCGCGAACCCCGGCTTGGCGCTGACCGCCAGGCAGGCGAGCCGGATCCCGGCCGCCGCGATCTGCGGACGGGTGGAGATGCGGCGCAGCCGCTGGTCGTAGCGGCGCGGCGCGAGCGACCTGGCCGCGCCCAGGCGCACCGACTCGCGGAAGACGTCCGCGCCGACCTCCCGGCTGAGCCGGACGCCCAGCGTGACGTCCGGCCGCAGGTCGACGCCGCGGGCACGCAGCGTGAGCCGGTCGTAGGCGCCCTCGAAGCCGGGCGTCAGGTAGCCGAGCGCCGCCGGCGCCTTCAGCCCGAACGGGACCCGCCCCGGCCGCACCGTGAGCCGTGACACCTTCCGCACGGCCAGCGACAGGTCGGCGACGGAGCTGCGGCCGAGCGCGAAGTCGCCGTTCACCTGGTAGGACAGGAAGCCGCCGGTGTAGGGGACGTCCTGGGCGGCGCGCACCCGCTGGCGGGCGACCGGGTCGACGGTGAGCCCGGCGCGCAGCGCGACCCGGCCGGTGGGCACCGGCCGCGACACCAGGTCCACCGACAGGTCGGGGCCGAGCCTGACGGTGGTGTCGGCGGCCAGGTCGGTGACGGAGAGCGACACGTGCCCGAGCCGCCCTGACCGGTCGGCCAGCCCGCCGTCCACGCGGAGCAGGCCGTCGAGCGTGGACAGGCCTCCTTCGGCCTTGTACGTGACGGCCGGGACGCGCAGCCCGGTGGCCGAGGCGTCGGCGTCCACGCCGAACCGGGCGGGCACGTCGGTGAACCGCAGCTCCCCGCTCCCGGCTCCCGGGACCGTCACCTGGGCGCTGAGCCGCTCGACCGGCGCGGAGTTGATCACCCTGACGCGGGTCCGCGCCCCGTACGTGCCGTGGACGGCCACGGCGGCGGGCACCGGCGCGACGGCGACCCGCCCGCGCGCGCCCCCGGCCTCGGCGTGCGCGGTGAGCGCGCCCAGCGTGGCCGCCGGCTCGACGCGGTAGGCGGCCTCGACGACGTTCCCCTGCGGGCCGGGCGTCACGCCGAACGGGCCCAGGGACATGCGGGTGATCCGCGACGGCAGCCCGGTGAGCCGGGCGGCGACCTTGACCGGCGCGGGCGGCAGGACCGTCCCGGCCAGGTAGAGCCCGAGGCCGCGGCCGCCCGGCCGGTAGCCGTCGAAGGTGAACGTCCTCCTGGCCGGGTCCACCGTCACCTTCTCCGGCAGCCCGGCCACGTCCAGGTGGGCCCGGACGGCGAAGCAGCCCCGTTCGGCGCAGAACGCACCCGGCGCGCACCCCCGCGTGCCCGGCCGGCAGCCGCCGTCGACGAGCGAGATGCCGTCGTCCAGCGCGGGCGCGTCCTTCAGGTCGCGCAGCGCCCCGGTCTTGCCGGCCCAGGCGCGGGCGCGCACGTCCATGCGGGTGCCCGAGTACGTGACCTGCCCGCCCGACACCGAGACCGCGAGCCGCCCGGGCGCGGGCCCGGCGGTGCCGAGCAGCCCGGCGCGCACGTCGCCGCGCGTGACGTCGGCCGACAGCGCGAGCGTCTGCCGGGCGGCCCGGACGTCGGCGGCGAACCCGCCGTCCGACGGCGTGAACGCGACCGAGCGCAGCCCCTTGACCCGCACGGCGGCGTCCAGGTCGCCGGACTCCTCGTCGTAGTGGGCGGCCAGGTGCGGCCCCGCCGGGACCTTGGCGCCGTCGTGGTTGGTGAACGCGAGCGCCGCCGAGCCGACCGGCCCGGACAGGCCGCGGAAGCGGTAGCCGCGCGGGTCCCAGGAAGCGTCGAAGCGGGCCGGCACGCCGGTCACCCGGGCGGCGGCCCGCACCTTCCGGCCGCCGGCGGTGGCGCGGGCGAGCGCGTCCACCGATCGGACGGGCGCGCCGGAGGTCCAGGTGAGCGTCCTGGCGGCGGTGTCGGCGACGAGCTCGGCGCGCCTGCCGGGGCCGGTCACCGTGGCGCTCAGGTCGTCGCCGCCGCGCCGGGCGCGCAGCCGGATCTCGCGCAGCGGCGCGGACCCCGAGACGGCCGCCCTCGACCGCTCCCCCAGCTCCCACGACGCGCCGGCGTCGCCGCGCACGCCCCGCGCGGTGACGTCGACGGCGAGGGCGGAACGGGTGTTGGCGTAGGCGGCGCGCACCTCGCCGATCGTGCCGGCGGACCGGTAGACGGCCTTGCCCGCCGGGTCGAGCGTGACCTCCACCTCGTGTGGCGTGTTCGACAGCTCCAGCCTGGCCCGGTGCGCCCCGTCGACGCTCGCCGCGCCGGTGAACGGCCGGCCGCCGCCCGACTCCAGCCGCGCCCGCGGCCGCGCCCCGTACGTGACGTCGAACGCCGACAGCTTGGTCAGCAGCGCCGAGACGCCGAACGCGGCGCCGTCCTTGATCATGGTGACGTGGCCGCCGCGCGGGGTGGCGAGCGCGCCGCCGCCGCGCTGGAGCACGGCCTCGAACCGGCCCACGGGCGAGCTCGCCGTCAGCCGCACCCGGTGCGCGGCCGGGTCGTTCACCAGGCGCAGCCGGGCGGGCAGGCCGGTGAGCCCGGCGCGCAGCACGGCGCGGCCCGCCGCGCGGTCGTAGTAGCGGACGCGCGCCGCCCCGGCCCGGCCGCGCCCGGTGCCGAACGTCAGCACCTGCCTGCCGCGCTCGGTCGCGTACCGGGCGGTCAGGACCGGCGGCACGTCGCGCAGCTCGACGCTCGCCAGCCGGGTGAGCCGGCCCTCGCTGTAGTGGTGGTCGTGCAGCTCGGCGCGGCCGATCCGGCTCGGCGCGGTGAAGCGCGCCCCGCCGCCCTCCAGCGTCACCCGGGCGCTCCTCGGCATCCGGTCGAGCACCGCCCGGGTCACGCGGCGGCCGGTGACCGCGAGCGCCTCCACCCGGGCCGGGGCCGACGCGGTCACGTCCAGGCGCGGCGAGCCCAGGCTCGCGTCCACCGTGAGACGGCCGGTGGCGGGCGTCTGACGCAGGCTCACCAGCGCCTTCCCGGTCAGCCCCGCCACCGTCGTGGCGGACGCCTCCGGGTCCGTACGGGTCACGCTCGCCTTCACATGGCCGCCCGACAGGTCGACGGTGAACGTGCCCCGGTCGGTGCCGGACAGCAGGCCGCCGAAGCCCACGGAGACGCGGCCGTCGTACTCGGCCCACACCCGGGCCCTGGCGGCCGGGCGGCCGGGCAGCCGCCTGACCGTGAAGCCGAGCCCGACGGCGGACTTCCCCGGCTCGGCCTCGGGCAGCAGGTACGCCGCCACGTCGGCCCTGTCGTCGCCGGTCACGTCCGCGGCCACCGGCTTGGCCAGCGGCTGCGGGCCCGAACAGGAGACGGGCACCCGCCCGCTCTCCACGCACAGCCGGTACGTCAGGCCGGGAACCTGCTTGGCCAGCTTGCCGAACAGCCCGGCGACGGGGGTCTGCAACGCCAGCGGGGCGGCCCCGTCGGCGGCGGGCAGCACGTCCCGCGGCGACACCGGCCCGCCGTTGCTCGGCCCGTCGTTCTCCCGCCCGTCGTCGCCCGGCCCGTCGTCCGCCTGGGGGTGCGTCTCCGGCGCCCGGGCGCTCTCGCGGGCCTCGGCCTCGACGGCGTCGGCGAGCGCCGGGCCCGCCGGGGTGGTCACCTCGGGGGCCTCCGGGCCGGTCTGCCCGTCGCCGGGGTCGGCCAGGGCGGGCGACGGCTCCAGCGCGACCCGCACCGGCGTGCCGGCCGGCGTGGGCACCGGCGGCACGGTCCCGGCGCGGGGAGTCTGGGCCTCCGTCCGGGCAGGCTGGGCCGCTGGGCGGGCCGGGTCGGCGTGTGCCGGGGCCGGGTGAGGGGTGGCCGCCAGAGCGGCGATCGCCATGGACGTGGAAGCGAGCACGCGGCCCACGGCGTGCCGGCATGGCATGGCGCGAAACCCCCCGAAGTCATCCCGTTACGAATAGAAGTGACGAGACGACCACATATCCTGACTTGTAGTCAAGCCGTGGAGCTCCAGGCTACGCACGGTGAGCACGGAGCCGGGCAGGCGGCGGCGCATCAGGCCGTCAACGCGCTGATGCCGCACCCGTGGCACGGGTGCGGCATCAGCGGTCAGGCCGGGCGGGGCCGCGGGCGGGCGCCCCCGGGAGAGGGGCGAGGGGTTTAGGGGGGTGTTGGGGCAGGACAGAC